>CAYZMR010000142.1:0-10019 GCA_964479515.1 uncultured Hyphomicrobiales bacterium | reverse complement strand
TGCGCCCGGCGGTCGCCAATGACGGCGGCGACATCACGTTCCGCGGCTTCAAGGATGGCGTGGTCTTTCTCGCGATGAAGGGCTCGTGCTCGGGCTGTCCGTCTTCGACCGCGACGCTGCAGCACGGCATCCAGAATCTGCTGCGCCATTTCGTGCCCGACGTGACCGAGGTGCGGCCGATCTGAGTCTGGCGTGACCTTGCGCGATCGGGGGATCGCGTTCGTCTGCGTGTGAGGCGGGGCTCTTAGTCTTCATGCGCATCCTGGCCATCGATACGGCGCTGGAAGTCTGCGCGGCCGGCGTGCTCGACACGACGAGCGGCGAGATGCTGGCGGCCGAGTCGCTCCCCATGGCGCGCGGCCACGCCGAAGCTCTGATGCCCATGATCGCGCGGGTCATGGACGCCGCGCAGTGCGAGTTCGCCGAGCTCGATCGGATCGCCGTGACGGTCGGCCCCGGAAGCTTCACCGGCTTGCGCGTCGGCATATCGGCGGCGCGCGGCATTGCGCTCGCGGCCGGTAAGCCTGCGATCGGGCTCTCCACGCTCTCGGCGCTGGCGGCGCCGCAGGTCGCGGCACGCGCGCAGGAGGCGATCATTACGGCGATCGACGCGCGCAACGACAACGTCTATTTCCAGATATTCGCTCCGACCGGCGTGACCACCGTGCCGCCGCGGCTCGATCTCGCCAGCAATGCGGTCCGCGCCGCGGTCGTGGAGCCGACGGTGATCACCGGATCGGGCGCGATGCTGGTCGCCGCGCGCTGGCCGAGCGGCGCGGCGATGCCGCGCGTCGACGAGCGCGCCGCTCCCGACATCGGTTGGGTCGCGCGGCTGGGCGCTGCCGCGCGCGATGAGGGTTCGCCGCCCAAGCCCCTCTATCTGCGCCGGCCGGACGCACGGCCGCAGGATGCCGGGCGGCTGCCGCGACGATGAGGGCGCTGCTGCGGCGCATTTGGGGGCGCGCCGAACCGGCGCTGTCGGTGGCCGGCCCGCGCGACGCAGCGGCCCTCGCGGCCCTGCATGCGGCGTCCTTCAATCGCGGCTGGAGCGAGCACGAATTCGAGCAACTGCTCACCGCTCGCAACGTCGTCGCCGACCGAGCCGCGAACGGCCGCGCGACCGTCGGCTTCATCCTGTCGCGCCGCGCCGCGGACGAGGCCGAAATCCTGTCCGTCGCGGTCGCGCGTTCCTGGCGCGGTCGCGGCCTTGCGCGCCGCCTGCTCGATCTCCATCTCCGCCGCCTCGCGGGTTACGGCCTGCGGGCGGTCTTCCTGGAGGTCGACGAGAGCAACAAGCCGGCGCGGCGGCTCTATGCCCGCGCGGGGTTTGGCGAAGTCGGCCGCAGACCCGCATATTACGGGCATTCCGCGGGCCAGCCGACCAACGCGCTGGTGCTGCGGCGCAACCTCAGCTGACCGGCCGCTGATGGACGCGCGCCGGGGCTCTCCCTATGCTACGTGTTGCCGGAGCAACGACGGACCTTGAGGTCGTGACCGCGCCCAAGCTCAACTTCATCGAAGCGCAATGCGCCGCCAAGGGCATGCGCATGACCGAGCAGCGGCGCGTGATCGCGCGCGTGATCGCGGGCGCGGCCGACCATCCGGACGTGGAGGAGCTTTACCGCCGCTGCCACGCGATCGACGAGCACATCTCGATCTCGACGGTCTACCGCACGGTGAAGCTATTTGAAGATGCCGGCATCATCGAGCGCCATGATTTCCGCGAAGGGCGCGCGCGCTATGAGCAGATCCCCGACGCGCATCACGATCATCTGATCAACCTGCGCACCGGCGAAGTGATCGAATTCCAGTCCGAGGAGATCGAGCGCCTGCAGGCCGAAGTGGCGCGCAAGCTCGGCTACAGGCTGGTGGAACACCGGCTCGAGCTTTATGCCGTACCGCTCGACGACAGCAAGAATAAGCGGTGATGCTGCGCCTGGTTTCGATCCTCATTGCCGTCGCCGTGATCACCCTCCCGCTGATGCCGGTGCAGTGGGCGGCCGTCGCGCTCAAGCGTCCGCTGCGGCGGCGCATACCGGTGTTCTACCACCGCACCATGTGCGCATTGCTCGGCGTGCGCGTGCGCGTCGTCGGCGCGCCAATGAACGCGCATCCGCTGCTGATCGTCGCCAATCACGCGTCCTGGCTCGACATCTCGGTCATCACGTCGGCCGCGCCGGTCGTGTTCGTCGCCAAGCACGAGATCGCAAGCTGGCCGTTCTTCGGCCTCCTCGCCAAGTTGCAGCGATCGGTGTTCGTCGACCGCTCGCGGCGCCACAAGACCGACGAGGTCAATGCGGAGATCGCCCAACGGCTCGCCGAGGGCGATCCGGTCGTGCTGTTCGGCGAGGGGACCGCGGGCGACGGCAACCGCGTGCTGCCGTTCCGCACCGCTCTGATCGGCGCCGCGCGCGACGCGCTCGCAGCCGCCGAACACGTGCAGCAGGTCTGGATTCAACCGCTCTCGGTTGCCTATGTGGGCTTTCAGGGTCTGCCGCTGGGGCGCCAGCGGCGTCCGCTCGCCGCCTGGTACGGCGATATGCACCTCGTCCCGCATCTCACCGGCGTCCTGCGCCGTGGCGCGATCGACGTGGTCATGACCTGGGGTGAACCGATCGCCTATAACGGCGAAGCCGACAGGAAGGCGCTGGCCAAGGACCTGGAGGCGTCCGTGCGAAGATTGACGGTCGCGGCCTTGCGCGGGGGCGCCGGCGCACCGAAGCCGGCTGCTTGATGCCTTCAACCGTTCCCTTTTGCGCGGAATCCCGCTAAGACAGGCTGCGTGCTGCGCCGGCCATCCGGCGGACAGGATTGTCCAGGTAAAGCAGCAACTTAAGACCGAGTATACGAGCCGAATGAACGGACCTCGCAAGCTCTACGTCAAATCCTACGGTTGCCAGATGAACGTCTACGATTCCCATCGTATGGCGGACTTGCTCGCGCCTGAGGGTTTCATCGAGACGCAGGCGCCCGAGGATGCCGACCTCATCATCCTCAATACCTGCCACATCCGCGAGAAGGCGGCCGAGAAGGTCTATTCCGAGCTCGGCCGCGTGCGCCGGCTCAAACAGGACGCCGCCCGTGACGGCCGCCGCGTGACGGTCGCGGTCGCGGGTTGCGTCGCCCAAGCAGAGGGCCACGAGATCACCCGCCGCGCGCCGTCCGTCGACCTGGTGGTCGGGCCGCAGAGCTATCATAGGCTGCCTGAGCTGCTCGCGCGCGCCGAGCGCGCGTCCGTGGTCGAGACTGAATTTCCGGCCGAGGACAAATTCGCATTCCTCGCGTCGCCCACGAAGGCCGCGACGCGCGCGCGCGGCGTCACGGCGTTCGTGACCGTGCAGGAGGGCTGCGACAAGTTCTGCACCTTCTGCGTGGTGCCTTACACGCGCGGTTCGGAGCTTTCGCGCCCGGTCGCAGCGATCACCGCGGAGGTGCGCGATCTCGCCGAGGCCGGTGTGCGCGAAGTCACGCTGATTGGGCAGAACGTCAATGCCTATCACGGCGAAGGGCCCGACGGACGCGCCTGGACCCTCGCGCGGCTGCTCACGCGCGTCGCGGAGGTGCCCGGCATCGCGCGGCTGCGCTACACCACGAGCCATCCGCGCGACGTCGACGACAGCCTGATCGCGGTCCATCGCGACCTGCCGCAGCTTGCCCCGCAGCTTCACCTTCCCGTCCAGTCGGGATCGGATCGCATCCTCTCCGCCATGAACCGCCGCCACACCCGCGCCGACTATCTGCGCGCGATCGAGCGGCTTCGCTCCGCGCGTCCGGATTTGGCGCTCACCTCCGACTTCATCGTTGGCTTCCCAAGCGAGAGCGAGGCCGATTTCCGCGACACGCTGCGCATCGTCGACGAGGTCGGATATTCCGGCGCGTTTTCGTTCAAGTACTCGCCTCGTCCCGGTACGCCTGCCGCCACCATGGATGAGCAGGTCGCCGAAGACGTGAAAGCCGAACGGCTCGCGCGGCTGCAGGACGCGATCAACCGCCATCAGACAGCGTTCAACGCGCGCTGCCGCGGGCTGACCTTCGACGTTCTCCTGGAAAAGCCGGGCCGCCTCCCTGGCCAGCTTACCGGCCGCTCGCCATATCTCCAGCCGGTGCAGGTGATGGCGGACGAAGGCATGATCGGCGAGATGGCAGCCGTCACGGTGACGGATATCGGAACGAACAGCCTGTTCGGGGCGCTCGCCGTGCCCGCGGCGCAAGCGACCAAGCCCGCATTCGCGGCATTTGCCGCCATGGGAGCCTAGCTCGTTGCGCAACGCGCCCCCCGACAACGAATCGCTCGCCCCCTCCGGCCAAGAGATCGGCGAGAGCGCGACCACGCAGGCCGTGCTGACCTTCGACGACAATCGCCTCGCCTCGGCGCTGTTCGGCCAGTACGGGCAGAACCTCGCGCTGATCGAGCGTCGCCTCAACGTGGTCGCGGACTCGCGCGGCAACCAGGTCACCATCGAAGGCTCGCGCGAGGCCTGCGAGCAGGCGCGCCGTGTGCTGATGAATCTCTACGAGCAGCTCAAGCGTGGCCACGACGTGGCGCAGGGCGACGTCGAGGGCGCCATCCGCCTTGCGATCGCGCAGGGCTCCCTGTTCGATTTCGATCCGGCCGCCGCGCGGCCGAGCTTCGAGGAGATCAACTTGAGAAAGCGGCCGGTGCGCGCGCGCACCGCCGGACAGGACGCGTATCTGCGTGCGCTCAAGCGCCATTCGCTCGTCTTCGGCACCGGCCCCGCCGGCACCGGCAAGACCTGGCTCGCGGTCGCCTACGCGGTCGCGCTGTTCGAACGCAAGGAAGTGGATCGCATCGTGCTGTCGCGCCCGGCGGTCGAGGCGGGAGAGCGGCTCGGCTTCCTGCCGGGAGACATGCGCGAGAAGGTCGATCCCTATCTGCGCCCGATCTACGACGCGCTGTTCGATCTGATGGATGCCCGCATCGTGGAGCGCGCGCTGCAGACCGGCGAGATCGAGATCGCGCCGCTCGCCTTCATGCGCGGCCGTACCCTGTCGAACGCGGTCGTGATCCTCGATGAGGCGCAGAACACGAGCTCGATGCAGATGAAGATGGCGTTGACCCGGCTCGGCGAGAACGGCCGCATGATCGTGACCGGCGATCCGAGCCAGGTCGATCTGCCGTCGGGCCAGACTTCGGGCCTCGCCGAGGCCGTTCGCGTGCTCGCCGACGTCGAAGGCATCGGTCACGTCGCCTTCACGACCGAAGACGTCGTGCGCCATGAGCTCGTTGCCCGCATCGTGGACGCATACGACAAGGCGGCGCTTGCTTCCCTGCGTAAGCGCGGAGTAGGCGAATGATCCAGGCACTCGCCGCGCAGGCGCGCGTGCCCGCGGTCGACATCATCGTCGAGTCGCCGCTCTGGGCCGCCGAAATCGACGCGGAGCAAACCGTGCGGCGCGCGATCGCACAGGCCGCCGCGGCGACCGACGCGTCGCGGGCCGGCACTGAGATCGCCGTCGCGCTGACCGACGATGCATCGGTCCGCGCGCTCAACCGGCAATGGCGCGGGATCGACACGCCGACCAACGTGCTGTCGTTCCCGTCAGCCGCGCCGGCGCATGCCGGTTCCCGGGTTCATCTCGGCGACATCGCGATCGCCTACGAGACGACGGCGCGCGAGGCGAAAGCCGAAGACAAGCCGATCGCCCACCATCTTGCCCACCTCGCCGTGCATGGATTTCTCCATCTCTTGGGCTACGATCACGAATCAGAGCCTGAAGCGGAAACCATGGAGCAGCTCGAGCGCGCGATCCTCGCGCGCCTCGACGTGCCTGATCCTTACCTGACGCACGAGACCGAGAGCCGACCTTAACGGCCATGCCCGACACCGATGCGCCAAGTCGCAGCGACACGATCAGCGGTCCTGCCGAACGCGTGAACCTTCCCGTGCCGGTGCCGCGCCCGAGCGCGGTCGCGCGCGAGGGCGGCGAAAGCTGGCTGCATCGCATGCTGCGCGCGGTGTTCGGCTGGAAACCGAGCTCGATCCGCGCCGATCTTCAGGTCGTGCTCGAAGCCGGCTCCTCCGGCGAAACCGGCTTCTCGCCGGAAGAGCGCACGATGCTGCAGAACATCCTCGCGCTGCGCGGGCGCAGGATCGACGACGTGATGGTGCCGCGCGCCGACATCATCGCGGTTCAGCAGGACATCGCGCTCGGCGATCTGATCAAGGTGTTCGAAGGCGTCGCTCATTCGCGGCTCGTCGTCTACAACGACACGCTCGATGACCCGATCGGGATGGTGCACATCCGCGACGTGATCGGCTACATGGTGCGCCGCGCGACCGTCGGTCCGGCGAAGAACGCCAAGCGCCGCAAGCCGTTCCCGGCGGGTCTCGATCTCAAGGCGATCGATCTCTCGGTGTCGCTGTCGGCGACGAAGATCATCCGCGAGCTCTTGTTCGTGCCGCCGTCGATGCCCGCCCTCGACCTGCTCGCCAAGATGCAGGCGACGCGCATCCACCTCGCCCTCGTGATCGACGAATATGGCGGCACCGACGGCATCGTCTCGATCGAGGACATCGTCGAGCAGATCGTCGGCGACATCGAGGACGAACACGACGAGGATGAGACGCCCGCCATCGTCCGGCAACACGACGGCTCGTTTCTCGCCGATGCGCGCGCCAACATCGAAGACGTCGTCGCAACCGTCGGCGCGGAATTCAGCGTCGGCGAGGTCGCCGACGAAGTCGACACGCTCGCGGGCTACATCATGTCGCGCGTCGGACGCCTGCCTTCGCGCGGCGAGGTCGTGCCCGGTCCGACCGGCTTCGAGATCGAGGTGCTCGATGCTGACCCGCGCCGCCTGAAGAAAGTCCGCATCACGCGCGCCAAGGACCGGCCGGCGCGACAGGACCGCACCGCGCGGCGGCGCGACATCGACGTGACGATCGCTCCGGCGGCGGGCGAACACCCGCCCTCGAGCACGGACAGGCCGCCATCCGCCACGGGATCGTCGTGACCGACGCGCGGACGGGCCGGCTCATCCGGCTTTCGCACGCGGTGGTGCTCTCCTGGGGCTGGCGGCGCGCGGCGCTGGCCTTCGCGGCGGGGGCCCTGTCGACGCTCGGCCTAGCGCCTTTCAATGCGTGGCCGGTTCTCTTCATCACGTTTCCGGTCGTGGTCTGGCTGCTCGAAGGCGCATCCGCGGGCCAGCTCGGCGGCGTGATCACGGCGGCTGTGACCGGCTGGTGGTTCGGCTTCGGCTATTTTCTCGCCGGCCTCTACTGGATCGGTCTTGCGTTCCTGGTCGACGCCAAGACATTCGCGTGGCTGCTTCCAGTCGCCATGATCGGCCTTCCGGTCGGTCTTGCGCTGTTCACCGCGCTCGCCTTCGCGCTCGCGCGACTGTTGTGGACGCGCGGACCGCTGCGCATCGTCGCGCTCGCTCTCGCGCTGACGGCGACCGAATGGCTGCGCGGCCACGTGCTCACCGGTTTTCCCTGGAACCTCTTCGGCTATGCGTTGACGGGGCCGCTGGTGCTCGCGCAGGCGTCCGCGCTGATCGGCATCTGGGGGCTGACGTTCTTCGCGGTGCTGCTGTTCGCAAGCCCGGCAGTCCTCGTCGACGAGCTGACCGACACGCGGCGACCTTACATGCCGTTGCTAGCGGCGCTCGCCGTCCTCGCCGCCCTGGCGGTGTATGGCGCGGTGCGCCTCGCGCAGACGCCAACGCAGTTCGTCGCCGGCGTCAAGTTGCGCATCATGCAGCCCAATCTGACGCAGGATGAGAAGTTCAACTACTCCGCCAAGCAATCGGTGATGGGCCGCTATCTCGCGCTATCGGATCGTGCGACCGGTCCCGACTCGACCGGCGTGCGCGACGTGACGCACCTGATCTGGCCGGAGTCCGCATTTCCGTTCTTTCTCGCGCGCGAAGCCGATGCGCTCGCACAGATCGCCGCGCTTCTTCCTCCCGGCACGGTGCTGATCACGGGCGCCGCGCGGCCGGCCAGCATGGTGCCGACGCCGGGCGTCGTGCGCGCCTACAATTCGATCTACGTGATCGATCACGACGGCTCGATCCTGTCGGTCTACGACAAGATGCATCTGGTGCCGTTTGGGGAGTATCTGCCGTTTCAGGACTTCCTCGAGAGCCTCGGGCTGATGCAGCTCACCAAGGTGCGCGGCGGCTACATCCCGGGCGACGTCCGCAAGCCGCTCACCGCGCCGCGCGCGCCCGCGTTCCTACCGCTCATCTGTTACGAGATCGTTTTTCCCGGCGAGGCGGTACCGCGCGCCGAACGACCGGGCTGGCTGGTGAACCTGACGAATGACGGCTGGTTCGGCAACAGCACCGGTCCCTACCAGCACTTCCAGCAGGCGCGGGTCCGCGCGATCGAACAGGGGCTGCCGCTGGTGCGCGCCGCCAATACCGGAATCTCCGCCGTGGTTGATCCGCTCGGGCGGATCGTCGCCTCGTTGCCGCTCGGAATAGAAGGAGTCCTCGATGCGCCGCTCCCGCAGCCGATCGATCCGACGCCCTATGTCCGCTTCGGCGACGGGCCGGCGCTCCTCGTGATCATGGCGGGGTTCGCCCTCGTGCTGCGTCGCCGCCTTTGGTCGCGCTGAGTTATCCACCGAAATACACATTCCGGCCAATAATATACCAACAAAATACAACGGCATCGCGTTACCATTAGTTGCCTTCGGCGCCATGACCCCGTTACGTTACGCGGGGGCGAATAGAAACGCGCAGATCCGCCGTTGCTTTCTCGCGAGGCGTGCATGAAGTTGCATGCCCCCGGGAGCCCCCAGAGGAGGGTGTGATGGCCAAGAAGGCGCCGAACCCGATCGACAAGCATGTCGGCAGCCGGGTGCGCATGCGCCGGATGATGTTGGGCATGAGCCAGGAGAAGCTCGGCGACGCGCTCGGCCTGACCTTCCAGCAAGTACAGAA
This sequence comes from uncultured Hyphomicrobiales bacterium, assembly GCA_964479515.1. Lineage (GTDB taxonomy): Bacteria > Pseudomonadota > Alphaproteobacteria > Rhizobiales > Xanthobacteraceae > PALSA-894. Next base: position 1,105 of record CAYZMR010000142.1, on the reverse strand, counting down.
ATACGAGAAGGGCACCAACCGGATCGGCGCGAGCCGGCTGCAGCAGATTTCGCTGATCCTCCAGGTTCCGGTGTCGTTTTTCTTCGAGGGCGCGCCGGCGCCGCCCGGGAGGCCTTCAAACCTCGGCGAAGCGCCCTCTCCGGCCTACGTCACCGATTTCCTCGCGACGACCGACGGACTGAGCCTCACCAAGGCCTTCATGCGGCTCAAGAGCGCGAAGCTGCGCCGGCGCATCGTTGAACTGGTTGAGGAGATGGCGGGCCAGGACGAGCCGTCATGATGCGGCGCCGCCCAAGCGTTGCTGGCCCCATCCGCCCACTTCAGCCCACGTCTTGACCGCGCGGCGTCACGCTGCAAGAAACGCCGCCACCGAGCCGCGGCCGCGGTAACGGATTGACCGCCAGGAGTATTTTCCAGTGTCCCGCAAGAGCTACCTGTTCACCAGCGAATCCGTGTCCGAAGGCCATCCCGACAAGGTGTGCGATCAGATCTCCGACGCGATCTTGGACGCCTTCATTGAAAACGACGTCAAGCTCGGGATCGCCGACGACAGCCTGGTGAATACGCGGCTCGGCTGCGAAACGCTGACGACCACCAACAAGATCGTGATCGCGGGCGAAGGCCGCGGCCAGGCACCGCTGTTTCACAAGCACGGCGACAAGGCCGTCGTGGACCGGGAACTGATCACCAACATCGCGCGCGGCGTCGTCAAGGACATCGGCTACGACCAGGACGGCTTTTCATACTACGGCGCCGACGTCGAGGTGCTCCTCCACGGCCAGTCGCCCGACATCGCGATGGGCGTGGACGCCAAGAAGAAGAAGGGCGCCGAGGAGGAAGGCGCCGGCGACCAGGGCATGATGTTCGGTTTCGCCTGCACGGAGAGCGAGGTCTACGAGAAGGGCTCGTATATGCCGGCGCCGATCTTCTTCGCGCACCGCATCCTGCGCACGCTGTCCGAGCAGCGCCGCTCGGGCAAGCTGTTCGACCTGCAGCCCGACGCCAAGAGCCAGGTTACCGTTCAATACGTCGACGGCCAGGCGATCGGCTGCACCAAGGTCGTGGTGTCGACGCAGCACAACGCAACCAGTCGCAACGGCAAGAA
>CAYZMR010000141.1:0-10124 GCA_964479515.1 uncultured Hyphomicrobiales bacterium | reverse complement strand
TCGAAATCCGGCGCGCTGTAGCCAAGATAGGCGAGCACCTTCAGCTCGCGGCGCGCCCGCGTGACGGTGTCGAGGATGACACCGCAAGCAAACGACAGGAAAGCGCTGAGCATCATGCCGGTCGCGAGCACCGCGGTCGGGAGGCGCGGCACGCGGCCTTCGCTCAGGAAGGTGAGCACGACCGGCGTCGCCAGCGCGACGGCGATCACGGCTAGAATCAGGCCAAGGCCGGAAAAGAAGGCGAGCGGGCGTTCCGACTGATAGAGCCGCACGATGGTCCGCAGGATACGAATGCCGTCGCTCCAGGTGCTGAGCTTGGAGGTCGAGCCTTCGGGACGCGCGAAATAGGGCGTCGAAATTTCCCGCACTTGAACGCCGAGCTCGATCCCGTGGATGGTCAGCTCGGTTTCGATTTCGAATCCGCGCGACAGCGAGGGAAACGACTTCACGAAGCGGCGCGACAGGATGCGATAACCTGAGAGCATGTCGACGATTGTCCGCCCGAACACCATGGCGACGAACCCGGTCAGCAGCCGGTTCCCGGCCGTGTGGCCGAGGCGATAGGCTGCTTCATCGGTGTGGACGCGCGCGCCAACGACCATATCCAACTGGTCATCGAGAAGCGCCGCGATCATCGGCCGGGCGCTCGGCGCATCGTAGGTCGCATCGCCGTCGACCAGCACGTAGATGTCCGCGTCGATGTCGGCGAACATGCGCCGTACCACATTCCCCTTGCCCTGCTGGGCGTGGTGACGGACGGTCGCGCCCGCGGCGCGCGCGACCGCGCCGGTTCCGTCGTTCGAATTGTTGTCGTAGACATGGATCGATGATTGCGGCAGCGCACTACGAAATGCCGCCACGACGTCGGCGATCGTCGTGCTCTCGTTGAAGCACGGAATCAGGACAGCGACGCGCGGCCCTGGCACGGGCGTCCTAGTCGGCTCTCCCGGCGTCACCTGCCCCTCTCTCAATTGACACAATGGCCCATCGCTGCAGGTCAGCTTCGAATTCGTTAACGTGGATCAATTTGGATTCTCGGAGAAATCAAGACGCGCAGCTATATGCATCGCGTCTGGGCGGGCGTAAAGGGGCTTTGGCGCCCCAAAGATATAATGACCTCACGAATCATGTGAGTTTGCGTGCAAGAGCAGCGGCATTCGGGTGTAGCATTGTTGCAAAACGCCCTCGCACGCGGTTTACGGAAGCTATATAGACTGCCTTGTCGCATTCGGTCGCGGCACCGCGGACGGCTGGCACGTGCAAATTCGGCGTCAAGGGCAATGGAAATCGAGCTCAGCGTCCCGCTTGTGGTTGATCTCGACGGAACCCTGACGCGGACCGATACGCTCTACGAAAGCGTCGCGAAGCTTGCGGCGCGCGAGCCGCTGGCGGCCGCATCCAGCCTGCTTGTGCTGGCGCGTCGGGGGCTTGCGGCATTCAAGCGCCACGTCGCTCAACGCTGCATGCCCAATCCAAGCAGCCTACCCTTTCGCCGCGAGCTCGTTGACCTTGTGACGCAGGAAAAGGCGCGCGGGCGCGGCATCCATCTGGTGACGGCTTCCGACCAAGCCGTCGCGGACGCGGTCGCGGCGCAGCTCGGCGTATTCGACAGCGCGACCGGCAGCGACGGCGTGCACAATCTCAAGGGCGAGGCGAAGCTCGCTTATGTGCGCGATCGCTTTCCAGGCGGCTTCATCTACGCGGGCGACGCGGACGCCGATCTGCCGCTGTTTCGCGCCGCTCGCGGCGTCATCCTGTGCGATGTCAGTCGCGGCACGGCTGCGGCGGTGGTTGCGGCAGGGGTGCCGGTCGTCGCTTCGCTCGATGCGCGTGCCAAGCGCATCCCGGCGTTCCTGCGCGCGCTGCGCATGCATCAGTGGTCGAAGAACCTGCTCATGTTCGTGCCGCTGTTCGTCGGGCATGCCTATGGGGATCCGGCCAAGATTCTCGCCATCGCGCTCGGCTTTCTGGCGCTCTGCGCGGTCGCCTCCGCGACGTACATGATCAACGATCTCGCCGATCTCGAGGCCGATCGCCACCATCCGACCAAGCGACGGCGGCCATTCGCGAGCGGCGAACTGCCGATCGCCGTCGGCATGATCGCGCCACCGCTCATGATCCTCGGGGCGTTCATCGGCGCCTATCTGCTCGCGCCCGCCTTTGCGGCGACGCTGCTAATCTACGTGCTGCTGACCACGACCTACTCGCTCGCCTTCAAGCGGATCGCGCTGTTCGACGTGTTCGTGATCGGCGTCCTGTTCACGCTGCGCATCGTGATGGGCGTGCAGGTGATCGATCTCGCCCAATCGCCCTGGCTGTTGTCGTTCGCGCTCGCCTTCTTCCTCTCGCTCGCGCTTGCGAAGCGGCACGGCGAGGTGCTGCGCGCGGCACGCGTCGACGCGGAGGAGATCGCCGGGCGTGGCTACCGCGGCGACGACTGGCCGATCACGCTCAGTTTCGGCGTCGGTATCGGCATCATGTCCATCCTCATCATGCTGCTCTACCTGACGAACGACGCCGCGCCGTCGGGTTTCTATCGCGCGGCGGACTGGCTCTACGCGATCCCGGCGCTCATCTCGCTCTGGTTGATGCGGATCTGGCTGCTCAGCCAGCGCCTGGAGCTGCACGACGACCCGGTCGTGTTCGCGCTCAAGGATCGGGCGAGCCTGCTGCTCGGGCTTGCGACCGCGGTCGTATTCTGGATCGCGCATTGACGCCCGATCCTTGGCCGCGGGCAGGGGCGAGGACCACCCGCTTCAGCTTGTTCTGTCTCGAGCGCGCTCAACCCTTCCCTGAGGAACGCCAACTCGGGCCCGACAGGGGTAAAGGCAGCTAGCCAAAGAGAGGCATCTCGGGCAGCATCGTCTCCTCTCGTTTGAGGGGATTGCTTCGCGATGAGGAATGTGACTTTCGCGTCCGTTGCCATCGCGCTCTTGATGGTGGGCTCGGCGGGCGCGGCCTGTCTCAAGCCGGACGCTCCGGCTTGCGCCGTTCAGACGGTTCCGTTTGCCAAAGATAGCGATGCCGATGACTGCAGGAAGGACATGCTGCGCTATCGGGACGCCATGGATGTGTACGCATCCTGCCTGGGACAAACGTCCGCTGACGACGAGAAGGCGGCGCGAGACGCATACGAGGACATCCGCATGCGGTTCAATCGCCGTGCGCGCGGCGAGTAGATGAGGCGCCCGCGCGTCAGCGCATATCACCGTCGGACACATCATCTGCGCGATCGTGGGGCGGATATCTTCGGCGCTCAGCGCGAAGGCGAGCGGCTGAACGGCCATGATTCGCTCGTCTGCCGTGTCCTGTGCTTTGACTCGCGCCAAAAGCCCTCGGCTCCGCGATTGTCTGCGGCATCATCTATATATTTGATTCTGCACGACAATTTTGAATCTCTCGAGACAAGCGGGCCGTCGCTTCTCCAGAGAAAACCGTTGTCATTCTGCTGACCAATCCGTTTGCCAATCCAGGCCGTTGCACCATCCAAGCGGTGACTCGTATAGAGTGTGCCGTCCCTTTCAGAGGCGTCCGCCGCGCACCCGAACGCGATCGCTGACGCCGTTTTCAGGAGAATGTTTTGCGCGTCACCGTCCTTGGTACCGGCTATGTTGGACTCGTATCCGGCGCCTGCTTTTCCGACTTCGGACACGTCGTCACGTGCGTCGACAAGGACGCAGCGAAGATCGGCGCGCTCAATGAAGGTCGCATTCCGATCTTCGAACCTGGGCTCGATGCGCTGGTCGCGCGCAACGCGCGCGGAGGGCGGCTGTTGTTCTCGACCGCGACCGCATCGGCGATCCGTGGCGCCGACGTATTGCTGATTGCGGTCGGCACGCCGTCGCGGCGCGGCGACGGCCTGGCCGACGTCTCCTATGTGATGGAAGCCGCGCGCGAGATCGCCGCCGAATTGAGTGGCTTCACGGTTGTCGTCGTCAAATCGACGGTCCCGGTCGGGACCGGCGACGCGATCGACGCCTTGATCCGCGAACTCGTACCTGCGGCGCAGTTGGCCGTGGTGTCGAACCCCGAGTTCTTGCGCGAGGGTGCGGCGATCGAGGACTTCAAGCACCCGGACCGCATTCTGGTCGGCACCGATGATGAACGCGCGCGCCAGCTCATCCGCGAGCTCTACCGCCCGCTGTTCATCAACGAGACCCCGATCCTTTTCACCGATCGCCGCACCGCCGAGTTGACCAAGTACGGAGCCAACGCCTTTCTCGCCACCAAGATCACCTTCATCAACGAGATGGCGGATCTGTGCGAGCGCGTCGGTGCCAATGTGCAGGAGGTCGCCCGCGGAATGGGCCTCGATCGCCGCATCGGGTCGAAATTCCTGCATGCGGGCCCGGGGTTCGGCGGCTCCTGCTTCCCGAAGGACACAACCGCGCTTGCGGCAATCGCGGCGGCTCACGGTGCTCCGACGCGAATCGTCGAGACGGTCATCGCGGTGAATGAAGCGCGCAAGCGAGCGATGGCCGACAAGGTTATCGCCGCGTGTGGCGGCTCGGTGCGCGGAAAGAAGCTCGCGATCCTCGGGCTCACCTTCAAGCCCAACACCGACGATATGCGCGAGGCTCCGAGTCTCGTCATCCTGCCGGCTCTGGCGGCGCAAGGCGCCGACATCCTCGCCTATGATCCGGTGGGCATGGCCGAGGCCCGCCGGCTGATGCCGGAGCTCAAGACCGCCGCAGAGCCCTATGCGTGCCTGCAGGATGCCGACGCCGCCGTCATCATCACCGAGTGGGATGAATTCCGGGCGCTTGATTTCGATCGCATGAAGGCCGCGTTGCGCAGCCCGGTGCTCATTGACCTGCGCAACATCTACAAGCCGGCCGAAATGGCGAGCCGAGGCTTCACCTATGTCAGCATCGGGCGCGGATAAGAGCAGGAGCGCCTGAAGGCGACCTCGACGAATTCCTGGCGCGCGCACCTGGCGTCGCGACTGCCGTTGCGGTCGGCTGCTGACCGGTCCGACTTACCGCGTGCCGGCTGCCAGCGCCTGGACGTAGTCGGCGACGCCCTCCGCGACCGTGCGGAAGCGTCCGTTGTATCCGGCGGCTCGCAGCTTTCCGAGATCGGCTTCCGTGAAATACTGATAGCGCTCGCGGATCGCGACCGGCATGTCGACGAAGCGGATCTCGGTCTGCGCCCGCGTCGTCGCGATGATCGCGTTCGCGATTTCGAGAAACGATTCGGCGCGGCCGGTGCCGATGTTGAAGATGCCGCTCTCCGGCCGGCGCGTCATCAGCCATAGCATCACGTCGACACAGTCACTGACGTGGATGAAGTCGCGCAACTGCATGCCGTCCGCGAACTCCGGGCGGTAAGAGCGGAACAGCTCGATCGTTCCGCCGGCTTGGACTTTCTCGTAGAGCTTGAGCGCGACCGAGCGCATGTCCCCCTTGTGATGCTCGCGCGGCCCGTAGACGTTGAAGAACTTCACGCCGTACCAGATCGGCGGGGTGGGCTCGCCCGCTGCCACCGAGCGCATGATGCGCAGATCGACGAGTTGCTTCGAGCGGCCGTAGGGGTTCATCGGCTCCAGCGTCTTGAGCTGATCGAGCGCCATGGCGTCGGAGAAGCCTCGTTCCCCGTCGCCGTAGGTTGCCGCAGAGGAGGCGTAGAGCAGGGGCGTGCCGTGGCGGGTGCACCAGGTCCATATGGCGTTGCTGAAATGCACGTTCTTGTCCAGCAGCAGCCGGATGTCGCTCGCGGTCGTCGAGGAAATGGCGCCGAGGTGGAACACCTGCGAAACGCGATCGGCATGGCCGTCCAGCCAGTCGAATGCCGCCGTCCACGGGATCTGCGCATGGATGTTCGAATGGGTGAGGTTGTCGGACTTGTCCCCGTCGGCGAAGTCGTCGATGACGACCGCGAGGCGATCGCGCCGGGCGAGCTCTTCGACCAGGTTCGAGCCGATGAAGCCCGCCCCGCCGGTTACGATCGTCAGGTCCTTCGTCATGGCGTGGCTGCTTTAGCCTGCTCCGGCGTGTCGCGCCAGCTATGAGCTTACACAGTGATTGCCATGACATCCGAGCGGATGCTAACCGGTCGTGACCATTTGGAGTGGACCGATGAGCGGAACGCCCGTCCCCCGACTTGAGGACATCAACGTCAAGCTGTTCACGGATGGCGCCGACAAGGCGCAGATCCTCGACATGGCGGGCAATCCCTGGATCAAGGGGTTCACGACCAACCCGTCATTGCTACGCAAGGCCGGCGTGACGGACTACGAGGCTTACGGCCGCGATCTTGTGGCCGCGGTTCCCGACCGGCATATCTCCTTCGAGGTGTTCTCCGACGATATCGGCGAGATGGTGGCGCAGGCGCGGTCGATCACCACCTGGGGCGAGAACGTCTACGTCAAGCTCCCGGTCAGCACGACGCGCGGCGAGACGCTCTATGACGCCGTCCGTGGTCTGTCGCGCGACGGCGTGAAGATCAATGTGACGGCGATCTTCACGGAAGAACAGGCGCTGCGTGCGATCGAGGCGCTGGCCGGTGGCGCTCCGGCCTGCGTCTCCGTGTTCGCGGGCCGGCTTGGCGATCTCGGCATCGATTACCGGCCGATCATGCGGGCGGCGGTCGCACGCGCGCGGCGCACCGAGACGGTCGAGATCATCTGGGCGTCCACACGCGAGGTTTTCAACGTGATCGAGGCGCACGACATGAGGTGTCACATCATCACGGCACCCGCCGACGTGCTCAAGAAGCTTCCGGCGCTCGGCTCCAAGACCGGAGCTGAGCTTTCGCTCGACGCCGTCAAGGCGTTCCGCGCGGACGCGCTCGCGGCGGGGCTCACGCTCGATCTTCCGGCATCCTCACGCGCGGCCGAATAGATGTCGCTTTTCCCTGCCCGTGCGCCAGCGCCGATCAAGCTCGCGTCACATTTGGGGAGCGACATGCGCGCGGGTTCGCGACAAGGTAGATTCGCTCGTTGATTCAGCCGGAGCCGATCACGCTCCAGAGGTGTTCGATGCCGCGCAGGCTCGTCCGCAGCGCCGCCGTCGTGCTCGTGCTTGCTTGCGCGGGATGCGGCAGCGTTGGCAGTTCGGTCGAGTACGGCATCATCTTGCAGGACCGCTACGACCTGCAGACCTGCACGGAGCTCAAGAATACTCAGAACTCCCTGGCGGGCCGGGAAAAGGACCTTGTCGAACAAATCAAGAAGGCGGAGGAGACCACGCAGGGAGTCGTCTTCGGCGGGATGGCCTATCGCAGCGAACTGATGCAGACGCGAGGGCAGATACGATTTGCCGGCCGCTCGGCGCACGACAAGGGGTGTGATGCTCCGGCGGCATCGGCGCCGCCCAAGCGCTAGGCGCGGGCTTCCCTCAGGTTTTGTCCAATCTCCAACGCGTACGCAGTATCGCCGGCATGTCCGACCACAGCCGTGCGAAGGCACGCATGACCTCGGTCACGGATCCGGGACGCCCGCCGATCGCAACGGCGAGCGTGCGCGCCAACGGCTCCAAGGTGAGCGTCGTGGCGATCACAAGTGCCACGCCCGAACTTGAGAAATATTTCAACGCGAACAGGATGCGGCTGCGGAAAAACTGATAGGTGCGCGCGCCGATCGCGGAGGACGTCGTGCCCTGGCCGCGATGGAATGCCTGCGCGGTGGCAAGATAGACGCTGCGTGAGCCGCGCGCGCTCGCGCGCCGCGCAAGGTCGAGGTCCTCGAAATAGACGAAGAAGCGCTCGTCGAAGCCGCCGAGTGATTCAAACAAAACGCGCGGCATGAACGTGAAGGCACCCATGACCTGGTCCACGACGCGCGTCTCGTCATGCGCCCATTCGGTCAGGAAATGGGGAGGGAACACCGACGGCATGACCCGGTCGAGGCCGAGGCTGTTGCCGATCATCGACCAGGGCGTGGGCATGCGCGCGCAACTGCGCGTCACGTGCCCGTCGGCATCGATAAGCCTGATGCCGACGATACCGACCGTATGGTTCTCCGGTGACTGCAGGAAGCGCGCGGGCGTCTCGAGCGCGCCCGCGAGCAGGCGCGTGTCCGGATTGAGAAACAGGAGATAATCCGCGTCCGATTGGGCCGCACCTTGGTTGCACGCGGCCCCAAAGCCGCGATTTTCCGCATTGCGGATCGTCACGATCGGCAGGGGCGGCGAGGGGGGCAGCCCGTCGCACGAGCCGTCCACGGATGCGTTGTCCACGACCGTCACCCGCGTGACGTCGACGGCATCGGCTGCGACCGCCGCGAAGGATTGCAGGCATTCCGCAAGCTGCGATCCCGAATTCCAGTTGACGATCACGACGTGGATGGAAGGGCGATCCATCTTTCAATTTCGAGCGTTGCGGTTGCGCGGCGGGCTCGTCTGTAGCACGGATCGGCACGCCGCCAATGCGGCCGAGCCCGCAGCGCCGTGCGCCTGCGAGAATTGGCAATCGGAGGCCGCATCAGCTATTTCAGGGGCGCAATTGCCTTCCCCGGCGCGCCAGTGCGCCGCCGCGGGACCACAAGGATATTCAGTGCAGGACGGGTTTCCGACCCCCGCCGGCTTCAAGCGCGTCGCGGCGGACGCCGTACGCACGAGCGGGGGCGCGCCCGTGCGGATCGTGCATCCGGATCCGGAGCTTGTGGTCTCTTTCGCTCCGCTCGGCCGCATGGCGAACGATTGGTATCAATTCGAGCTTCGCTTTCCGACCGAAGGCCTGGTCGATGTGCTGGCGCAGCTCGCTTTCGAGGAGCAGCGGGTGCTGTGGCTGCGGTTGCCGGTGCGTGCGCGCAACCACTTCCTGGCGCAGTTTCGGCTGGACGGCACGTTGCGGCAACTGACATTGACGGTGAGCGGCTCGGGCCGCCTCGCGCAGCCGACACTGTGCCGATTCGAGCGCGTCGGGCTGACCGGACAGCTCGCGACGGCGGCGCGCCGCGGGCTCGACATCGTCAGGCGCGATGGCTTCGGCGCGGCGAAGTCGGCGGCGAATTACGTCTGGCGTCTCACGCGACCCGGCTCGATCGTGGTCTCACGCGGCTCGGCTTCGGCCGCGGGGGAGGCGCCCTACGACACCTGGATACGCGTGTTCGACGAAGCTCCCGAACGCGACCGCGCGCGTCACGAGGAGCGCCTCGCGTCGCTCTCGACCCGCCCGCTCATTTCCGTGCTGGCCGTTGCCGACGCGGCGCCGAAGCTTGATGACCAAGTCTATCCCGATTGGGAACTCCTGACCGCCGCTCCCGGCGCCGCCATCGCGGATCGTCTCAATGCACTCCTCGCCAAAGCGCGCGGCGAATTCGTCCTGCCGCTCCACGCCGCTACGCGACTGCGACCGCATGCTTTGCTCGATCTCGCGCTGACGCTTTGTCGCGTGCCCTCCGCGGAAGCAATCTACACCGATGAGGACCGGATCGATGCTGCCGGACGCCGCAGCGATCCACGCTTCAAGCCGGCCTGGTCACCTGACGTTCTCGATGCGTATGACTATTGCGGCGCGCTCAAGCTGCTGCGTACCTCGACGATGCGTCGGCTCGGCGGCTGGCGTGCCGAAACATCCCCCGCGCATGAGCACGATCTGATGCTGCGGCTCGCCGACGCGGTCGCACCCGACACGATCGTTCATCTGGCGAAGGTCCTGTCGCATCGCGCGTCGAACGATGACGAAACCGCGCCGGATCCAAGCGCCACCCTCCGCGCGCTCAATGATGCCGTCGCTCGGCGCGGCATCGACGCGGGCGCGACCTGGGACGGCGCGCATGCGCTTGCTCGATTACGCTACCGTGTCCCGACGCCCGCGCCGCGCGTATCGTTGATTATTCCGACGCGCGACAATGCGGCGCTGCTTGCCGCCTGCGTCCGCTCGATCCGCGCCCGCACACGCTACCCGGACTACGAGATCATCATTGTCGACAACGGCTCGGTCGAGGATGCAACCCGGCGCCTGTTCGCCGAGCTCGGCACCGATCCCACGGTGCGGATCCTGCCCCGGCCGGGGCCATTCAACTTTTCCGCGCTCAACAACGCGGCGGCGCGCGAGGCCAAGGGCACGATTCTCGGCCTCGTCAACAACGACATCGAGGCGATCGACGAAGGCTGGCTCGACGAGATGGTGGCGCTCGCCGCGCGCCCGGAGATCGGTTGCGTCGGCGCGAAGCTGCTCTA
>CAYZMR010000140.1:3011-10125 GCA_964479515.1 uncultured Hyphomicrobiales bacterium | reverse complement strand
CCCCTGCGTCCTGCTGGTGCACAGCCAGGCCGGCTCGTTCGGCTTCAAGGTCGCGCAAGCGCGGCCCGACAAGGTCAAAGCCCTGATCGCGGTCGAGCCCTCGACGCCCGGCGACAAGGACAAGGTCGCGGCGCTGAAGATGCCGATCGTCGTGATCTACGGCGACAATGCCAAGGACCATCCGCGCTGGGGCAAGATCCGCCAGAACGTGCATGACTTTGTCGGGCTGATCCGCAACGCGGGCGGCAGCGTCGACACGATCGACCTGCCGGACATCGGCATTACGGGCAACACGCACCTGATGATGATGGACAAGAACTCGGACCAGGTCGCCGACGTGATCCAGAAATGGCTCGCCGGCAAGGGGCTCGTTGAATAGCCCGCATCTACATTGCGGCGCAGCATATTATGCTGCGCTGCTGCTAACTCTAAGCCGACGGCAGCCTTGGCAGCCGCTATGATCATGTCTATAGGTCGCGCGCCTCGCGGGAGCAGTCGCCGAGGCCGGGCCGTTGCGACGAACGGCGCGGGGAGGACACTTCGGCACGCTCGTGGCCGAGGCGGATGCGGAGGGTTCTGGTGAAAGAGACCGGTGTTCGTAACGGCGCGCATGGCGCGGACAAGTTCGGCTTGACGAATCTGGCCGCGGTCCATTGGAACCTCCCGCCCGAGCAGCTCTATGAATTCGCCGTACAGGCGGACGAGGGCCACATCGTCGAGGGCGGCGCGTTCTGCGCCGAGACCGGCATCCATACCGGCCGCTCGCCGAAGGACAAATTCGTCGTCTGCGACGAGGCGACCGAGAAGACCATCTGGTGGGAGAAGAACGGCAAGCTCACGCCGGCGCAGTTCGACGTCCTGCTGAACGATTTCCGCGACCATGCCAAGGGCAAGTCGCTGTTCGCGCAGGATCTCTACGGCGGCGCCGACCCGAAATACCGCATCAAGGCGCGCGTCTACACCGAGCTCGCCTGGCACTCGCTGTTCATCCGCTCGCTGCTGATCCGGCCCGACCGCCGCGACCTCGCGCACTACGTTCCCGACTTCACCATCCTCTGCCTGCCGACGTTCAAAGCCGACCCGAAGCGCCACGGCGTGCGCTCCGAGACCGTCATCGCGATCGATTTCAGCCGGCGCATGATCCTGATCGGCGGCAGCTTCTATGCCGGCGAAATGAAGAAGTCGGTGTTCACGACGCTCAACTATTACCTGCCGGCCGAAAGCGTGATGCCGATGCATTGCTCGGCCAATGTCGGGCCGAACGACGATGTGGCGGTGTTCTTCGGCCTGTCCGGCACCGGCAAGACGACGCTCTCGGCCGATCCCAAGCGCACGCTGATCGGCGACGACGAGCACGGCTGGGGCCCGAGCGGCGTATTCAATTTCGAGGGCGGCTGCTACGCCAAATGCATCAAGCTTTCGCGCGAGGCGGAGCCCGAGATCTACGACGCGACCTTGCGCTTCGGCGCGGTGCTCGAGAACGTCGTGTTCGATCCCGAGACGCGCATCTGCGATTTCGACGACGATTCGAAAACCGAGAACACCCGTTCGGCCTATCCGCTCGACTACATCCCGAACGCGTCGCGCTCAGGCCGCGCCGGCCTGCCGCGCAATATCGTATTCCTGACAGCGGACGCCTATGGCGTGATGCCGCCGATCGCCAAGCTCACACCGGCGCAGGCGATGTACCACTTCCTTTCTGGCTACACCGCGAAGGTCGCCGGCACCGAGAAGGGCTTGGTCGGCGTGCAGCCGGAATTCTCCACCTGCTTCGGCGCGCCGTTCCTGCCGCGCCATCCGACGGTCTACGGCAACCTGTTGCGCGAGTTGATCGCCGCGCATGACGTCGATTGCTGGCTGGTCAACACCGGCTGGACCGCGGGCAAGTACGGCGTCGGGCGCCGCATGCCGATCAAGGTGACGCGCACGCTTCTGACCGCCGCGCTCGACGGCTCGCTGCGCAACGCCAAGTTCCGCACCGACCCCTATTTCGGCTTCTCGGTTCCGACGTCGGTGCCGGGGATCGAGCCGCATCTGCTCTATCCCTACAAGACCTGGGCGAACAAGACCGAGTTCGACCAGACCGCGCGGGCGCTGGTGAAGATGTTCCAGGACAACTTCGTGAAGTTCGAGACCCACGTCGACGCCGACGTACGCGCCGCGGCGCCCGAAGTGCGGATTGCCGCGGAGTAGGCGGAGCGGCCGTCATCCCGGCCGAGCGCAGCGAGAGCCGGGATCCATCGGGCAAGATGCAATACGTGCGAGATGGATCCCGGATGGCCGCTGCGCGGCTTCCGGGACGGCGTTGGAGCATTGCTGATCCTTCGCTTTCGCGGGGACGAGCGCAGACATCGGCTGGTAATCTCAACTGAACGAACTTGGGGGGGATTCCATGGCGCAGGCACAGAGCCCGGCCGAGGTGGTGAACTATCTCGCGGTCCGCAACGACTGGCTTTCCCGGCGCAAGGAGGAGATCCTCGAGCCCGGCCTGCCGATCATCGATCCGCACCATCATTTGTGGGATCGCGAGGGCTGGCCTTATCTGCTGCCCGACCTGCTCGCCGACACCAATAGCGGCCACAACATCGTGGCGACGGTGTTCGTGCAGGCGCGCGCGATGCATCGCGCGGACGGGCCGGAGGAGATGAAGCCGGTCGGCGAGGTCGAGTTCGTCAACGGCGTCGCCGCGATGACGGCGAGCGGCATCTACGGGAAAATTCGCGCCTGCGCCGGAATCGTCGGCCACGCCGACCTGATGCTCGGCGGTCGCGTCGAGCCGGTGCTGCACGCGCTCGATCGCGCCGGCGGCGGACGCTTCCGCGGCATCCGCCACATCACGGCGTGGGACGGCGATCCGCTGGTGCGCAATCCCGGCAATCCGGCCGTGCCCGGCATGGCGGCCGATGCGAAATTCCGCGAGGGCCTGAAGACGCTCGCCCGCCTCGGCTACACCTACGATGCGTGGTGCTATCACCCGCAGATCGACGAGATCACGGCGCTCGCCGACGCGGTGCCGGAGGCGAAGATCGTGATGAACCACTGCGGCGGGCCGGTCGCGATCCAGAGCTACAAGCGCGACGAGGTGTTCCCGGTCTGGAAGAAATCGATCGAGGCGCTGGCAAAACGTCCGAACGTCTCCGTCAAGCTTGGCGGGCTCGGCATGCGGATCGGCGGACACGGCTTCGAGACGCTGCCCGATCCGCCCTCCTCGCAGACATTGGCCGAAGCGTGGAAGCCCTACATCGACACGTGCATCGCGGCCTTCGGCACGAACCGCGGCATGTTCGAAAGCAACTTCCCGGTCGACAAGGGTCTCTACAGCTACTGGGTGTTTTGGAACGCAGCCAAGATCTTGGCGAAGGGCGCGACCGCCGCCGAGAAAGCGGATCTGTTCTTCGGAACGGCGAAGCGGTTCTACAGGCTCAATGTTTGAGTCGTCATGCCCGTGAGGGATCGAATGCAAACACGCCGCCTAGGAACAAACGACCCCACCGTCTCCGCCCTCGGCCTCGGCTGCATGGGCTTTTCCGGCGGCTACGGGCCGGTGAGCGATGTCGAGAGCATCGCGACCGTGCATGCGGCGCTCGATGCCGGGGTGAACTATCTCGACACCGGCGATTTCTATGGCGCCGGGCAGAACGAGATGCTGCTCGGCCAGGCGCTGAAGGGAAAGCGCGACAAGGCCTTCATCGCGGTGAAGTTCGGCGCGCTGCGCGGGCCGGACGGCACGTGGCACGGCAGCGACAACCGGCCCGGCTCGGTGAAGAACTTCCTCGCCTATACGCTCAAGCGGCTCGGCACTGATTACGTCGATCTCTATCAGCCGGCGCGGGTCGACCCGGCGGTGCCGATCGAGGACACGGTCGGCGCCATCGCCGACATGGTGAAGGCCGGTTATGTGCGCCATGTCGGACTGTCGGAGGCCTCTGCCGCGACCGTGCGCCGCGCGCACGCCGTGCATCCGATCGCCGCGTTGCAGATCGAATATTCGCTGATGAGCCGGAGCATCGAGCAAACGATCCTGCCGGCGTTGCGCGAGCTCGGCATCGCGCTGGTCGCCTATGGGGTGCTCTCGCGGGGGCTGATCTCCGATCACGCCCTCACCGGCGCGCCGACCGGCGAGATCCGCGCGCGCATGCCGCGCTTCATGGGCGAGAATTTGTCGCGCAATCGCGCGCTTGTCGATGCGCTCAAGGCGATCGCGGCGGAAAACGGCTGCACCACTGCACAACTCGCGATCGCGTGGGTTTTGTCGCGCGGCAACGACGTCATCCCGCTGATCGGCGCCAAGCGGCCGGATCAGCTTGCGAGCGCGGTTGCGGCGCTCGACGTGAACCTGTCGCAAGCCGACCTCGCGCGCATCGCGCAGGCCGTGCCGGCGCAAGCCGTCGCGGGCGAGCGCTATGGTACGGCGCTCATGGCCCATCTCGACAGCGAGCATCCGAGTTAATACGACACGCTCATGCAGGTTCTCGTCATCGGCGCCGGCGTGGTCGGCCTTGCGTGCGCGCGCGCCGCAGCGCTCGCCGGCCATGAGGTGATCGTCGCGGAGGCGACCGGCGGCATCGGCAACGGCGTGTCGTCGCGCAACAGCGAGGTCATCCACGCCGGCATGTATTACCCGACCGGTAGCTTGCGCGCCCGCCACTGCGTGCGCGGCCGCCGCATGCTCTACGCGTTCTGTGCCTCGCACGGCGTGCCGCACGACAAGGTCGGCAAGCTGATCGTCGCGACCGACGAGAAGCAGACGGGCAAGATCGAGGCGATTTACAAACAGGGTCAGACCAACGGCGTCGAGGGGCTGGAATTCCTCGGCGGCAATGCGGCGCGCGCCCTGGAGCCGGCGCTCAACTGCGTCGCCGCGATGCTGTCGCCCGAGACCGGCATCATCGACTCGCATTCCTTCATGCTGGCGCTGCAAGGCGACTTGGAAGATCGCGGCGGCATGATCGCGTTCAATACGCGGATCGAACGGCTGACGCCCTCGGCGTCAGGCTGGCAGGTGACGTTCGGCGGCGCGGAAGGCGGCACGCTCGACGTGGACGCGGTCGTGAATTCGGCGGGTCTCGGCGCGCAGGCGATCGCGCGCGCGACCGAAGGCTATCCGGCGTCGCGCGTGCCGAAGCTCGTCCTCGCCAAGGGCAATTATTTCGGCTTCGCGGGCCGACCCGTGTTCTCGCACCTGATCTATCCGGCGCCGGTCGAGGGTGGGCTCGGCACGCATGTCACGCTCGACATGGCGGGGCGCATGCGCTTCGGGCCGGACGTCGAGTGGATCGAGACGGAAAGCTACAGCGTCGATCCGAAGCGCGCCGACAGCTTCTACGCCAGCATCCGAACGTACTTTCCGGGACTGCCGGACGATTCGCTGGTGCCGGACTATTGCGGCATCCGCCCGAAGCTCACCGGCAAGGGCGAGCCGGCCGCGGATTTCCTCATCGACGGGCCGGCGGATCACGGGCTGCGGCGGCTCGTGCACCTGTTCGGCATCGAGTCGCCGGGGCTGACCTCGTCGCTCTCGATCGCCGAGGACGTGGCGCGGATGCTCGAATAGCGTTCAGTCGTTATTGGTCTGGTCGCCCGGCTCGACCTCGTCGCGCGCCGGAACGGCGAGCGGAAGCGCTGCCGGCTTCATGTCGAGCGCCGCGCGCGTCCAGCGCCCGCCCTTGAACGACATCGGGCCTTCCGCGGTCACCACGACGTCGCCCGGCCGCAAGGTCGGGTCCGCGGCCGTCTCCATCGGCGCGAGACCGAACGTGTCGCGACCGTTGCACGTGCAGCCCGCCACGATCTGCTTGCGATAGACGAAGGCGTTGTCGAGATCGGCATAGCGCGCGCCGTTCGGCGCGACCGCATAGTCGATGGCGCCGCCGTTGAAGACCTGCGTCTTGCTCGCCGGGCAGAGCGAGCTGCAGATCTGGGCCGGAGTGGCGTTGTTATAGCGCTGCATCGGGAAATAGCGCCCGTCGCAGAGACGGACGCAGTAGGACACCGGACGGCCGGTGGCGACCGGCGCCGACGACTGCTCCTGCGGCGCGTATTGGGGACCGTTGGGATCCGCGTAGGCGTTGCTCTGCTGCGGCACGTAGGTCCGGGACTGTGGCGGGCGGCCGCTGAACAGAAAGTCGAAAAATCCCTGGGCGGACGCCGGTGCGCTCGGCAGCGCGGTCGCAAGGACCAGCGCGGCGACAAAGAGGCGCGCGCGCGCGATGTGGCGCCGGGACAGCACGGATACGCTACTCCTTTGGCTCGCGCGGCGGCGCGAACTCGCCAATACTGACGCACCAGGTGCGGAAAAGGTTCCGGTCGCGTTGACGCCGCGCCGATTAAGACGAGTTCCCACCCCGGCAAGGACGACCTTAGCTCGGGAAGGTAAATGGGTCGTGACCGGTGGCGCTCGCGGCCGGTCAAAATGGCTTCAGCATGGGCGCGACCGGAAGCCAGGTCAGCAGCGCGAACAGCGGAACCAGGATCAGGACGGCCCACAGCATGTAGGCAAAGAAGCTCGGCATCTTGATGCCGCGTTCCTCGGCGATCGCCTTGACCATGAAGTTCGGCGCGTTGCCGATATAGGTGAGCGCGCCCATGTAGACCGCGCCGAGCGAGATCGCCACGAGCGTGCCGGCAAGCGGTCCCATCAGCCTCACCGGATCGCCGCCGGCGAGCTCGAAGAACACGAGATAGGTCGGCGCATTGTCGAGGAACGCCGACAGGCCGCCGGTGAGCCAGAAGTACGCGACCTCCTGCGGGCTACCGTCCGGCTTGGTGACGATCCGCAGCAGCCACGCGAACGCGCCGCTACGGCCCGCCTGCAACATCGCCAGCACCGGAATGATGGTGACGAAGATGCCGGCGAAGAGCTTTGCGACCTCGCGGATCGGCTCCCAGGTGAAGCCGTTGGCGGCGCGGTGCTCGGTCGGCGTTAGCCAGAGCGAGGCAAGCGCGATCAGCACGAGCGCGACGTCGCGCGCGACGTTCTGGAGCGCCATCTCGGTGCCGTAGACGTTCAGGCTGACATCCGGTTTCCACACCGCCGATGCCAGAATGGCGCCAATGATGAGCGCGATCAGGGCGAAGTTGATGCCGCCCTGGACACGAAGCCTCGCGGGCGCGC
>CAYZMR010000140.1:0-2911 GCA_964479515.1 uncultured Hyphomicrobiales bacterium | reverse complement strand
GCGCCAGCGCACTCCAGCCGACGGCAATCTTGCCGTAGTGGCGATGCCACGGCGCCGGAAACAACACCGGGCCCATCGCGATCGAGGCGAGCATCGCGGCAAACGGCAGCGCCCAGGGCCAGCCCATCGCGGCCCCGTTCAGGGTCGCGGCCTGCGCGCCCTGCGGCACGAACAGGAGGCCAGCCGCAAGCCAGCCGAGGTGTCGCCGCCGCATCAGACCTCGCAAACCTGCCAGAACACGGGCTGCCTATCACCCGCCCCGCAGGTCGACAATGTCGTGATAGACCCCTCCGGCAGTACGCTTGCCGGGGCGTCGTTAACTTGCCCCAAACCATGACCAGACATGGTAGCGGATCGGGTCGGCGGCCGGGAAAGGGGATCGGGTGACCATTGGTTGGCGTGTCATCGCCGCGGCGGCATTCATGCTGCTCGCGAGCTGCGCCCATGTGGTGAACGTGCCCATCAACCAGCCGGTGTCGGACCCCAATGCCGGCTTGCTGGGCCGCGACCTGCTGCGCTCGCCGCCCGGCTGGGACGACGAGCTCATGGTCGGGCTCGCTTTCTCCGGCGGCGGCATGCGCGCCGCGGCGTTCTCGTTCGGCGTGCTCAAGGAGCTCGCGCGCACCGACGTCACGCTGCATGGCCGCAGGCTCGCGCTGATCGACCACATCGATTTCGTCACCGGCGTCTCGGGCGGCGCGGTGCCGGCGGCTTATTTCGGGCTCAAGCGCCGGGATGCACTCCTCGATTTCCGCGAGCGCTTCCTGATCCGCGACGCCGAGGCGGAGCTCAACACCTCGATCAGCCTTGGCAACATCTCGCGCGCGATCTCGGGCGGCGTCAACGAGGATACGCGCTTCCGCTCCTGGCTCGATGCCAATCTGTTCGAAGGCGCGACCTTCTCGGCGCTCTTGACCGAGCGGCGGCCGCGCATCTGGATCAACGCGACCGACATCTACAACGGCACGCCGTTCGTGTTCGGCAAGACCGCGTTCAGCGCGATCTGCAGCGATCTGGCGAACTATCCGATCGCGAGCGCGGTCGCGGCCTCGGCCGCGGTGCCGCTGGTGTTCGCGCCGATCGTGCTCGAAGCGTATCCGGACCGCTGCAATGCGCCGCTGCCCGACTGGATCGAAAAGGCGCGCAACAATCCGAACGCGTCGCCGCTGTTGCGCGCCTTCGCGCTCGGCATCGGCCGCTATCGCGACGGCACGGTGAAATACATCAAGCTGCTCGACGGCGGGCTGGTCGACAATTTCGGGCTTTCGGGCTTCACGATCGGACGGGAATCCTCCGAGGTGCCCTACGGGCCGTTGACGCAGGAGCAGGCCGTGCGGCTGCGCCGCATGCTGTTCCTGATCGTCGATTCAGGCCAAGGGCCGCAAGGCGACTGGGCCCAGCAGCTCGATGGGCCGAGCGGCGTCGACCTGTTCAATGCCGTCACCGGCGCCGCGCTCTATGGAAGCGTGCGCGCGAGCTACACGGCATTCGACGCGACCATGCAGAACTGGCGCAACACACTGATCCGCTGGCGCTGCGGGCTGCCCCCCGCCGAAGCGCAGCGGCTGCGCGGCGGCCCCGGAGATTGCCACGATCTGAAGCTCTATATCGGCCGCATCGGCTTCGATCAGCTCGGGCCCGAGCGCGCCGCGCGGCTCGGCGCGGTCGCGACCCGCTTCAAGCTTCCGACCGACACCGTCGATGAGCTGATCGCCGCCGGCGGCGAAGCACTGGCTGGCCATCCGACCTATCGGGCGTTCCTGACGGGGCGCTAGCTATCGTCTTGACACCGACGGCTGCCCATCGGCCGTGTCACCGCGCGGTCGACCAGGCGAGCCATACCGCGATGATGGCCAGCGCCGCCGCGAGGATCCGCCGGATGCGGCGGACCTGCTCCGCTTTGACGATCACGCGACGCAGCCGACTCGCGAACAGGACGATCGACGCGTGGATCAGCGTGGCGATCACCACGTAGACGGCCGACAGCACGAGGGTTTGAATCGCGATCCGTCCGCCGCCGAGAACGAGGAACTCGGGCAGGACCGCGACATAGAAGACCGCAGCCTTGGGATTAAGCAGATTTGTAACGAGGCCGCGGCGAAACGCCGAAACGCCCGCGTGATCGTGCGCCGGTGCGTCCTCCGGAGCGATATCGTCGGCGCTCGACCAGGCATCCCACGCAAGCCAGAGCAGGTACGCGGCCCCGCCCCATCGCAGCGCCTCGTAGAGGTAAACGGAGTTGTCGATGACCGCCGCCAGACCGAGCGCGGCGGCGACGCCGCAAGCCGCGAGGCCGACGGCGACGCCCGCGACCGCGGCAAGCCCCATGCGCCAACCGCGCGCCAAGGACAGCGCCGCGAGGTAAGCCATGTTCGGCCCCGGCGTAATCTCGATGATCACGCAGGTCGCCGCGAAGGTGAGCAGGGTCCAAAGTGCGATCACTATGCCGCCACGCTCGCTCCGGGCCGTTCAGTGCGCCTCGTCCCAGTTGTCCGCGGCGTGCGCGTCGACCGCGAGCGGCACCGACAGCGACACCGCCGGCATCGGGGCTTCTTCCATCACGCGCTTGACCACGGGGAGCGTCTTTGCGACCTCCTCGTCCGGCACCTCGAACACGAGCTCGTCGTGCACCTGCAACAGCATCTGCCCGCTAAGCTTTTTCTTCGCGAGCGCCTCCTCCATGCGGATCATGGCGCGGCGGATGATGTCGGCCGCGGACCCTTGCAGGCGCGCGTTGATCGCGGCGCGCTCGTTGAAGGCACGGATGGAAGGATTCGAGTTCACGATGTCCGGGTAATGGCATTTGCGCCCGAACAGGGTGAGCACATAGCCGTTCTGTTTCGCGAAGGCCTTGGTCTCGTCCATGTAGTCGCGGATGCCGGGGAAGCGCTCGAAATATTTCTTGATGTAG
>CAYZMR010000139.1:3518-10173 GCA_964479515.1 uncultured Hyphomicrobiales bacterium | reverse complement strand
ATTCGCGACCTTCGCGCCGTTCAGCATGGGCAACTCGATTCTCGGCTACGGCATGTCGCTTGCGAGCGCCGCTGCCGTCGCGCCGAACCTATCGAACCGTCCGATCTCAGTGATGGGTGACGGTGGCTTCTGGCACAACGGGCTCATCACCGGCGTCGCATCCAGCCTGTTCAACAAGAACGACGGCGTGCTGATCGTGATGCAGAACGGCTACACGTCGGCGACCGGGCAGCAATACATGCCCTCGAGCCTGAGCAGCCGGCAGGGCTCCGCGCCCGGCATGGACATCGCGTCCACACTGCGTTCGTTCGGAGTCAAATGGCTGCGGACGGTGCGCTCCTACAGCGTCGCCACGATGGCGAAGACGTTGACGGAGGCGATGCGCACGCCGGTGCAGGGCCTGAAGGTCATCATCGCGGACGGCGAATGCCAGTTGGCGCGCCAGCGCCGCGTGCGCGTCGAGGATGCCGCAAAGCTCAAGGCCGGCTCGCGCGTCGTGCGCACGAAATTCGGCGTCGACGACGAAATCTGCACCGGCGATCATTCCTGCATCCGCCTGTCGGGCTGTCCTTCGCTCACCGTGAAGCCGTCGCCCGATCCTTTGCGCACCGATCCGGTCGCCGCCGTGATCGAAAGCTGCGTCGGCTGCGGGCTGTGCGGGGAGGTCGCGCATGCCGCGGTGCTGTGCCCGTCGTTCTACCGCGCCGAGCTGATCCAGAACGCAAACGCCTGGGACCGCGTCATGCACCGTCTGCGCCGCGCGGTCATCTCGTGGCTCGCGCCGCGCGAGGTCGCGGCGTGAGCGACGCGCGTCCCATCACGCTTCTGATCGCGGCGCTCGGCGGCGAGGGCGGCGGCGTGCTCACGGACTGGATCGTCTCCGCGGCGGAGGCGCTCGACCTGCCGGTGCAGTCGACCTCCATACCGGGCGTTGCGCAGCGCACCGGCGCCACGACCTACTACATCGAGATTTTCCCGGTGCCGCACAGGGAGCTCGGCGGCAAGCGGCCGGTGCTCGCGCTGTCTCCCGGCGTCGGGGACGTCGATTTGGTGGTGGCGAGCGAGCTGATGGAGGCCGGCCGCGCGATCGCGTCGGGCTTCGTGACCGCCGATCGCACCTTGCTGGTGTCCTCGACGAGCCGCGTCTATCTCACGGTCGAGAAGATGGCGATGGCCGACGGGCGCTACGATAGCGAGCGCCTGACCAAAGCGGTCGAGCAGAATGCGAAGGCGCATCTGCTGTTCGACATGGAGGCGGCCGCGAAGAGGAGTGGCGCGATCGTCAACTCGGTGATGCTCGGCGCGATCGCCGGAAGCGGGCGCCTGCCGATCCCGGTCGAGGCGTTCGAGGCGGCGATCAAGCAGGACGGCAAGGCGGTCGAGAGTAACCTGAAGGGTTTCCGTGCCGGGCTCGCGGCGGCGCGCGATCAGCTCGCCGCGCCGTTTCCCCGCTCCGGTAAGCGGCCCGCGAAGCCGACACGCGAGGCGCTGGAAGCCGAAGCCGGCGTGCTGCCCGAGGCGGCACGCGATATCGCGACCGAAGGCGTGCGCCGCCTCGTGGCGTATCAAAGCCCCGCCTACGCGCGGCTCTATCTTGACCGCCTCAAGCCCGTCGCCGAGGCCGACGCGCGGGCGAACCAGAACGGCAAGCTGCTGGCCGCGACCGCGCGGCAACTCGCGGTGCGGATGTCGTTCGAGGATGTGATCCGCGTCGCGGAAGCGAAGATCGCGCCCGAGCGATTTCGCCGCATCGAGGCCGAGATCAACGCCAAGGATCAGCCCTACGTCATCACGGAGTTTCTCAAGCCCGGCATCGAGGAGCTATGTCAGGTGCTGCCGCCGCGCCTCGCGCGCGCGATCGTTGCGTATGCGGAAAAGCGCGGCTGGCTCGGCAAGGTCTATTTCGGCATGGAGCTGAAGACCACGACCGTGTGGGGTCATCTGCGTTTCTGGTCGCTTGCGAAATTGAGGCGCTTCCGCCCGAAAAGCTGGCGCTACGAAGAGGAGCAGATCATCATCGAGGCGTGGCTCGCGCGCGTGCTGGCGGCCGCGAAGCTCTCGGGCGACCTGGCGCTCGAAGTCGTCGAATGCGCACGGCTCATCAAGGGCTATGGAGACACCTGGAAGCGTGGCGCCGCGAACTACGCGACGATCGAGGCGCGCGTCGTCGCGCCGGTGCTCGAAGGCCGTATTCCGGTGCGCACCGGCATCGACGCGATCGCGTCAGCCCGGACCGCCGCGCTGGTCGACCCCGAAGGCGAGAGCCTCGCCAAGGCACTCACGGCGATCGACGCGAAGGTCACGATGCCGCTCGCGGCGGAATGAAAACCCGCGACCTAGCCTAGAACGATGCCGCGAGCCTCCCCGCAAGGGGGAGGGTAAAGGACCGAGTCTGCGGCGCGGACTTCGTTCTGCAACCAAATCCTGCCGCCCCGCGTTGTCTGTCGATCCGCGACCGGGACCAGGACATCCATGAATCAACGCGTATCTCCGCCGCCGCAAAAAGCCGACCGGCTGGGACTCATCATCACGGACCCCGAGCCGTTGCGCGACATCCCTGCCGTCTGGCGGCTCGCCGCGATGGTGGCGACGCTCGGCATGGGCGCGCTCGCGGTCGTGGGCGGCCTTTATCTCGGCCGCTCGATCCTGCTGCCGGTGGTCGCAGGCTTGATCGTGGGCGTCACGCTAAGTCCGGCCGTGAAGCTCGGAACGCGCTACCGCGTACCCGCGGCCGTGTGCGCTGTGCTGGTTGTCGCGCTGCTCACCTGCGGGATCGCGACGTTGATCACGTTTTTCGCCGCGCCGCTGACCGAGTGGATCGCGCGCGCGCCGGAAGTCGGCACCGTGATGGCGGAGAAGATGCGCGTGTTCGACTATCCGCTGTCGGTTATACACGACATCAAGGGCGCGATCGCCAAAGCCACCGGCACGACGTCGATCTCGGTCGAGACGACGCCGACCGAGTTCCTTGGCGCGGCGTTGGGCGTGATCACGCCGGCGATCAGCGAATTCGTGGTGTTTTTCGGGACGCTGCTATTCTTCCTCGCCACCAGCGTGCGGCTGCGCCGCAAGCTCGTCGTTGCTTTCGTCACCCGCGAGGGACGCCTGCTGATGCTGCGCATCTGGAACGACATCGAGGAGAATCTCGTTCGCTATCTCGCGACCATGTCGGTGATCAATCTGGCTCTCGGCGCGGCCACCGCCGCGATGCTGGCAATCATCCATTTTCCCAATCCGCTGACCTTCGGGCTGCTCGCCTTCGCGCTCAACCTCGTGCCCTATATCGGGCCCGCGATCGTCGCGCTGGTGCTTGCCGGCGTCGGGCTGGTGTCGCAGCCGACGCTCGGGCACGCCTTGCTCGCGCCCGCGCTGTTCGTCGCGCTCGCGACGCTCGAGGGTCAGGTCATCACGCCGAACGTCGTCGGCCGGCGGCTGACGCTCAATCCGTTCGTGGTGTTCCTCGCGCTCGCGTTCTGGACCTGGCTGTGGGGTCCGATCGGCGCGTTCCTGGCGGTCCCCCTGCTCATCGTTTTTTTCGTCGTACTCGGCCACCTGTTGCCGGGCGAGGAGGCGACCACCCTCCCGGGCTAGGATTTGCGCGAAATCAAAGTCTTGGCGGGATGGAACTTTTATGAACACGATGCGTTGGCGGCAGATATCTCAGGGAGCGGTCTCATGGCCACAGCCAGTTCATCCCCATCGGCTTCGCGGTCGGGCAACGGCGCTTCGGCGGGCGACATGGAAAAGCAGCTCGATGTTATCCGCGAAGACATCGCCGAACTGACCACGCAGGTGGGAAATCTCCTAAACCAGATAAAGGATGATGCAATGGCGCAAGTGAAAACCCAGGCGCGGCGCGCGAAGTCGTCGGCCGACAGCACGTTCGCGGATATTCAGGACAAGGGCCGCGAGACGGTCGATGCGTTCCGCGATGTCGCCGATACGTTCGGCGACGCGGTCGAGGACTCGCTCAAGCGCCGGCCCTACGCCACGCTCGCGATCGTCGCCGGCGTCGGCTTCCTGTTCGGCGCGGCCTGGCGGCGCTGATTGAACGCGGGGGCATCCCGTGATCGACCATCTGGTGGCGACGGCGCGCGCCGAATACCGGCGTTTGCTCACGACGGCGGTCTGCGCCGTCGTGGTGGCCGCTTGCGCGCTGGTCGCGATCATGTTCATCGCGGTCGCGGTGTTCGTGTGGATGTCTGATCATTACGGCACCGTGGCGGCCGCGCTCGCGATGGCGGCGTTTTTTGCCGCGGTCGCGCTGATTGCGTGGGGCGTCGCGGCCTATAGCGCGAGCCTTGCGCGCGAGCGCGAGAAGGAACGGCTCGCGGAGGAAAAGCGCGAGCGGGAGGAGGCGGCCAAGAACGCGCCGCCGGCGTGGCTCGATCCGGCGTTGCTCACCGCGCTGCTGCCAATCGGCCTCCAGGCTGCGCGCATCGGGATCCGTCATCGCGGATTGCTGCTGGCGCTGATCAGTTCGGCGGCGATCGGTTGGGCTGCGCTACGCGAAGGCCGCAAGGCGCCGGACGAGGCGGCCGCGGAGCAGCCGGCGGAATAACTAGCAGACAGTGTTGTAGCGTTCGATGCAGGTCGCCAGCACCTCGTCGCCCGGCCGCGTCCACCAGTTCTGCGCCGAGAAAATCTCCACCTCCTGATAGCCGTTGAATCCGGCCGCCTCGACCATGCGGCGGATGGCGGGCAGGTCGATCACCCCGTCGCCCATCATGCCGCGGTCGAGCAGCAGGTCCTTGGTCGGCACCAGCCAGTCGCAGATGTGATGCGCGAGAATGCGGCCGCGGGCGCGGGCGACCTGACTCGCGATCTCCGGGTCCCACCACAGATGATAGACGTCGACCGCGACGCCGACGCCGTGGCCGAGTGCGTCGCAGAGATCGAGCGCCTGCTTCAGCGTCGAGATGCAGCCGCGGTCGGCGGCGGTCATCGGATGCAATGGCTCGACCGCGAGCGGGACTTTGGCGGCGCGCGCATGCGGCAGCACCGCCGCGAGCCCGTCCGCGAACATGCCGCGCGCGCCCGCAATGTCGCGCGAGCCCTGCGGCATCCCGCCGCCGATCATCACGAGACAATCCGCGCCGATCGCGGCCGCCTCATCGATCATCTCCTTGTTCATGTCGATCGCGGCCTGCCGTCCCGCGGCGTCGGCGGCCGGAAACAGCCCGCCACGGCAATAGCCGGTGACCTTCATGCCGTTGGATTTGATGATGCGAATGGCCTCGGCGAGGCCGGTTGCCTGAATGTGGTCGCGCCACGGCGCGATCGCCGTGATGCCGTGCCGCAGGCAGGCTTCGACGCCGTCCTTGAGGCCGAACTGCTGGCGCACGGTCGCGAGGTTGATCGAGAGGCCGTCGGTTCGCATGGGTCAGACCGCTTGCCGGAGAGGGCCGGGGAGGGGGCTCTTGTTCATGGCGTCGAAGTCCGGCAGCGGCGCAAAGCCGAGTCCCGGCGTATCGAGCGAGGAGAGCGCGATCGCGCCGTCGCGGATCGTCAGCCGTGCGCGGCCGTCCGGCGCGCGATGATAGAGATCGGGATGGCGCGTAAGGAACGCCTCCTGTTCATCGGGCGGCGCCGTCATGCCGTCGGCATAATGGTGTCCGTTGCGCTCGACATGCGTGGCGCCCACCAGCGTCGCGAGGCAGAGGTCCTGCTGCACGCCGACGCCCGCCTGCGCGGTCAGGTCCTCGGCCGACACGAAATATCGGCCCGGTTCCTCGGTATTCCACAGCGCGACGCGCGCGCGGTTGATCAGCGCGCGATAGAATCCCTTGCAAGACTTCACCGAGACGCCGCGATAGCCGAGCATGCGCGCGCGCGGAAATACTCGCACATCGGCATCCGATTCGTCGATCTCGATCGGCACCTGGTCGGACAGCGCCAGCACGGACTCCGACAGCGCGTGGCCGCGCGTGATCGGCTGCTCGATAAACAGGATCGATGACCGCAGTCGGAGGAGGCGTTTCATGTCGCAAATCCGACGCCACAGCTCGGTGACCTTCTCGATGTCGCGATACTGCTCGTTGCCGTCGAGGGTCACGTGATAGCGCTCCGGCGAGCGGTCGAGCACGGACGCGATGTCCGCGAGCCGGTGGATGTCCGCTTCGATCTTGCCCGCGAGCTTCAGCTTGAAATAGCGATGGCCATAGGCCGCGATCGCCTCCTCGAGGCTTTCGGGCAGCCCATCGTCGAGTCGCTTCCCCTCGGTCTCGGCGCGCGTGATCGCGTCGACCAGCCCGACGGTGTGGCGCGCCTGGATCGAGGATGCCGGCCGCAGGCTGGCAAGGAACGTGGTGAAGTCGAAGCCCGCAAGATCGTGTGCGGTCGACGCGTCAAGGCCGAGCCGGTTCTCGCGCACCAGCGTGAACACGGAGGCGCCCTCGAGCCGTCCGAGCGCGTCGATCATCGCGCGGTCGATCAGCGACAGGCCGTAAGAGGCGACCAGTCCGTTGAGGCCGGCGCGCTCGCAGGCGAGATGGTGTATGCCGTCGTCGCCGCCGGCCAGTTCGAAGGCGGTCGCAAGGCCGGCTTCGAGACGGCACCGTCGCGCCATGCGCAGCGAGCGGCGCAACTGGTCGAAGTTGTCTTCGTTGGACAGGTTCGGCGACTTGTCGAACCATTTCGGCACCAGCATCTCGGC
>CAYZMR010000139.1:0-3418 GCA_964479515.1 uncultured Hyphomicrobiales bacterium | reverse complement strand
TTCGGCCGGCTCCATAGAACTAAATAACTAACTGGTTACAAGCGGGATGGGCAACCCGCGCAGGTCCGAGGAGGCGCCGATGGCGATGGAACGCGCATCTCCGGCGCGGCGTCTGCTGCAGGCCGGCTGGCTCAAGCCGCTGTTCTTCCTGGTCTTCCTGGTGGTGCTGTGGGACGCGGCGATCCGCGTGTTCCACATCCCGCCCTATCAGGTCCCGGCGCCGCGAGATGTGATGACTACGCTCTGGGAGGAGTGGCCGATGCTGCTTACCCAGGCCTGGCCGACTACGCTCGCGACGCTCTGGGGCTTCCTGCTGTCGGCTGCGTTCGGCATCCCGGTCGCGATGCTGATCGCCGGCTCGCGCACGGTGGAGTCCTACGTCTACCCGCTGCTGGTGTTCTCGCAATCGATCCCGAAGATCGCGATCGCGCCGCTGTTCGTCGTGTGGTTCGGCTTCGGCATGTTCCCGAAAGTGCTCTCGGCGTTCCTGCTCGGCTTTTTCCCGGTCGTCGTCTCGGCGGTGCAGGGCTTCAAGTCGGTCGAGCCCGACATGCTCGATCTCGCCCGCGCCATGGAGGCGAACCGGCTGCAGATCTTCCGGATGGTGAGCTTTCCGCACGCGCTGCCGGCCATCTTTGCCGGCCTGAAAGTCTCGATCACGCTCGCCGTGGTCGGCGCAGTCGTCGGAGAGTTCGTCGGCTCGAACTCCGGCATCGGCTTCGTGCTGCAGCGCTCGATCGGAAACTTTGAACTGCCGACCATGTTCGCCGCACTGGTCGTGCTCGCGCTGATCGGCGTGATCCTGTTCTGGATCCTCGACGTGCTGGAGCGCCTCATGATCCCCTGGCACGCGAGCCAGCGCCAGGATCTCATCATCGCTGCCTAAATAACAACGAGACCAACCAAGGAGATAACAGATGACCCGATTGCTCCTCGCCGCGGTCGCCGCGGTTTGCTTCGCGTGGCCAGCGGCCGCCGCCGACAAGGTCGTGCTGATGCTCAACTGGTACGTCTATGGCGAGCACGCGCCGTTCTACTACGGCAAGGAGAAGGGCATCTTCGCCGCCGAAGGCATCGACCTGGAAATCCAGGAAGGCCGCGGCTCTGGCGTCACCACACAGGCGGTCGCCGCCAAGACCGCGGACTTCGGCTATGTCGACGTGCCGACCATGATGCGCGCCGCCGTGAAGGGCGCGCCGGTGCAGACCGTCGGCGTCGCGCTGCAGACGACCGCGATGTCGGCGATGGGACTCGTCGAGAAGAACATCAGGAAGCCCGAGGACATCAAGGGCAAGACCGTCGCGGTCACGCCCGGCGATTCGATGTCGCAGATCTGGCCGCTGTTCCTGAAGAAGATCAATCTGAAGGAAAGCGACGTGACGATCGTGTCGGGCGATCCGCAAACGAAAATCAACGCGGTGATCAACGGCCAGGCCGACCTGCTGCTCGGCTACGTCATGGACCAGAGCATGAAGATCAAGGACGCGACCGGGAAGGACGTGTTTCCCATCAAGTTCGCCGACAGCGGCATCGTGCTGATCTCGTCCGGCATCGTCGCCAACACCGACTACATCAAGGCCAATCCCGATCTCGTGAAGCGCTTCATGGCGGCATGCGTCAAGTCGTTCGAGGCGGCCGTGAAGGACCCGAAGGCTGCCGCGCAGGCGATCCTCAATGCCAATCCGAAGGGCGGCAAGATCGAGACGCTGACGCAAGGCTTCGAGCTGACGATCCCGTTCTACAAGGACCCGACCGGCCAATCGAAGCAGTATTTCCGCGTCAGCGACAAGAACATGAAGGAGTCCGTCGACCTGATGGTCGAGTATGGCGGGCTCGACGCGGTCGCCAAGCAGAAGGTCAAGTCGTTCTACACCAACGAATACCTGCCCAAGGCGAACGGGAGCTGACCTTCGTGGCCGCGCCGCAGCTCAAGGTCGTGGCCTCGGCCGGCAAGCGCGCGGTCATCGAGATCGCGCACGTGTCGAAGACCTATCGGACGCGCGACGGGGACGTGCCGTCGCTGCGTCCGATCGATTTCTCCGTCGCGGACGGCGAGTTCGTCGTAGTGGTCGGCCCTTCCGGTTGCGGCAAGACCACGCTGCTCAAGATGATCGCCGGCCTGCTCGCGCCGAGCGAGGGCGAGATCCGGGTCGAAGGCCGCGTGGTGACGAAGCCGCACGCCAACGTCGGGATCGTGTTCCAGAGCGCGCTGCTCTTACCCTGGCGCGACGTGCTCGGCAACGTACTGATGCCGGTGGAGGTGAAGGGCCTGCCGCGCGGGCCTTACGAGGCGCGCGCGCGCGCGCTCCTGAAGATGGTCGGGCTCGAAGGCTTCGAGCGCAAATATCCCTATCAGCTTTCCGGCGGCATGCAGCAGCGCGCCTCGATCTGCCGCGCGTTGGTGCATGACCCGAAAATCGTGCTGATGGACGAGCCGTTCGGCGCGCTCGATGCGATGACGCGCGAGCGCATGAACGTGGAGCTGCAGCGCATCCAGCGCGAAACCAAGAAGACGGCGCTCCTGATCACGCATTCGATTCCGGAAGCCGTGTTCCTCGCTGACCGCGTGCTGGTGATGAGCGAGCGGCCCGGCGCGATCGCGGCGGTCTATGACGTGAATTTGCCGCGTCCGCGCTCGCTCGACGTGCTGTCCGACCCGGTGTTCGTCGCGCTCACACAGACGATCCGGAAGCATTTCGATGTGCAGCGGGATATTGGGTGACCAGTAGCCCGGGTTGAGCGAAGCGAAACCCGGGGCGTCGGTGCCACTCGCTCCGTCCGTCCCGGCTTTCGCTGCGCTCAAGCCGGGCTACAAGGACGATGCCCTACGCCAACCCATGCACCGCCAGCAGCTTCGTCATCCTTGCCGCTGCCATATCCGGATCGTGCAGCACGCGCGCCTTGTCGGCCAGGCGAAACAGCTCGGCGAGATGGAGCAGCGACCGCGCGCTCTCCTGTCCGCCGATCATCAGGAAATGGTCCTGCAAGCCGTTGAGGAAGGCGAGAAACACGACGCCGGTCTTGTAGAAGCGCGTCGGGTTCTTGAAGATATGGCGTGAGAGCGGGACGGTCGGCTCCAGAATGCCGTGGAAGCCCTGCAGGTCGCCTTGGGCAAGCCGCGCGAGCCCAGCCGAGGCCGCCGGCGCGATCGCGTCGAAGATGCCGAGCAGCGCGTCGGAATAACCTTCCTCATCGCCGGCGATCAGCTCCGCGTAGTTGAAGTCGTCGCCCGTATACATCTTCACGCCCGCCGGCAGACGGCGGCGCATCGCGACTTCCTTCTCCTTCGACAGGAGCGAGATCTTGATGCCGTCGATCTTGGCGGCGTGATCCTTGAGGATGCCCAGACAGGTCTCCATCGCGGCCATGTGATCCGCGTTGCCCCAATAGCCGGCGAGCGCGGGATCGAACATCTCGC
>CAYZMR010000138.1:0-10245 GCA_964479515.1 uncultured Hyphomicrobiales bacterium | reverse complement strand
GAGTCGATCACGTGCGTCTTGACGCGTTCGACGGTCGCGGAGTCGAGATCCTCGTAGCGCAGATTGTGAGCATAGGCAGCGAGCCGTTCCGCGAGCGAACGCTCCGGCGATTCAGATCGCGAGGATGCCGGACGTTCTTCCGCGCCTGCGGTCCGAACAGCGAACGGGAGGACGGCCGCACCCGCGCCGACCTGCAGAAATCGACGACGAGGAATTTTCATCTGTATTCCCCCTAGGTTCGAGGAGCCTGGGCGATACCTCATCCTGCCATGAGGCATCTTATGAGAACTAGGTCACTATGAATCGAAACGTTGCGGCACACGAGAACAGATTTGCTGCAGGATTCGATCGAAAAACTGCATGATCGAAGGGCTTGGCTCGTTGTGCGATGAGGGCCGTCTGGTCTTGATACGTTTTTGCGGACGAAAAAGAGTTGATGTCATCGGACAAGATCCGCTCCGGCCTAGTGACTAACGTCGACTCTCGGTTCGCACGACCCTGACGTCTGGTCAGAAGGTCAAACTCACACTGAGCGAAACGGGTCCGCTTCTCCCCCGGCAGCGGTACGAACGCGGACATGGCCAACGACAGGCCAACAGTCGACTCGGGTGACCGAGGAGCCCGTGCGAGATTGTCTTCCGCAGGTGAAGCCGGCCTATTTCAAAAACGTCTTTGCCAACCCAGCGCTACGATCGACGATCAGCACGACGGCTAGCGTCAGCGCCACGAGGAGGACGGAGAGGGAGGCGACCATCGGGTCTGCCTGTTGCTCGACGCGGTGGAACATTGCGACCGGCAACGTCGTGAGCCTCGGACCAGTCAGGAATAATGAAAGTACGACCTCGTCGAACGATACCAGAAAGCAGAGCGCGGTCGTTCCGATGATTCCCGATCGCATCATCGGCAAGGTAATTCGCCGGAATACCGTCACGGGCGATGCACCGAGCGACGCGGCGGCTTCCTCAAACGAGATCGGAAGCGTGGACAATGCGGTCGACAACACCCTGATCGCGTAAGGCAGCGTGACCACCAGATGCGCGGCGATCAGTCCCTGAAACGTGCCGAGGAGACCGTAGCCCGAGAACACGATCAGGATCGCAAGACCCAGCACGATCGTCGGAAGCAGCAGCGGTGCGGTGAACAGCGAGGCAAGGGCTGTTGCGCCGGCCGGCTTCAGCCGCACGAGCGCGTAGGCGGCCGGCAGGCCGATCGCAAGGCTCAACAGCGTCACGATGGAGGCGAGCGCGAGGCTCGATGTAAACGCGGACACCATATTGGCATCCTTGAAAATCGCCGCATACCAGCGGGTACTCCAACTCGTCGGCGGGAACATCATGTAGTTGTCGCCCGAGAACGAGATCGGGAGCACGACCAGCAGCGGCGCCAGCAGAAAGACGAACATCAGCAGCGTGAGCAGCCTCAGCAGTGGGGATACGGGCCGCTCGTCCATGATGCTCAAGCCGCCGGATTGAGAGCGCGCGTGTAAAGCAGCAGCGCCGTCCCGAAGATCAGCAAAATCAGGATCGAGAGCGCGGAGGCAACCGGCCAATTCAGCGTCACGATCGCCTGGTCGTAGATTTCGGTCGCAAGGAGAAAGACGCGGCCACCGCCGAGGAGCTTCGGGGTGATGAAGGAGGAGACCGCCAGGACGAAGCAGAGGAGCGAGCCAAGCGCGATGCCGGGCAACGTGAGCGGCAGGACAATATGCCGGAACACGCGCAGCGGCGATGCGCCGAGCGACGCGGCGGCTTCCTCCACCCTCAGCTCGAGCCTGCCGAACCCCGCCATCAGCGCCAGAATCATGTAGGGCATCAGGATCTCGGTCAGTCCGATCATCACGCCCGTCTGGTTGAAGATCAGCCGCATGCGCCCCACGCCCGTCGCGGCCAGGACGTTGTTGATCGGGCCGTTCTCGGAGAGGATCACGATCCAGCCGTAGGTCCGCACGACGGCAGAGGTCAGCAGTGGCGCGATAACGAGAACGAGCAGGATGCTGCGCCAAAGACCATTGGAGCGATGGAGATAGAGCGCGATCGGGTAGGAGCACAGCAGCGTCAGTACCGTAATCGCGAGGCTTGTGCCGACACTGTTGAGGAGGAGCTCGGCGTAGAAGCTGTCCGCGACGATCTTCTGCCATGTCGCGAAGCCGTACACCTCCTGCATCGCACCCGTGCCCTGCGCTTCGAAGAAGGACATGCGCAGCAGGTTGAAGACAGGCGTCAGAAAGCCCAGCGTGTTGACGAGCGCGATCGGTAGCAAAAGCGTGATGACCAGCGGCAGCCGTCGGTTCGTCTCGCCGTCGTTTCGATCGGCGGGTATTGTCGTCACGGCGATGCTCCGAACACATACGTGTCCTGGGGACGCCAGCAGAGAGTGACAGGCGCGCCGGGCGCGAGCACGGATTCGCCGCCTTGGGTGGCGAGCTCTACGGATACGATCTGCCCCGTGACGTCGACCTCGTATTGCAGAATGTCGCCGACGAAGACTGCGCGGACGATCGTTCCGGCGATCCGGCAGCGCGCCTCCTCGGACGCGACCGGATTGATCGCAATCCGGTGCG
Organism: uncultured Hyphomicrobiales bacterium; assembly: GCA_964479515.1. Classification (GTDB taxonomy): domain Bacteria; phylum Pseudomonadota; class Alphaproteobacteria; order Rhizobiales; family Xanthobacteraceae; genus PALSA-894. The sequence goes on along the minus strand of CAYZMR010000138.1, from coordinate 7,685 downwards.
GGCGCATCATGATGCTGACCGGCCCGTCCAGGCCGGCGGGCACCGGGAGGCGCAGGCCGGCGAACTCGGTGCCGCCGTTTCGCGCGTGCGCCCGTATCCGATTCATGCGGCCAACAAAGGCGGCGACGAACTCGGTGCGAGGCTGTTCGTAGAGTTCGGTCGGCGTGCCGACCTGCTCGAGCCTGCCATGATTCATGACGACGACCTTGTCGCACATGGTGAGCGCCTCGGTCTGGTCATGCGTAACGAACACCGCCGTGATGCCGAGCCGCTGCTGGATGTCGCGGATTTCCTTGCGCATCTCGTCTCGCAGTTTGGCATCGAGATTCGACAGCGGTTCGTCCAGGAGCAGGATGGAAGGACGGATCACGAGCGCGCGGGCGAGCGCTACGCGCTGCTGCTGGCCGCCGGAGAGAGCGGTAGGGCGCCGCGTTTCCATGCTGGTCAGATGCACGAGCGCAATGGTATCCCGCACCCGCTTCGCAATCTCGTCGCGCGCGACGTTGCGCATCTCGAGGCCGAAGCCGACGTTCCGCTCGACGCTCATATGCGGGAACAGCGCATAGCTCTGAAAAACGAGCCCCATGTCGCGCTTGTAGGCCGGCACGCCGGTCAGGTCCTGTCCTCCAACGATGATCCGGCCGCCTGACTGCGGCGTCAGCCCGGCGATCATCCTGAGTGACGTGGTCTTGCCGCAGCCCGATGGCCCAAGGAACGCGACGAGTTGCCCCTTGGGCACATCGAGATTGATGTTGTCGACCGCGACGGCGTCGCCGTAGTGCTTGGTCAGCCCGCGCAGTGACAGGAAAGCTTCGCCGGACGTCGCGCCAGCTCCGCTTTCGTCGTTCGGCATGTCAGCGGCTCAGGGGCAGCACCTTGCGTCGCCACTGTTCCATGATCTGGTCGCGGACCTTGGCAAGGCCGATCCAGTCGAGGGCGACGACCTTGTCCATGCTCCTCACGGCGGTTCGGTTGATCGCGGCGTCGGCGATCTGCGCCTTGGAATTGACGGGAGCGTAGAACATCTCCTCGGTGAACGCCTTTTGAGCGACCGGGCCAATCGCGTAGTTCACGAACCTTGCGGCAGCTTCACTGTCGGCCCGATTTGCGACGAGATTGATGGTGTTGATCTGAAAGGCGCTGCCTTCCACCGGAAGCGTCGCCTTGAGCTTGCCGCCGGAGACGTCCGCATTCACCTGCGAGCGTGCGTTCCACGCGACGCCGAGATTTGCCTGGCCCAAGATGATCGCCTGATAGACGTCTGGCTTGGGATCCCAGGTCAGGACGTTCGGCGCAATCTCGCCGACCGCCGCGATGCCTTTGTCGACATTCGACAGGTAGTTGGTACCGCCGCGCGCCTTGTCGAGGATCAGCACGAGCGAAAGACCCTGAATGTCCGGCATGCCATTGAACGCCACCTTCCCGGCGTACTTCTTGTCGGCCAGGTCGAGCCAGGACTTCGGCGCCTCCTTGATGACGTCGGAATTGTAAATCAGCACCAGATTGTCGAAGGTCACGGCGACGCCGGCGACGTCTGGTATCCGCGCCGCCGGGTACAGATCGGCCACGGCCGGCACGTTCTTCTCGTCGATCTTGGTGAACAGGCTCTCGTCGGTCGCGGCCTTCGAGACCGACACGTCCATGATGACGACGTCGACCTGCGGGGATGCCTTCTGTGCCCTGAGTGTCCCGAGCATCTGCGCCGAGTTCTGCACGCCGAAATATTCGACCTTGATGTCGGGGTTCGCCTTCATGAACGGCTCGACCACCGCCTTGGTGTAGCGCTCCTGGAAGATGCCCGAATACGCCATCAGGGTGACGGTCTTCTGTTGGGCGAAGGCGGCTGGGGCCGACAGAGCGAAAGCCAGAGCGGCTCCGGCAAGGCATTTCAAATGTGTCATGGTTCCCACTCCAGATGATTCCCCGGACGCCTCCAAAAAAGTCAACCCTTCACGAGCTTGCCTTCGACGTGAGCGGTGGCACCCGAGATGTCGGGCAGCTTCTCGCCTTTGCGCAGCCGTTCGAGCGTGACGAGCTCGCGCTCCTGCATCGCGATGGCCCGCCGGGCATAGGCCTCCGCCTCGCCGGGCTTAAGCACGACCACGCCGCTTTCATCACACAGCACGGCGTCGCCCGGCTCGATCACCTGTCCGCCGACACTGACCGGGACGTTGATTGCACCTTCCGTGCCAAGAATCTTGGTGGTGATCGGAGAAGGCCCGCGGCACCAGACCGGCATTTCGGTTTTGACGATTTCCGAGAAGTCCGTTGCCGGCCCGTCGATCACGCCCGCCTTTACGCCGGCCATCTTCATACAATGCGTGATGACCCCGCCCCAGCAGGCGTGCTTGTCGTCGCCACAGCGGTCGATCACCACAACGTCGCCTGCCCGCACGAGCTTTGTCAGGTAATGGAGCGCGGTCGAGTCCGCGTGCGGAATTCGTATCGTGACGGCGGTGCCCGCGACGCGCTTGCTCGGCAATACGGCACGAATCTCGCGATCGACAAATCCCGAGTGCAGGAAATGGCCGATCGTCGCCACCTCGCATTTCTCCAGAAGCTCGACTAGATCGGGCGGAAGCTGCGGCGGCATCGGATTGACGGTGAACATGGAGGACCTGCGAGGAAAGCGGTTGATAACTGCGGCAGCGACAACGCCCGCGTTCGATAGAAGATCAAGGCCCGGTCAGGTCGTCAATCGCGCGCGCGTGCGTCATGCATGACTCAAGATTGCAGCGTGACGATCCGGCGCTGCTCACAGCAGCCGCGTTGGTTGACATGGTGCAGCAAGTTGTGCGCCCTTCTCGTGGGGCGGATCGGGAGTGCCCTTAACGGCCCCCTTCGCATCGCCCGATCGAGCGACCCAGAGCGGCCCGCATGTCTTCGGTCACTGTCTCTCGACAACGCGCGACACCCTTCGTTTGCGAGAAGCGGCCGGCGGTCGGCTCACGCGGGATGGCCGTCACGAACCATCCTCTCGCGTCCGCCGCAGCGGCGGAGATCCTCCTTGCCGGCGGCAACGCGATCGACGCCGCCGTCGCGGCGCTCTTTGCCCTGACGGTGGTCGAGCCGATGATGGTCGGCATACTCGGCGGTGGCGTCTCGCATGTGCGCCTATCGGACGGCCGGCATATCATCATCGACAACCTCAGCACGGCACCGAAGGCCGCACGCCCCGACATGTACGTGCCGGTGAGCGACGGGGCAGCGTCCGCGCGTGATACCTGCGATCGTCGCAATGCGATCGGTGGGTCGGCCGTTGCGGTACCGGGGAATCTCGCGGGCTGGGCACACATGCTCGCGCGATACGGCACCCAGCCGCTGCCTGCCGTCCTGCAGCCTGCCATTCGCCTCGCCCAAGACGGGTTTGCGGTCACACCCTACCTCTCCGAATGCACCGGCGGCATGGCCGCCGACCTCGCCCGCGATAGCGGCCTCGCGAGGCTCTTTCTCCCCGGCGGAAAAAAGATCGCAGCCGGCAGCCGTCTCGTGCAGGCGGACTATGCGGCCACGCTTCGTCGCATCGCCGACGATGGGCCCGATCTTCTTTACCGCGGCGCACTGGGCGCGATCGTCGCCGAACACCTGCAAACCAATGGTGGCACGGTGTCGCAAGAGGATCTCGCGCACTATGCGCCGATCGAGCGTGCGCCGGTCGCGACCGACTATCGGGGGCGGACGGTCATCGGCCCGCCGCCTCCCGCGTCCGGCGGCGTGCACATCGCGCAAATGCTTAATATTCTCGAGGGCTACGGCGTCGGTGCGATGGGCTTCGGTTCGGCCGACACCATTCACCTGCTCGCCGAGGTGATGAAAATCGCCTTCGCGGACCGCGCCGCGACGACGGCCGATCCGGCCTTCGTCAAGGTTCCGGTCGATCGCCTGATATCCAAGGCGTACGCTTCGGAGCGCCGGGCGGAGATCGACCTCCAGCGTGCGCGCAACTGGTCTCCCGGTCGGTTCAGCGGCGTCGAGTCGTCGGATACGACGCACGTGACTGTCGCTGACGCCAAGGGATTCGTCGTTTCGGCCACGCACACGATCAACGGCCTCTTCGGTGCGTGCGTCCAGATTCCGGGCACCGGGATGATCGCCAACAACTACATGCACAACTTCGATCCGCATCCGGGACGCGTGCTTTCGATCGCACCGGGCAAGCGCGTGTTCAGCTCGATGGCGCCGATGATTGTCGTCGAGGGTGGCAAGGTGCAACTCGCTCTCGGCTTGCCGGGCGCCTTGCGCATTTTCCCGTCGGCCTTTCAGGCGATCGTCAATTGGATCGATCACGGCATGGATGTGCAGGAGGCGGTCGAAGCGCCGCGGATCTGGACCGAGGGCGGCGCGCTGGAGCTTGAGTCGGCGTACTCCGACGCAACGGCGCAAGCCCTCGCGCAACGTGGCCACACGATCCAGCGGATGAAGCACATCGCCGGCGGAATGAATGCGATCGCATTTGCCGCCGACGGCACCATGACCGGTGCCGCCTGCTGGCGCGCCGACGGTACACCCGTCGGCATTGCGGGCGGGCTTGCGCGCCCCGGCATCAGGTTCGAGACAATCTAGACCAGGAACCGGAGAGACTTGCCTTAATGACGCATACCGTTGTGCTGCTCGATCTCACGTCGCCGGAGCGGGCCGAGACCCTGAGACGCCTGTTGCCGCCGGATTTTGTCCTGACCCACGGGACCGCGCGTGGCGACGAACACCTGAAGGATATCATTCGCGACGCCGATTTCGCGATCTCCGGTCAGGTCGGCGTCAGCGGAGAGGTGCTCAAGGCAGCGCGGCGACTGAAGCTGCTGCACAAATGGGGCGTCGGGGTCGACAATATCGACATTGGGACCGCCAAGGCACTCGGCATCAAGGTCGCGCGCACCACCGGCAGCAATGCCGTGCCAGTCGCCGAGTTTACAGTCGGGCTGATTCTCGCGACGCTCCGATTCCAGGCGCTGGGCCACGAGCGCCTCCGTCAGGGGCGCTGGATGGCGTTCAACCAGATGCCAGGCGAAACTTTCTGCATTTCGGGCAAGACAGTCGGCCTGATCGGGTTTGGTGCCATAGGCCAGGCCGTCGCGAGCAGGCTCAGCGCCTTTGGCTGCACGCTCATTTACAACAAGCGCTCGCGGCTCTCTGCGCCCGAAGAGGCTGCCTTGGGCGTGACGTATGCCACGACGGATGAGCTCCTCGCGCGCTCGGACATCGTGTGCCTGCACTGCCCGCTCACCCCGGAGACGACCAATCTGATCGACAAGAAGGCGCTGTCGCGCATGAAGCGCACGGCGGTGCTGATCAATGTCGCGCGCGGCGGTGTCGTCGTCGAGGCGGATCTCGCACAGGCGCTGCGGGACAGGACCATTCGCGGCGCCGCGATGGATGTCTACTCGATCGAACCGCTTCCGAGCGACAGCGAACTTCTCGCCCTCGACAACATCGTGGTGACCCCGCATCTTGCGGCGGCGACATCGGACACCTTCGAGCCGACGGTCAGGCGGATGTTCGACAACATGACACGCGTGACGCGCAGCGAACCGATACCGGAACGTGATCTGGTCGTTTAGGTGAGTGCCGAACATTCGCCGTCAGTTCGGCGTGATGCCGGCCGCTTTGACCAATGCCGCGTTGACGGCGATTTCCTTTCGCACAAAGACGTCGAAGTCTTCCGGCGTCATGACCATCGGATCGACTCCCAATGTAGCCAGTCTGTCGCGCACTTTTGGGGTTTGCAGCGCCTTGCGCGCTTCGGCGTTAAGCTTGTCAACGATGTCGCGCGGCGTCTTCGCCGGCAGAAAGAGACCGAACCAGATCGGAAACTCGGCATCGGCGAAACCGGCTTCCCGCGTCGTCGGCACATCCGGCAGCGCAGCGGAGCGTTTGGCGCCATTCACCGCGAGCGCCGTGAGCTTGCCTTCGCGAACCAAGGGCAGGACAAGGCCAACCGGCCCGAAGAAGAAATCAACCCGCCCGGCCATCACTTCGGTCATTGCTTCAGCGCCGCCTTTGAACGGAACATGTACGACCTGGATTCCCGTGCTGGCCCGGAAGCGCTCCGCGCTCAGATGGGTTGCGGTGCCGACACCGACCGAGGAGAAGGTCAGCTCGCCCGGCCTGGCTTTGGCTGTGGCGACGAGATCGCCGACGGTCCTGAAGCCCTTGGCGGGTGAAACGACCAGCACGCACGGCGAAACGCCGAACGGGATGACCGCCGCAAAATCACGCGCCGGATCGTAGCTCAGGTTTCGATATAGCGCCGGCGTGATCGTGTGGGCGTTCGAGTTGACAAGAAGGGTGTAACCATCGGGATCCGCTCTGGCGACGTCGGCGGTACCGATCGTTCCCCCGGCGCCGGGGCGATTCTCCACGATAATGGTCTGCCCGAGCTGCGACGAGAGTTGATCGAACACCACGCGCGGGACGATGTCGGTGGCGCTGCCCGCTCCGACGGGTACGATCGCGCGCACCGATTTCGTCGGCCAGGTTTCGGCTTTGACCTCCATGTTTGCGAAACCGAATCCGAGCACCGGCAGCAGCAACAGGCAGATGGATTTCATGATTTCCTCCTTGCCGCGCGCAGACCTTTGACGTGCGAGGCAACGGAATTCGCGGAGAGCGTGGCGCGTGACGCCGTCGGCAGTCCAATACATATTTTCTCTAGGCACTTATGCCGATCCGGCATAAGTGAAGGGATGGACCTGCGCCATACGCGAACCTTCGTGACCGTGGCCGAGTTGGGCACCGTCTCCAAGGCGGCGCTGCACCTGCGCATTGCCCAGCCTGCCTTGTCCCGGCAGATCAACGCTCTCGAGCAAGAACTCGGCCTCAGGCTTTTCGATCGTGTCGGACGCCGTCTGCTGTTGACCAGCGAAGGCGAGCAGTTGCTCAGTGACTGCCGTGGTCTATTGAACTACGCAAGCGCAGTCGGCGAACGGGCGCAGCAGCTTCGGCACGGTGACACCGGCGTGCTGAAGGTGGCGGCCTCCCCCCAACACATCGAAAGCGTGTTTTCGCAGTTCCTGCACCGCTACGCGCAACGCTATCCCAATGTGCAGGTGAAGGTGACCGAGGGCTCTGGTCTCGAGATTCTGGGAATGCTGGAACGCGGGGAAATCCACCTTGGTCAGAATTTGCTTCACACCATTCAACTGGACGACCGGCGCTTCGGGAGCCGCCCGCTGCAACCGGTCGAGTTGCTCGCCGCCTGCCATCCGTCGCTGGTGCTTGGTAAGGGCAAGACGATCGAGATCGACCGGCTCGCGCCTCATCCGTTGCTTCTGCTGGATTCCGGATTCGGGTTTCGCCGGGCCTTCGATGCGGCCTGCCGCCTCGCCGGGCTCAAGCCGAACATTCTATTCGAAAGCCGCGTCCCGCACACGCTGCTGGCGCTGGCCGAGGCCGGGCACGGCGTGGCCATCGTTCCGTCGGCGCTGCGAACGCATCGTTACGAGCTGCGGATTGTCGCCGTCACGTACCGGGGCAGGCCGTTGCGCGAGCCGTTGGCCATTTTATGGGACAAGAGGCGCCCGCGGACGCGCTACGCCACAGCCTTTTGCGAGATGCTCGCCGAGCACGTACGCGAAGTCTTCCCGATCACGCGACCGACCAAGCCCAAGACCGACGCTATGTTGACGCGAGCCGCGAAGCGTAGAGTGGGCTAGTACGGCACTGTGTGACTTGGTGGTCATCGTAAT
>CAYZMR010000137.1:0-10279 GCA_964479515.1 uncultured Hyphomicrobiales bacterium | reverse complement strand
GCAGGTCGAGGCCGCCGCGATGCTTCGTCCGCCGCTGCTCCAGCGCATGATCGTCGGGTGCTGGGTGCTGATCACCATCAACACGCTAATCTTCGGCTTCGTGATCTTCCTGCCGCAGTTCTTCCTGCGCCAGGGGCTGACCATCACGAACTCGCTTCTCTACACGGTGGTGCTCTCGGTCGCTTCGCTGGTCGGCTGCGCGGTCGGCGCCTACACGTCGGACTTCATCGGGCGGCGCTGGAGCATCATCGGCGCGTCGCTGGTCACGATCGTCGCCGGCTGGGTCTACGCGCATTTCGGCGCCGGTGCGGATCCCGTGATCGTGCTCGGCACCGGCTTCTTGCTGATCGTCGCGATCTATGTGCAGACCGCGATCCTGTTCGGCGTCTACACGCCGGAACTGTTTCCGACCGAGATCAGGCTGCGCGCGAACGGCATCTGCAACACGTTGGGCCGCGGCGCGACGGTCGTCTCGCCGTTCGTGGTCGGGTACCTGATGACGAACTACCAGCTTCCGGGCGTCATCTGGCTGATGATCGGTCTCGTCGTCGTGCAGATCGTCGTGGTGTGGGTCTGGGGTGTCGAGCCGAACCAACGCTCGCTCGAAGAGGTCGAGCGGACGGACAGCGACGCGGGCGGCGCGGCGCGCGCCGCGACCGCGTAGCGCGCAATGCTACGCAGCTAACGTCGTCGCTCGCGCTTTCGCGCGCGACCAGCCGCTGCGTCCTTCGGCGGACTGTATCGGATGATTTTCTGGGCCGCCTTGGCGGCGGCCGCGGCGTAATCGCGATCGCGGTGAACAAGCATCAACGAGATCGCACCCTCGGATAGCAACCAGATCTCGCGCGCGGATTCGCGCGGCGAGCGGACACCGGCCCTGGCGAATAGCTCCGCCAGATGCGCCTCGAGCATCGCCTTGTGCCGGCGGGCAATGGTGCGCGCGGGGTGTCCGGGCAGATCCGCAAGCTCGATGACGAGCCGCGTGAATCCCGATCCGGCCCAGCGCGGCTGGTCAGACCAGGCGGCGAGATCCTTGAACAGCCTCTCGACGATGTCCTCGGGCGAACCGGAAAGGTCGTCGCCAAATGTCCGAAAGGCGGCAAGCGCCAAGTGATGTTGCGCCTCGAGCACCGCGGCCAGAAGCTCGTCCTTGCTTTTGAAATGATAGTAGAGCGTGCGCTTGGTGACTTTTGTCGCGGCGGCGATCTCATCCATGCTCGCGCGCGTATAGCCCCTGCGACGAAACAGCGAATAGGCGGCATCAAGGATGCGCTGGCGGGTTCGTTGCGCGGAGCGTGGCATCGGGCGACCGTGAATGTATACCGCATAGTGAATTTACATGAGGACATTGCCGGCTTTGAAATGGATTCTCGCGACGTGCGGGCGACCGGGAGAGCAGCGATGGCATTCGAAAAGCTGACATTGCGATCGGTGAACGTGCGGGCGGTTCTGGTCCCGATGCGCCGGCCGGTCGTTTCCAAAGTCGGGCTGTTCGACCAGTGGCCGATCATTCTGATCGATCTCGTGACCGAGGAAGGCGTCGTCGGCCGCAGCTATCTGGAGCCGTATCTGAAGCACGCCGCGCGCTATATCGTCCCCGCCATCCATGATCTGGCGGCGGCGCGCATCGGGCAGCCGATCCACCCCATCGAAGACTTCAAAAAGGGGCTCAAGTCGCTCAACCTCGTCGGCAACGAGGGCATCTCGATGATTGCCGTGTCCGGTCTCGACATGGCGGCCTGGGATGCGCTGGCCAAGGCCGCCGACATGCCGCTTGCGGTGTTTCTCGGCGGCGCGCTCGGGCCGGTGCCTGCCTACAACAGCAATGGGCTCTGGCTGACGGATGTCGCCTCACTCGGCGACGAAGCGCGGTCGCTCGTCGCGGAGGGCGGCTTCACGGGGCTCAAGCTTCGTCTCGGCCGCGACAAGCTCAACGATGATCTTGCGGCGATCAGCGCCGTCCGCGCGTCCGTCGGCGACGACGTCAAGCTGATGGTCGACTTCAATCAAGGCCTGAGCCTTGGCGACGCGCTGCATCGCTGCCACGCGCTCGACGATCAGGGGCTTTATTGGCTCGAGGAGCCGATCGCCTACAACAACCTTGCGGGCTTCGCGCAACTCGCTCGCGAACTCAAGACCCCCGTCCAGCTCGGTGAGAATTTCTATGGCCCCCGCTCCTTACATCAGGCTCTGGCGATGGGTTGCGGCGACTATGTGATGCCCGATCTGATGCGGATCGGCGGCGTGACCGGGTGGCTGCGCAGCGCGGCGATTGCCGGCGCGGCGGGCGTCGAGATGTCGACGCATCTCTATCCGGAGTTCGCCGCGCACCTGATGTTGGTCACCGAGACCGCGCACTGGCTCGAGTGGCAGGATTGGGCCAATCCGATTCTTGCTGAGCCGTTCAGCCTCTCGGACAGCCGTTTGACCGTGCCGAACCGGCCTGGCGCGGGCGTTGCCTGGAACGAGGAGTCCGTGAAGCGATATCGATATGACGCTTAGGCCAAGGGTCATAGACGCCGCACGCCGTCGTTGCGCGGGCCGGAATTTCCGCCGGCCCTCGCGTGTTCACGTCTGTGTGAGACGCCGTGTCGCTGCCCCGGACCTGCCGGAAGGGCGGTAGAACATGGCACTGGCGAGGACACGTCGTGACCGATTTCACACGCCGCAATCTGATCGCGGGTGCGACGCTTGCAGCGGCGAGCGCGCCCGCGCAGGCCGCAGCCCCGCCGTCGGGCAAGCCCGCGCCCAGCATCTACCGCTATCGCGTCGGCGGCTTCGAGGTGACGGCGCTCTATGACGGCGTGTGGTACCGCCCGATCGACGAAAAATTCGTCCGCAACGCCGATTACGCCGACGTGCGCCAAGCGATATCGGATGCCTACATGCCGGCGGAAAAGCTCGCGACGCCGTTCACGCTGCTGCTGGTGAACACCGGCACGAAGCTGATCCTGCTCGATACCGGCACCGGCGGTCAGATCGCCGCGACCGCCGGCTCGTTCGGCGACAATCTCGTCGCGGCCGGCATCGATCCGAAGACGATCGACACGATCGTCATCTCGCATTTCCATCCCGACCACATCAACGGCATCAAGACCAAGGACAACGGCCTGATCTTCCCCAATGCCGAGATCATGGTGCCGGACGCCGAATGGGCGTTCTGGAACGACGACGCCAACCTCAACGCTGCGCCGGCCGGCCTCAAGACCGCGTTCCACAATGTGCGGCGCGTCTTCGCCGACATCGCCAAGGACGTGACGCACTACGCGCCCGGCAAGGTGGTGGCGCCCGGAATCGAGACGGTCGCGGCACCGGGACACACGCCCGGTCACACGGTGTTCGCGATCCAGTCTGGCAACGACGCGCTGATGGTGTTGAGCGACACGACGCAGCATCCGGCGCTGTTCGCGCGCCATCCCGACTGGCAGCCGCAGTTCGATATCGACGGCGCCGTCGCAGTCGAAACACGCAAGGCGCTCCTCGATCGCGCCGCCGCCGACCGCATGCTGGTGACCGGCTATCACTTCCCGTTCCCGGCCTGCGGCCACATCATCAAGCGCGGCAACGGCTACGAGCACGTGCCCGTGCTGTGGCAGACGACGCTCTGATCCTCGGCGCGGAGACGAGAGCGAACGCTCTCGCGGCACGCGCGTCAAACGTCGATCATGTTGTAGTCGTCGCTCTGCACATTGTGCGCACCGCCGTCCGCGGGACAAACGCCGTGGGACGTCCCCGCATACAGCAATCCCTGGCACTTGTTGCACCAGCGCCAGTTGGCTTGCGCATCCGTCATCGCGCCACTGTGAAGCAGGACGTAGTCGTCGCTCGTGCTGGTGTCGTGAGTCCCTTTCGCTGGACAAACGCCGTGTGAGACTTTCGTGTAGGCCAATCCCTGGCACTTCTTGCACCAGCGCCAGCCGTTCTGTCCGCTGGTGGCTTGCACGTCGTGGAGCAACGAATAATCCTTGGTCCCGCTCGCCGCGTGCGCACCCCCGACAGGGCAAACACCATTCGATGATCCCGCGTAGAACAGGCCTTCGCATTTGCCGCACAGTTTCCAATCGCTTTGCGCGTCTCCCAGCGTGACGGAGACGCTCGGAATATTGCCGACCTTGCCGAAGCCGTGAACGACGACGCACATGCCGGTGTCCTTGGCGAGGAAGACCTTGCCCGGCTGCCAGTCCGTCTTTTCCGACGCGTCGCCGAGCAGGAACGGCGTGCGGAAGCCGGCGAGCAGCGAGTACTCTCCGCTTTGGCTGTTGTCGTGCGTGCCACCCGCCTGACACGCGCCGAGTGCGGCGCCGCCAGCGTAATTCATTGCCTGGCATTTGCCACATGCGTGCCATTTGGTCTGCGTGCCGGGCCAGCTGCTGTTGACCACCATCGTGTAGCTGCCGCTGCCGGTGTATGCATGCTCGCCTCCGCCCGGGCACGGCCCGGATGATTTCGGTTGAACCAGCGTCCGGCACTTGCTGCAGCGCCGCCAGCCCGACTCGGTGGTAGGCGGAGTTTTCAGCGCGGGCACGTCGCGCAGCAGCGTGTAGTTCGCGCTCCCGGTATGGTCATGCTGGCCCTTCGCCGCGCACGGACCGAGCGTCGCATCGGTGACCGCCGTCAGCTGCTGACACTTGCGGCAGAGATTCCAGAGGCGCAGCTCGTTGATGAACACCGCCTGCTCGCCGAACGCCGCGTCCCAGCCGGTCGACTGGCGGAACTCGGCGTAATAAGTCCGGTCGCCCTTCGGCATCCTCGCCGCCAAGAAGCCGAGTTGGCCACTCCCGAAACTGTTGAGCGGCAGCAACTGCAACTGCTCGGCCGAGGTGCCGGCGGGAGGCCCTTTCCACAGCAAAGGGTCCATATCGATCCCGAGCGTATCGAGGTTTGCGGCCTCCAGTCCGGGGCCCTCGGGCTGGTAAGGCCCGGTGCTGAGCGATTTGACGTCCATCGCGCTCATCAGATCCCACGGATTGCCGTAGGACTTTTCCGGCTTGGCGAGCCAGGAATGTTGCAGCTTCTGACAATGTCCGAGCTCGTGGCACATCGCCGTCAGATTGAAATCGTTGTTGGTCACCAGGACGCAGTATTGCTGGCTGCGCGACGTATCGTGGTTGCCACTGCCCGCGCATGGCGCGTTGGCGTCGACGACAAGCACCTGACACTTGTCGCACCACTTCCATCTGGCGTCCCATCTCGGGCCGAACGCGCCGGTCTTCAGCGCGTAATTTCCGCTTCCGGAATTGTCGTGCGTGCCGCCGCCCGAGCAGGCGCCGATCGAAGAGCCGCCGCCGTAATTGAGCGCCTGACATTTCTTGCACCAGGCCCACTTGTCCTGGCTCGGCGTTCCGGCGGGCTCGTTCAGCGCGAGGGCGTAGTTGAAGGCCTGCGCGTTGGAGATGTCATGCTGCCCTCCCTTGGGGCATGGACCGGCGGTGAAGCCGCTGTAGACGATCGCCTGGCACTTCTTGCACCACGTCCATTTGTCCTGTCCCCATTGCCCGGGAATGCCGCCGGCCATGTCGGGCCCGCCGTTATTGCCGCCGTCGATATTGGCGTTGAAGAACGCCATGACGCCGTAATAGGAGGACAAGTTGACGTTGTGGGATGTCGCGAGGCGGCGGGCCTCGGCGATGAAGTCACCGCGGGCGCGGGCGCCGTCCTTCACGAATGAATATTGAGACGGCCACCAGCCGTAGACCGCCGAGCCCGTCAGGTCGATCTGGCCCCACGAGACATCGCGCCAATAGTCGAGCGCCCCGCCGGCGCCACGCGTGAAGAGATTTTGATAGTAGGATTCCGGATGATTGGGCTTGGCTCCGACATCACTGAACTGGCAGCGGATGAGCGCGAATTTGCGAATAGTCATGTCCAAGCCTCCGTCGATCTACATGCAAAGGTCCATGAGCGTTGTGTGACGCCGCGTCCGGCTCGCAATCCCGTGCGGCCAAGCCGAAGCCGGCGCGGTGCAGCGAGCTCGATCTCAAGCGCACGACGAACATCCCGCGCGGTGCGCGAGCACGACGCGGCGGCTGCTCCAGTTATGCGACGATAAGTCGCATAATTTGACTTGGTGGACCGGAAGTTCGCAAGCGCAAAAAGCATAGAGGTTGCCGGATGCAACCAATGGACGCCAGTTATCCCCAATAGATTCCGTCACATAGAAATCAGACAGCCGATCGGCACAACGCAAAAGGCCGGCCGCGACGAACGGCCGGCCTCTCTGTTTGCCGGCCGGTCCGCTTGGCGGAAGCGAACCAGCCGGCCTACGCGGCGCAACCTTACTTCGGCGCGGTCGCGGGCTTCTGGGTCTTCAGCGCCGGCACCTGCTTGAGCGACACCTTCACGCGCTTGAGGTGACGCAGCTGCGCGGTGTGCTTGATGCGCTTGATGTGGCGCAGGTGCGCGATGTGCTTGGTGTGCTTGACGTGGCGCAGATGCGCGACGTGCTTGACATGCTTGACGTGACGCAGATGCGCGAGGTGCTTGATGCGCTTGTGGCGCAGCGCGAAGTGGCGGTTGTGCTTGACATGCTTGACGACCTTGGTGGTCGTCGTGGTCTGGGTCGCCGGCTCGGTCGTGGTGGTGTTGGCGGCGAGCGCGGGCGCGGCGAGCAGGCTCGCGGCGACCAGGGCGGCGGTGAGATGCTTCAACATGGTTTTTGTCCTCTCCGGGCGGCTTGGGGTTTCGGGGGATCGGCGTCCGGACCGACCTTGAGACGAACCTAGGCGGGGCGCACTGAACTCACTCTGAAGTGCGCGCATCGCTGCCATTCATCGAGATGAAGGGCAGGCCCGTGCGCCGTTGTCTGCCGTTCAGACTGCGGTGCGTGCGGCGTCGAAACCGCGGCGGTTCGATGGGACCACCGGCTCCAGCCGCGATTGCGCTACCGTGCGATCACAGCGAGTTGACTATGGTGGTCGGAATGCCGCGGCGTCCGCCGCTGTTCCCCATCATATCATGACGACGATTTAATCTCCGGGAGGCCGCCATGACCCATCGCGATCGAGTAGGCGTGATCGCCGCGGCATCGTTGTTCGCGTTGTCGGCGATGTCGGCCGCGTTCGCGGCCGGCGAGCCCGATCCGCCGAGCAGCCGCTATCCGAATTTCCAGGCGCCCGCGCAACCCAACAGCACCACGACCACGCCGAACACCAAGAGCACCAGGAACAAGAAGAAGAACCAGGAAAAATCCGAGCAGGAGTTCCGCGACGGCTATCGCGCGGCCTATGCGCTGGTGCAGACCGGCGACTACAAGGCCGCGTTCGCGGCGTTCAAGGCGCTCGACTGGGACGATCATCCGGACGTCGCGACCGAGCTCGGCTACACCGCCCGCAAGCTCGGCGATTATCAACTCTCGAAATACTGGTACGAGCGCGCTCTCGCCGTGGATCCGGACCACGTCAAGACCTGGCAGTATTACGGCATGTGGCAGGTCGAGCAGGGCAACGTGCTCAAGGCGCAGGATTTCCTGGAG
Source organism: uncultured Hyphomicrobiales bacterium (assembly GCA_964479515.1). GTDB lineage: Bacteria > Pseudomonadota > Alphaproteobacteria > Rhizobiales > Xanthobacteraceae > PALSA-894. Next base: position 2,808 of record CAYZMR010000137.1, on the reverse strand, counting down.
AAGATCCGCCTGATCTGCGGCGGCACGCAGTGCAAGGAGTACCAGGACCTCAAGGGCGGCATCGAGGGGACGGTGGCGTATTGAGCGATGCGTAGGGTAGGCATCGGCCGTTTCGCCGATGCGACGCATTCGTTTCTCGTAATGTGTGAAAGACGTGGGCACGCTGCGCGTGCCCACCCTACGAAGTCTTCGCTTTCTCCGTCTCCGCCATCAGCCAGCCGAGGTAATTCTCATCGCCGCCTTCGATCGGCAGGGTGAGGATCGCGGGCGTCGTGTAGGAATGCAGCTCCTTCACGGCCGCGCGCACGTCTTCGGCGAGGCTCGCCCGGGTCTTGAGGATCATCACCACCTCCTCGCCGCGCTCGATCGTGCCCTGCCACCAGTAGTGCGAGATCATGCCGGGCAGGATGTTGACGCAGGCCGCGAGCCGCCGCTCCACCACCGCGCGACCGATCCGCTCCGCCTCGACAAGCGACGGGAAGGTCGTATAGACGAACACCGCGCGCTCCGCGTTCATGATCCCTCCGCTGGTCGGCTTCCCGCGCGAGCCCGCCCGCAGCGAGCCCGTTCGAGCCATGAGTGCCTCCCGCTACGCGCGGATCGCCTTCGTCGCAAGTCCTATCCCGGAGGCGCAGGAGGCGCGCGCCCGGCTCGCCAATCGCTACGGCGCGGCCACGCCGGAGGACGCCGACGTGGTCGTGGCGCTCGGCGGCGACGGGCTGATGCTGCAGACGCTGCACGCCTTCATGACCTCGGGCAAGCCGATCTACGGCATGCATCGCGGCACCGTCGGCTTCCTGATGAACGAGTTCAACGAGGATCGCCTGCCCGAGCGCCTCGCCGCCGCCAAGACCGCGCTGATCCATCCGCTGCTCATGTGCGCGCGCGATGCCGACGGCCGCGCGCACGAATATACGGCGATCAACGAGGTCTCGCTGTTCCGCCAGACCTATCAGGCCGCGCGCCTGCGCATCCTGATCGACGGCAAGGAACGCCTGGCCGCGCTCGTCGCCGACGGCGCGCTGGTCTCAACGCCCGCCGGCTCGACCGCCTATAACCTCTCCGCGCAGGGCCCGATCATCCCGATCAATGCGCCGCTGCTGGCGCTGACCCCGATCAGCCCGTTCCGCCCGCGCCGCTGGCGCGGCGCGCTCCTGCCCGACACGGCGCGCGTCACCATCGAGGTGCTGGAAGCCGACAAGCGCCCGGTCGCCGCCGTCGCCGACCACGACGAGGTGCGCTCGGTGCGCTCGGTCGACATCTCGATGGACCACAAGGTCGCCATCCCGATGCTGTTCGATCCGGGGCACAGCCTGGACGAGCGCATCCTGCGCGAGCAGTTCGGGTATTGAGCCATTGGCCGCTCGTCCCCGCGAAAGCGGGGACCCAGCTCTTAGCTCTGGATTCCCGCTTTCGCGGGAATGAGCGGCAGAGGGCGGCGGTGCAGCCTATCCTAAACGCTTCCTTAACGCCGATTTCCTAGGGTCGCGATGGGGGGAAGTGCGTACGCGTGCGCGCCCCGCAAGGTCGCGTCCATGGTCCGCATCGAATTCAATCGGCTGCGCTTCCTCGTTATCGACGACAACGCCCACATGCGCCGCATCGTGCGCACGCTGCTGCACGGCTTCGGCACGCGCGAGGTGTATGAGGCCGAGGACGGCGCCGGCGGCCTCGAAGCCTTCAACCATTACTCGCCCGACATCGTCATCTCGGACTGGGCGATGCCGATCTTCGACGGCCTCGAGCTGGCGCAGATGATCCGCCAGCCGACCTCGAACACCAATCCCTACGTGCCGATCATCATGCTGACCGGCCATTCCGAGAAGAAGCGCGTGGTCTCGGCGCGCGACGCCGGCATCACCGAGTTCCTGGCGAAGCCGATCTCGGCGAAGGGCCTCTACCAGCGCATCCTCAATGTCGTCGCCAATCCGCGCCCGTTCATCCGCACCAAGAGCTATTTCGGCCCGGACCGCCGGCGCAACGTCAACCCGAACTACGCCGGCCCGGAACGGCGCAAGGGCGGCAAGGCCGACATCATCCGCCAGCAGCCGCTGCTGCAAAAAGCCAAGACGCCGGTCGCGTGAGGACAGGGCTTAACCGATGAGCGAGAAGAAACCCAACGTCGCGGCGGTGAGCACCTTCGCGGATCACGAGGTGATCGTGCCGCCGAACAAGCTCAAGAAAGCGGTCGTGCAAATGCGGCCGGGCGCGCTTGTCGATTTCGATCCGGTCTCGCGCGCGGAAGCCGCGCTCGCCGAGCTCGCCGGCGAGTTCGCGAGCTGGATGGAGCAGGAATGCGACCGGCTCGATACCGCGCGCATGGCGATCCGCGCGCGCGGTATCGACAGCGCGACGCGCGACGGACTGTTTCGCGCCGCCCATGATATCAAGGGGCAGGCCGCGACGTTCGGGTTCCCGCTGGTCGCGCCGGTCGCCGAGAGCCTGTGCCGGCTGATCGAGCACACGCCCGATATGGCGCGCGTGCCGATCGGCCTCATCGACCAGCATGTCGACGCGATCCGCGCCATCACGCATCGCAATACGCGCGGCGACAGCGACATGAATGCCGCGCGGCTCGGCGAGAAGCTGCGCCAGGTGACGGACGAGTTCCTGGCCGCCGAAAACCGCGACCGGCCGGATTATCTCGAACAGATCCTGCTCGCGCCGTCGATCACGCCGGAATCGCAGGGGTGAAGTGCTCGCGCTCGTAGGGTGGGCAAAGGCGCGAAGCGCCGTGCCCACCATCGCTCATATCTTCATTCAATGATGTAGCAGCGAGTCTCGCTCTCGGTGGGCACGCTCGCCGTG
>CAYZMR010000136.1:0-10333 GCA_964479515.1 uncultured Hyphomicrobiales bacterium | reverse complement strand
GCAGCTTTATCAGGCGCGTGATCGGCATCACGACGGCCTGCGCGTAGGCGCGCGGTTTCTCCGAGGCGTAGGCGACGCGGTCGCCGGCAGCGACTTCGGTCACGCCCGCGCCGACCGCTTCGACGACCCCCGCCGCCTCCATCCCGATGACGTGCGGCAGGCTCGGCAGCGGATAGCGGCCGGTGCGGAAATGCACGTCGGTGAAGTTGAGCCCGATCGCGGTATGGCGCACCAGCGCCTCGCCCGGGCTGGGTTGCCCAAGTTCGATCTCCTCGTAGCGCAGCTCTTCCGGCCCGCCGGTCTTGTGGATGCGGATCGCGTGGACGCGGGACATTGCTCTTTCTCTCCTTCGTCATGGCGGGCACAAGGCCGGGCATGACGAACAATGGTTAGTCGCGCTCGACCGGCCCCGACTCGTTCCCGCCGACCACGACGCCGGCCCACTTTTCGATCATCTGGATCAGCGAGGTGTAGTCGTCATTGCCGCGGCCTTCGGTCATGGCGTGGAACCACATCTGCACGACGTTGTTGCCGAGCCACATCGGCACGTTGAGGCCGCGCGCCTCTTCCAGGCACAGGAACACGTCCTTGTACATGGTGCCGACCTTGCCGCCGTAGTCGAAGCTGCGCGTCAGGATCGAGGCCGGGAATTTGTCCGAGGTCGCGGTGTTGCGCCCGGTGGAGGCGTTGACCGTGTCGATGAAGGTGCGCGCATCGACGCCGGCCTTCACGGCGAGCGCGGCCGCCTCGAACGACGCCACCATGCCGGCGGCGGAGATCATGTTGTTGGCAAGCTTCGTCACCTGCGCGAGGCCGGGCTTGTCGCCGACGTAGAACACGTTGCGCGCGATCGTCTCGAGCAGCGGCTTGACGCGCTCGAACGCCGCGCGCTCGCCCGCGACCATCGTGGACAGCGTGCCGGCGCGCGCGCCGCGCGGTCCGCCGCTCACCGGCGAATCGATGACCGTGATGTTGCTGTTGGCCATTTCGGTCGCGATCGCCTGCACGGTCTTGGAGCCGATCGTCGACATCTCGACGTAGATGCGCGGGCCCGCTGCGCCGGCGACGCCGGAGGCGACGTCGCGGCTCACCTCCGGCGACGGCAGACAGGCGAACGCGACCTCGGCGCCGGTCGCGGCCTCGCGCGGCGAGGTCGTGGCGATGCCGCCGCGCGCGACGAGCGGCGCCATCGCCTCCGCGCGCGGGTCGAACAGCCGCACCGTGTGGCCGGCATCGATCAGGCGCTCGGCGATCGGCGCGCCCATCGCGCCGCAGCCGATGAAGGCGAGCGTGGTCATTCGAAAAACCTTTTCTTTTGGCGTGTCCCGGGCGCAGCGCAGCACGGAGTGCGCGCTGCAGACGCGGGACCCCGGTTCTCTCGGTAAGCAACCGGGGTCCCGCATCTGCGGTGCATCACTTCGTGCTGCACCGCGTGCGGGACACTCAGCGTCAGGACGACTTCGGCCACTTCGCGGTCGCGGTCGCGCGGTCGACCGGGAAGATCGTCTGCGGCACGCCCTTCTGCCATTGCACCATGACCAGAGGCGCATCGAGGCGGTGGCCGGCGGCGTCGAACTTGATCGGGCCCGGGAATGCGATGTTCGCGGGCGAGCCCTTCAAGTCCATCGCGTGCAGCGCTTCGTTCACCTTCACCTTGTCGGCGACGCCGGCGCTTTCGACCGCTTCCTTCAGGATCCACATGTCGCCGTAGCCGGTGATCGAGTCCTGCGTCATCCACGGCTCGTTGAATTTCTTCTTGAACGCATCGATGATCGTTTCCTGGCCCTTCATGGCCCAGTCCGCGACGCTGAAGATGTAGCCTTCGAGCAGCTCGGCCGACATCGCCTTGAGGACTTCCGGCGAGCCGTTGGCGGCGCCGTTGCCGATGGTCGGAATCACGCCTTGGCCGAGGCGGAACTCGGCCATCTTCTCGAGCCCGAGCTTGAGGTCGGACAAATTGGTCGAGAGGAACAACAGGAAGTCCGGCCGCGTGGAGCGTACTTTCTGCATCAAGGGCGTCGCGTCGGCGAGCGGTGGCGTGTAGGTCTCGTCGAACAGCGTCTTGATGCCGGCTTTGGCGAGACCGCCCTCGCGCATCGGCTTGAGGAAGCTCATCGGAGCGGCGGTGTTGTCCCCGATGATGCCGGCGGTCCCAGGCGCCTTGCCGGTCGCGGCCTTGGCGAGGTCGATGATCGTCGGCAACTGGTCGGTCGCCTGCTTGCTGCCCGTCGCCGAGGTCTGGAAGATGTATTTGAAGCCGCGATCCGTGAGGCTGTCGGCGTAGGACAGCGTCAGCCATGGGATTTGCGCGCGCTCGGTCACCTCGGTGACCGCGAGCGTGAAGGTCGACAGCCAGGCGCCGGTGCCGCCGACGACATCGGGCTCCTGCGCGACCAGGCGCTGCGCGGCGTTCTTGGCCTTCTCGGCGGAGTCGCCGGCGTCGATGGCGACGAGCTCCATCTTGGCGCCGCCGAGCGCCTTGATGCCGCCCTTCTGGTTGATCTCCTCGACCGCCATTTCGGCGCCCATCTTGATGAGGGTGCCGGTACGCGCCCACGGGCCGGAGAACGGCGCGATGCAGGCCACTTTCACGCTCTTGCCTTGCGCGCGCAGCACGCGCCAGGGCATCGATGTCGTCGCAAGGGTCGCGGCGCCGAGGGCGCCTTGTTTGATGAATGTCCGTCTTGTCGTCATGACTTCCTCCGTCGTCTCTCGTTCAAGTCGCTCCACTTCGGCGTCCATTCGCGGGCGCCGTATCTCAGTTCGCAAAACTCACATGCCGAGGTAAGCGCGGCGCACGCGCTCATCGGCCATCAGCGTCTGGTGCGTGCCTTCCATCGCCACGCGTCCGGTCTCCAGCACGTAGCCGCGATCACAAGTCTCCAGCGCCTCGGCGACGCGCTGCTCCACCAGCAGGATGGTGAGGTGGTGCTGCTGGTGGATCTGCGTGATGCGCTCGAAGATCGCATCCACGATCGCGGGCGCAAGCCCCATCGAGGGCTCGTCGAGCATCAACAGCTCGGGCGCCGAGGCGAGGCCACGGCCGATCGCCAGCATCTGCTGCTCGCCGCCCGACAGCGTGCCGGCAAGCTGGTCGCGCCGCTCGGAGAGGATAGGGAACAGCTCCAGGATCATCGGCAGAAGCTCGCTCCAGCGCTCGCGTCCCTTGCGCGTATAGGCGCCCATTTCGAGGTTTTCCATCACCGTCATGGAGGCGAACACCTGGCGGCCTTCCGGCACGTGCGCGATGCCGCGATGCGCGCGCTCGGCCGGCGGCACGGCGAGCAGGTTCTCACCATTGTAGGTGATCTCGCCGGCGACCGGCGTGACGACGCCCGAGATCGTCTTGAACAACGTGGTCTTGCCGGCGCCGTTCGGGCCGACCACGGCGACGAACTGGCCGCGCTCGACATCGAGCGACACGCCGCTCAAGGCGTGCAAGCCGCCATAGGCGACGTCAAGCGACCTGATCTTGAGCACGCTGCATCCACTTCTTGCCGAGATAGGCCTCGATCACGGCCGGGTTCTTCGTGACGTCGCCGGGCGCGCCGCTCGCGATCAGCCGGCCATGGTCGAGCACGCTGAAATGATCGGCGAGTTTCACCATCGCATGCATGGTGTGCTCGATGATCACGATGGTGACGCCTTCGCGGTTGACCTGCTGGATCACCGGGAGGATGTCGTCGAGCTCGCTCTGTCCGAGTCCGGCGAGTGTCTCGTCGAGGAGAAGCAGCTTCGGGCGCGGCGCGAGCGCGCGCGCCAGTTCCATCAGGCGGAGCTGCTTGGTGGTGAGCCCGCCGGCGAGCATGTGCGCCTGGCCATCCGCCATGCCGACGCGTTGCAGCGCGTCGAGCGCGAGCCGATCCGCCTCGTCGTCGGTCTTGGAGCCGACGAAGGCGCCGACCACGACGTTCTCCAGCACGGTCATGCGCGGGAAGGCGCGCACCACCTGGAAGGTGCGGCCGAATCCGCGCGCGCAGACCTCGTGCGGCTTGAGGCCGCCGATCTCGGTCCCGGCGAACCGCATGCTGCCCTTGTCGGCGGCAAGGAAGCCGTTGATGACGTTGAATAGTGTCGTCTTGCCGGCGCCGTTCGGCCCGATGACGCCGTAGATCATGCCTTCCGGCACGCTGAGCGTGACATCGTCGACCGCCTTCAGGCCGCCGAACGCGCGCGATACGCCGGAGAGTTCCAAGAGCGGCGGTCCGAACGCCGCGCGGGGCCTCTCGCCTACGCGCGCGCCGATCGGGATCGGCTCGGCGACCGGCGATACCGCGGCGGGTGGGCGTGGCTGCGCCGCCGGCCGGCGCGCCATCAGCCGGTCGCGCACCTTCCAATAGATGCCATCGGGCGCGACCAGGATGATGACGATGATGGCGACGCCGTAGACGACGCCCTGGATGCCCGGCAGATACTGGCCGAGCTCGGCGTTCAAGGTCTCGGCGAGGGGAATGAGGATCGCGGCGCCGATCACCGGACCCCAGAAGATGCCGACGCCGCCGAACAGCGTGACGATCAGCGCCTGCGCCGAGATCAGCGCGCCGAACACGGTCTGCGGCGTGACGACGAGCAGCACGATCGCGTAGAGCCCGCCGGCCGCCGCCGCCATGCCGGCGGAGAGCATGATGGCGAGCATCTTCCAGCGCGTCGCGTTGATGCCGGCGGCTTCGGCGGCGGGCTGGTTCTGCTTGATCGCCAGCAGCGAGCGGCCGAAGCGCGAGCGCTCGACATGCAGCGAGATCACCATGCAGACGATCATCAACGCCAAGGCGACCAGCATGTAGCTGCGCTGATCGGAAAATTGCATGTAGGCGGCGGGGTTCTCGCGCATCATCGGCAGCGAGACCTCCTGGTAGCCGAGCCACTCGAACACGTAGAGGACCGCGAGCGGGTAGGCGAGCATCGCGAGCGCGAAATAATGCCCGCGCAGCCGGAAGGTCGGAATGCCGATCAACACGCCGGCGATGACCCCGACCACGACGCCCATCGGAATGCCGAGCCACGGCGTGATGCCGAACTTCACGAACGCGATCGTGACCGTATAGGCGCCGAGCCCGAAGAAGCCCGCATGACCGAACGAGATCAGGCCCGAATAGCCGGACAGCATGTTCCAGCCGAGCCCCATCGTGGCCCAGATCAGCACCAGCACCATGATGAGCTGGTAGTAGGAATTGCGCACCGCGAAGCCGAGCAGCATGTAGGCGGCCGCGAAGACGGCGATCGCCGCGTACTGCCGCAGGAAGCCGCGTTGCTTCTCGGTCATTACGTCCGCTCCCAGACGCGGCCGAACATTCCCTGTGGCCGGAAGAAGACGATGACGAGGAAGACGACGAAGATCGCGGTGTTCTGCAACTGATAGGGCAGGACCAGCGTCGACATCTGCTGCACCAGGCCGATGGTGAGCCCGCCCCAGAACGCGCCGAGGATCGAGCCCATGCCGCCGAGCACGACGCCCGCATACATCACGATGACGAAGTCGAAGCCGATATAGGGCTGGAACGACTGCGACATCGCGAGCAGGCCTCCGGCAATCGCCGTGATGCCGACGCCGAGGCCGAAGGCGAGGCGATGCGCGTGGTCGACGTCGATGCCGACATAGGACGCCGCGATCGGATTGTCGGCGGCCGCGCGCAGCGCCTTGCCGAGGCTCGTGCGCGTCAGGAACACATAGAGCCCGATCGCGCAGATGATCGCCATGATGAAGCCGACCGCGCGCGCCTGGTTGAGGAACACCGGGCCGATCTCCCAGGATTCGCGCGAGAGCGGCGTCTTGACCGAGAGCGGCGTGGAGCCGAACAGGATCAGGCCGCCGTTCGCCAGCACCAGCGCGATACCGAGCGTCAGGATGATCTGCGCGTAATGGCCTTCGGCCTCGGCCGACACCACGCGCGCGCCGGTGACGCGCGCGATGAGAAACTTGTGCAACAGCCAGCCGATGACGAAGACGATCGGCCCGGCGAGCACGGCGCCGACGATCGGGCCCGCATAGGGGCCAAGAAACGCCAGCACGCCGAAGCCGGTGACGAGGTAATAGGCCGCATACATGCCGAGCATCATGAAGTCGCCATGCGCGAAGTTCACGACGCGCATCACGCCGAAGATGATGCCGAGACCGACGCACATCAGGCCGTAGGTGCCGCCGACCAGGAGGCCCGCCGCGACGGCCTGAAGGAAGTCGACGAGATGCCAGTACAGATCGTCCATCGTCAGCTTGTCCTTGGGCGTCTGCCCGCCTCTTGCTCCGGGCGGGTCAGCGGCAAATGGCGACAATCGGGGGCGACATCGAAGGCTGAGGTCGCCCCTGCGGCGCGCGCCGAGTGTAGTCAGCGCGCCGACCGTCAGATAGCGCAATTCTGCATCGGTTGTCGCGCGCGGGCCGCGAAATCAGGGATTTTGCATCGCGCCGCAGCGCGATGGCCGGGCCGCGTGCCCCGTCTTCATGCGATTCTCCCGCAGGTCGCAGCGGTGCGCCGGCAACACCGCAGGCAGACCGAATTGTGTATTGTGTCGACACTTGGATTGACGTTACTTTTCCCATCCTCTGGCCGTCAAGGCTTCGGATGTCGCATAGTGGCGCTTCGCGCCGCAAAGGAGCTGTTCATGACCGCGCTGACCTCGGACATCGCTGGATTCGTCGCCTCGGTAAGCGCGGGCGCTGCGCCCGAGCGCTGCAACTTCGGAGCGCGCATCGGCATGCTCGATTGCGTCGGGACCATGATCGCGGGCGCGGACGAGCAAGCCGTGAAGATCGTGGCGCAGATGGTGCCGGCCTACACCGGCAATGACGGTGCGCCGGAAATTCCGGGTGGGCGCAACCTCTCGGCCTCGGACGCGGCTCTCGTCAACGGCGTCGCCGCGCACGTGCTCGATTATGACGATGTCGGCATGGACGGCCATCCGAGCGCGGCGCTGACGCCGGCGATCCTCGCCGAAGGCTGGACGCTCGGCGCGAGCGGAGCCGAGGCGATCGCCGCATACGTGGCTGGCTACGAGGTCTGGGCGCTGTTGCAGGAATTGGAGCCGGGCGCGCTGCATGAGCGCGGCTTCCATCCGACCGCGATCTGGGGAACGCTCGCGGCGGCGGCGGCCTGCGCGCGGCTCAATCACCTCAATACCGACGAGACCACCAACGCGATCGCAATCGCGGCTTCGCTCGCGGCCGGCACGGTCGCGAATTTCGGCACGATGACCAAGTCGCTGCACGCCGGCCGCACGGCGCAGTCCGGCGTTCTCGCCGCGCGGCTCGCGAAGGCGGGCTTCACGGGTTCGCCCGACGCCCTCGAGCACAAGGCGGGATTCATGCGCGCGCATACGGCCTCGGGACATCCGGCGGTCGAGCGCGGCGACTGGGGGCTCGGCAGCGACTGGCGACTGCCGAAGATGGGCATCAACATCAAGCGCTATCCGATGTGCTACGGGACGCATCGCGCGATCGACGCCATGCTGGACCTCGCGCAGGAGCACGATCTCAAGCCCGACGCGATCGACGAGATCCACGTGCGCATGGGCGACGCGCAGGATCTGATGCTGCGCAACCGCGAGCCGAAGACCGCGCTGGAGGCGAAGTTCTCGATGGAGTTCGCGATGGCCTCGGCGCTGATCGCGCGCAAGGTCGGCCTGAAGGAGCTCGATGATGATTTCGTGCGGCGCGGCGATATCGTCGCGGTGATGCGCAAGGTGACGCGCTCGACCACCGACGAGCGGATGGCGGACATGCCGCCGTTCGCGCCCGACGACCGCCTGAGCATCCGTCTCAAGAGCGGCGAGACTCTCGCGCACGAGCCGGTGGTGCGGCCGAAGGGACACTGGCAAAAGCCGCTCACCGAAGCCGAGCTGCGCGAGAAGTTTTTGGATTGCACGGAAGGACGGCTTGGGCGCAGGCAGGCGGAAGCGCTGTTCGAGAAGCTGAATAATCTCGAAGATGTGGTGTCGCTGCGCGAGTTGCCGGTGGTGGCGATCTAACTCCGGCCTCATCCTGAGGAGGGCGCGCAGCGCCCGTCTCGAAGGATGGCGGCAGGCTCGGAGTGTGTGGCCATGCTTCGATACGCCCGCCGCGCTCGCACCTCAGGATGAGGTGTTGAGATAGGCGTCAATCGCCAGCTTCATCTCGCCATCCACCATCGGCAGGCAATCCGGCGGAAAGTCCTGCCGGATGCGCCCGCCGCGATCCTGGACGAGCCCGAGGAAGCGATCGAGGTGCCGCATCGCGCCGGTCGGCAGATCGTGCAGCACCATCAGCTTCCAGCTATCCGCGGCGCATTGGCCGAGCGCGCGATCGACCCATCCGTCCGCGTCCTCCCAGTCGTGCGGCAGAGCGCTCCACAGCACGATCGTGGCTCTCGCGCGCGCGAGATGATCGAGCACGCGCCGCGACAGGAGGCGCTTGTCGAGATTGCCGCCCTGGCCGTAGGGCCGGAAGAAACGATGCGGATGCACGAGCGCGCCGATCGCCTGCTGCGTGCGGTCGAACTCGGCGTTGGCCGCATCGGCCTCCATCAGTCCGAACGGCAGCGAGTGGCTCCACGTGTGATTGCCGATCCAGTGGCCTTCGGCATGCGCGCGTTCCGTCAACGCGCGGTGTCCTGCCTGCGCGAGCTTCTCCCCGATGACGAAAAACGTCGTCTTGACGGCGCGCCGCGCCAGCACGTCGAGGACGTGCGGCGTTACTTCGGGCGTCGGGCCATTGTCGAACGAGAGCGTGAGGTCGAACACGCCGCCACTATACGCCGGCGGCGGCTCGGGTCACACCGGCGCGGGCGCCGGGCTTCCAGCGATCTGCGTCGGGGCGCCTTCCTTCTGTCGCCGCCCCGCGATCTGCCACACCAGCGTGCGCCGCTCGACCGCGCGGGCAAACGTGTCGAACAGGATCGACAGCAGCAGGATCACGACGATCGCGCCGAACACGTGCGGCGAGTCCAGGATGGTGCGGTAGCGCGTCACCAGGTAGCCGATGCCGGCCGACGAGATCAGCATCTCGGAGACGACCACGCCGATGATGGTGAGCGCGCCGCCGAGCCGCAGGCCCGTGAGCACGGTCGGGATCGAGGCCGGAATGATGACGCGCGCGATCTGCTGCGGCAGGCTCGCGCCCATGCTGCGCGCGGCCAGCAGAAGCTGCGCGTCGATGGTGCGAATGCCGGCGGCGGTCGAGAGCATCACGGGGAAGAAGCCGTAGACGCCCGCGAAGATGATCTTGGATTCCGAGCCGATGCCGAACCAGGCCGTGAAGATCGGATAGAGGATCACCAGCGGCACCGCGTAGAGCGAGGAAAACACCGGCAGCAGCAGGTTGCGCAGCAGCGCGACGCCGCCGATCAGCGCGCCACCGAGGATGCCGGCCCCGCACGCGATCAGCATCGCGAACGCAACCTCGTAGAGCGTGACCGCGAGCTCGGAGGCGTATTCGCGCCAGTCGCGCGCGAGCACCACGATGGTCTTCGAGAGCGGCGGCAGGAACAGTTCCGGAATGATGCCGGTCTTCGGCATCAGTTCCCAGAACACCAGCAGGCCAAGCAGGATCAGCCAGCGTACGGTCGCGGGGGAGGGGCGGCGCATCACCCCTCCTTGCGGATCTGCTGCCAGATGCGGTCGCGCAGGCGGCCGAACACGTCGGTCGCCATCATCTCGTAGGTGCGCGGGCGCGGCAGGTTGATCGCGATGCGGTCGATGATGCGGCCGGGCCGCGCCGACATCACCAGCACCTCGTCGGCGAGGTAGACGGCCTCGGTCAGGCTGTGGGTGACGAACACCACGGTCTTGGCGGTCTGCGACCAGATGCGCAGCAATTCGTGGCCCATGGTCATGCGCGTCTGCTCGTCGAGCGCGGCGAACGGCTCGTCCATCAGCAGCACCGGCGGGTCCTGCACCAGGCCGCGCGCGATCGAGACGCGCTGCTTCATGCCGCCGGAGAGCTCGTGCGGATAGCGCGCGCCGAAGCCGGCGAGGCCGACGAGGTTGAGCATCTGGTTCGCGCGCTCGGCGCGCTCCGCCTTCGGCGCGTGGCGCAGCACGAGGGGAAACTCGATGTTGTCCAACGCCGAGAGCCAGGGGAACAGGCTCGCCTCCTGGAACACGACGCCGACGCGCGAGGGGTCGGGGCTGTCGATCGGCCGGCCCTGGATGTTGATCGTGCCGGAGGTCTGGTGACGCAGCCCCGCCATCATCATGAGCAGCGAAGTCTTGCCGCAGCCGCTCGGGCCGACGATCACGACGAAGCGGCCCGCGCCGACCGTCATCGAAATGTCGGTGAGCGCCGGCACCTTGCCGTCGCGCCCGTCATAGATATGGCTCAGCCCCGCGACCTCGATCGCGCCGCTCGCCGGCGCGTCGCGCA
>CAYZMR010000135.1:0-10419 GCA_964479515.1 uncultured Hyphomicrobiales bacterium | reverse complement strand
ACAAGAACCGCCGCGTCATCGTGTTCGACGCCAAGACCGGCGCCTACAAGCGCCACTGGGGCGCCTACGGCAACACGCCGAGCGACGACAAGCTTCCGCCCTACGCGCCGGCCGGCGAACTATCGAAGCAATTCTCAAATCCGGTGCACTGCGTGCGGCTGTCGAACGATGGTCTTGTCTATGTGTGCGACCGCGCAAACGACCGCATCCAGGTGTTCAAGCCCGACGGCACCTTCGTGAAGGAATTCCGCATCGAGCCCGCGACGCTTTCGAACGGCTCGGTCTGGGACCTGGTGCTGTCGGAAGACCCGCAGCAGAAGTTCATCTTCATCGCGGACGGCGCCAACGGGCAGATCATCTCGATCGTGCGCGAGACCGGCGAGGTGCTCAATCAGTGGGGCCGCCACGGCCGCCAGCCGGGACAGTTCAAGTGGGTGCACAACATCGGGATCGACAGCAAGGGCAACCTCTATACGGCCGAGGTCGGCTTCGGGCGGCGGGTGCAGAAGTTCAAGCGGATCAACTGAAATTCGCCGCGACCGTGTCGGCGGTGCACTTGACCCGCGCACGCCCGGGGCGGCACTGTTGCGGCTTCCATCGATGAGGCCGCCGATGCGCCGAACTCTGCTCGCTTCCCTCGCGCTGACCCTCACGCTCCTCGCCGCGCCGGCGCAGGCCGAGGAGTGGAGCGTGTTCTCGATCAACGGCAACGACACCGGCGGCATCATTCCGTGGTCGCCGGCCTTGCACGCCTACGGCTATCGCGAAGCCGCGCAAGACCATTGCGCCGGCTATCACAAGCTCGCCCACATCACGAGCGTGCATCCGCGCTACGGCGACTATGTCGTGTTCGCGTGCAAATTCCCGCGTGACTACGACCCGGTGAAGCACGGCGACTGGTGGTACAGGTGGCCGCACTGATCCGGCTGCATTGATCGCACCCGCTGCCGCGGGTGCATCGATTTCGGCGCGGGCGCGACCAAATTGCGCCCGACTCATGTCGGTCTCGGATGACACCTCCACGGAAACGCCCGCGACGCGCCGCAAACGCTACTTAGCGTGGCCCGGTCGGGGACGCGTATCCTGTCACCGGCGGACGGTCCCGGTCGCTAACAGGTTGCCCCCTGGCTGCCGATCGGGACCGTCACGATTTTGTGGGCTTCTTATCAGCGCGCCGGCACCTCGATCGGGTTGCAGTTGCGCCGACCTGACGCGATGCACTCATCCGCCTTGCGCGCCTCGAACAACGCGTTGGCAAGCCACCACCCGCCTCCGACCAGCAGGACGAGCAAGACCACCAACGCGATATTGGCGAGGCGGCGGTCGGCCGCTTCGTCTTCGGGCTCGGGCGTTTGCGGGGGAGGCGGTGCGGTCATGATCGTGTCGGCGCCGCCATGATACGTCGATGCGCCGGCGCGCGCTACGCGTCACCGCGCATGGCGCACCCAGGGTTGCCAAGCCAGCGGCGATTGTTCAAAACATCATTGAATAGCGGCCGCGCACGGATTTTCTGCGCCCGCCGTGTCGAGGGAGGCCGAAATGAAGCTCTACATGCACCCGATCTCCATGACGAGCCGGCCGGTGCGTTTGTTCCTGGCCGAGAAGGGGCTGAAAGCGGACGAGGAGGTCGTCGACCTCATGACCGGCGCGCATTTCCAGGAGCCCTACGCCTCGATCAACCCCAACAAGCTCGTGCCGATGCTCGATGACGACGGCTTCAAGCTCACCGAGAGCTCGGCGATCCTCAAATACCTCGCCGACAAGTTCAACCTGCCGGAATATCCGAAGGACCTGAAGAAGCGCGCCAAGGTCAACGAGGTGATGGACTGGCTCAACACCAACTTCTATCGCGAGTGGGGCTACGGGTTGTGCTATCCGCAGCTCTTTCCGCACCTCAAGCGACCGACCGAAGAATCCCAGAAGGTCACCGTCGAATGGGGCAAGGAGCAGTCCAAGCGCTGGCTGCAGGTGCTCAACGATCACTGGATCGGGCCGAAGAACCAGTACCTCACCGGCGACGAGATCACCATCGCGGACTATTTCGGCGCTGGCCTGGTCACGCTCGGCGAACTGATCCGCTGCGACCTGACGCCCTATCCCAACGTCTCGCGCTGGCTCGACAACATGAAGAAGCTGAAGAGCTGGCCGCAGGTGAATGAGGCGTTCTACGGGCTCGCGGGTCACCTCAAGGATCAGCAGTTCGTCGCGCTGTGAGGTTCACGGAACCATTGTTCCGTGATCTCGTTGTGGTGCTGAAGGCGCAACGCTGCGCCAACGACCTCCAACGAGGACCGTCATGCTTGGCTTCATTCTGCTCGTCATCGTGATCTTCATGCTGGTCGGCGCGATTCCGCGGTGGCGTTACAGCCGCAGCTGGGGCTATGGGCCCTCCGGTCTCCTCGGCGTCGTCCTGATCGTCGTGCTGGTGCTCGCGCTCGCCGGCCGGGTCTAGACTCTAGCCGACCATCGTCTCTTTCACCGCCGCGACGAGCTGCCGCAGCGACAGCGGCTTCGACAGGAACGTCGTGTCCGGCATGTCGCCGAGCGCCTCTTCGGCGTAGCCCGATACGAAGATGATCTTAAGCGCCGGGTTGCGCTGGCGCAGTTCCCTGGCGAGTGTCGGACCGTCCATCTCGGGCATCATCACGTCGGAGACCACGAGGTCGACCGCACCGTGGCGCGCCTCGAACACTTCGATCGCCTCGATGCCGTTCGCGGCGGTCAGGACCGTATAGCCGCGCTGCGTCAGCGCGCGCGCGTTGAGGCTGCGCACGTCCGGCTCATCCTCGACCAGCAGGATGATCCCGCTGCCGGTGAGGTCGGCGGCGGGCTTGGGCGCAGCGGTCGCTGCCTTTTCGATCACGCCGGCGTAGCGCGGCAGATAGATGCGGAACGTGGTCCCCTCGCCGACCACTGAATCGACGAAGATGAAACCGTTCGTCTGCTTGATGATCCCGTACACCGTCGACAGGCCGAGGCCGGTGCCCTTCCCGACCTCCTTCGTGGTGAAGAACGGTTCGAAGATCTTCTCCCGGATTTCAGGCGGCATGCCGGTCCCGGTGTCGGCGACCTCGATCAGCACGTAATCGGCGGCCGGCATGACCTTGTACGGCAGCGTCGCGCTCTCGGCCTCGCTGACATTCGCGGTCCGCACGGTGAGCTTGCCGCCCTCCGGCATCGCGTCGCGCGCATTGACCAGCAGGTTCACGATGACCTGCTCCAGTTGCGCGGGGTCGACCTTGACCGGCCACAGATCGCGCATGTGCTGCAGCGGCTCGAACGTGATCCGGTCGCCGATCACGCGGCGCTGCATGTTGGTGATCTCTTCGAGCACCTCGACGAGGTCGATCACTTCGGGCTGCAGCGTCTGCTTGCGCGAGAACGCCACGAGATGGCGCACGAGGCTCTTGGCGCGGTTGCTGCTCTGCTTGATCTGGATGATGTCCCCGAACGAGGGGTCGGCCGGCCGGTGCGCCTGGATCAGGAAGTCGGTCGCCATCATGATCGCCGAGAGCGCGTTGTTCAGGTCGTGCGCGATCCCGCCGGCGAGCTGTCCGATCGCCTCCATCTTGTGCGACTGCGCGAACTGCTCCTGCAGCGCCCGCTGTTCCGTCGTCTCGAGCGCGTAGACGATCACGGCTTCGCCGTCGCGCTCGTCCTGCGGCACGGCCGACACGTAGAACCGCGCCGAGCGCTGTCCGCCGAGCGCGCGGTCGGCGCCGACGAGCTTCTTGTCGCCGCCGATCAGGTCCACGTCGACCGGCTTGATGTCGCTCTGCCCTGCCGCCGCCTGCGCGATCGCGGTCTCGAGCGCCGCGCGGCCCTCCTCGGCGACGATGGCGAAGATCGGACGGCCCTCGACCGGCGCCGCCTCGCCCTTGATCAGGCTGTGCTGCAGCCCGGCGAAGGGTGCGTTCGCGCGCGCGATCTTGCCCGCCTTATCGACGGTCGCGATCGCCATCGGGGTGTTATGAAAGAAACGCCCGAAGCGCACTTCGGCCGCGTGCAGCGGGTCGGCGCTTTCTTCGCGCGCGCGGTTGAGCACCAAGGTGCGCGAGGCGCCGGCCGTGCCGTCGGCCGCGAAAGCGACCTTGTGATAGAGCCGCACCGGCACGGTCTTACCGCCGCGCGTCTTGAGGTCGAGATCGTGCACGCCGGTCTTCACCTCGCCGGGCTCCCCCGCCGTCGCGATGATGAGGGCCGCGCCGTCGCCGGCCACGATGTCGGCGAGTTTCAGCCCGCCGGAGCCGACCTGGGCGAGGTCGTAATCAAGCCAGCCCGCGAGCGTCGTGTTGAGATAGCCGATGTCCCCGTTGGCATCGACCGAGAAGAACCCAGCCGGCGCGTGATCGAGAAAGGCGATCGCGTCGCGCATCTCCTCAAAGGTGTCCTCCTGCCAGTCGCGGTCGCCGGTCACGTCGGCGACCGTCCACGCGCTCCAACGCGCGTACTGCCCTTTCGCGGCGAGCGGTCGCACGCGCAGGCGCAGCCAACGCGCGGCCGCGCCTTCGGCCGCCGGGATGCGCACCTCTTCCTGCCTGCTGCGCGCCTCGCGCGCCGCCTTGGCGAGGCGATAGATAGCCTCCGATACCATCGGGTCGCCGATGAACACGCGCTCGACCGGCCGCACGTCGTCGGCATCGACCGCGTTGGACAGCGCAAGGTAGGCCGAATTGGCATAGACCACGCGCCCGGCCTGGTCGGTGACGACGATGCCGTCGGGCGCGCTGTCGGCGAGCGCGTCGCGGAAGCCCTCGCTCTTATCCTTGCCGGACACGCGCATGATGCCGGCGGCGCCGGCAAACAGCGCGAACACGCCGATCACCGCGAGCGCGGACAGGAGCGCCAGGATATAGGGCTGCGCATGGGCGCGCCCGACGAACAGGAAGGCCACGACCGAGCCGACCAGCAGCAGCGCCACCGCCAGCACCATGCCGATGCTGCCGCCTCGGTCGCTGCGGTCGATGGCCGCCGGTCTGCGGTTCTCAGTCACGTCCTGCACCGCCATGATGAGCCGGTTCCTGCTGTCCGTTCCGCGGCGAATCACTTGCCTGAGTGTGTCCGCGCCGCCGCGCCACGCAAGGGGTCAAGGTCGATTCTCGAGGCTCCAGTTCGACATCGTTGGCCCATCCTAACGCCGCACCGCGTTTTTCAGCTTCATCACGTAGCCGATGACCTCGGCGACCGCGCGGTAGTGCTCGTTCGGGATTTCGTCGTCGATCTCCATGGTCGCGTACAGCGCGCGGGCGAGCGGCGGATTCTCAACGACCGGTATGTCGTGGGCGGCCGCGACCTCGCGGATCTTCAGCGCGATCGCGTCGACGCCCTTTGCGAGGCACACCGGCGCGTTCATGCCGCGATCATATTGCAACGCGATCGCGTAATGGGTCGGGTTGGTGATGACGACAGCGGCCTTCGGCACCGCCGCCATCATGCGCTTGCGCATCCGCGTCTGGCGCAACTGCCTGATCTTGGCCTTGATGGTCGGATCGCCTTCGGTCTGCTTGAACTCTTCCTTGAGTTCCCGCACCGACATCTTCTGCCGCTCGTGCCATTGGCGATATTGGAACAGATAATCGGCCGCGGCCACGATCGCCAGAATGGCGACGACGGCGCCGAGGATTTCGAGTGACAGCGACTTGGTCACATCGAGGACGACTGCCGGGTCCATCGCCACAAGGCCGATCAGCTCGTAGCGCTTCGGCCATAACAGCATCCACATGATCGCGCCGATCAGCGCGAGCTTGGTGAGACCCTTGGCGAAGTTGGCAAGCGCGGTCGTGGAGAACAGCCGCTTGGCGCCGCCGGCGAGCGAAATCTTCGAGAGCTTGGGCTTGAGGCTTTCCGCCGACCACACCAGCCGGTGCTGGATCATGTTGCCGGCGATCGCCGCGAGCATGAGCAGCGCGAACGGGATCGCGAACGCCGCGATGATCTCGAGCCCGAGATGCTGCATCGTGCGCACGAGCCCGCGCCCGTCGACCGGCACGGCGTGGGCGTTGCCGATCAGGCCACGCAGCGTGGTGGTCAGGCTCGAGCCCATGGAGCCGGAGAAGCTCAACAGGATCAGCGTCGCGCCCGCGATCACGAACCAGGTGTTGACCTCCTGGCTCTTGACCACGTCGCCGCGCTCGATTGCCTCGTCGAGCCGCTTCTGGGTCGGGTCTTCGGAGCGTTCGGTATCGTCGCGTTCGTCGGCCACGGTCGTTCCTTCTCACGAATACGGCGCAAGCTCGCGCAGCACGCCTTCGACGTAGGTGAGGAACCCGCCCATCATCGCGCCGACGACCAGCACCAGGATCAGGAACCCGATCATGATCGAGAGCGGAACGCCGACGAAGAAGACCTGCATCTGCGGCATCAGCCGCGACAGAATCCCGAGCGCCAGGTTGAACACGAGCCCGAACACCAGGAACGGCCCGGCAAGCTGGATGCCGACGCGGAACGCGCCGGCGACGATGCGGGTGATGAGCGCGGCCACGTCCTCGACCATCGGCAGCTCGCCCGGAGCGAACAGACGATAGCTGTCGTGCAGCGCGGCGATCACCATGTGGTGCAGATCGGTCGCGAAGATCAGCGTGATGCCGAGCATCGTGAGGAAGTTGCCGAGGATGATCCCCTGCTGTCCCTGCGACGGATCGACGGTCGTGACGAATCCCAGGCCCAGCTGCTGGGCGACGACCGAGCCCGCGACTTGGAGCGCCGAGATCGTCAGCCGCGCGGTCGAGCCCAGCACGAGGCCGATCAGCAGCTCCTGCCCGAGCGCGATCAGCACCGGGCCGGGCGACTGCAGATCGATCGTGTAGGCGGCGCGATGCAGCGGAAACAGGACGGCGGCGAGCACCAGCGCGATCACGAGCCGCACGCGCACCGGCACGCTCATCTCGCCGAGGCCCGGCAGCAGCATCAGCATGGTGCCGATGCGCGCGAACATCAGCATGAAGGCGGCCGCATAGGCGGGCAGGAACGAGACGTCGATGCGCATGCGCCAATTCCGGGCGGCTCTAGAGTCTTCTGCGCATGATCTTGTCCGAAAACCGGTTCCCACTTTTCGGGATCATGCGCTAGCCGCCCATGATTCGGGCGGCCAGCCGCATCATATGCGCTTGCAGCACGTCGCCCATGAACGGCAGCGCGATCAGCATGACGATGAAGATCGCGAGGATCTTCGGCACGAAGACGAGCGTCATCTCCTGGATCTGGGTCAGCGCCTGGACGAGCGAGATCGCGACGCCGACGACGAGCCCGACGAGCAGCAGCGGCGCCGAAACCACCACCAGCGTGATGATCGCGTCGCGCGCGACGTCGAGAACTTCGGGACCGGTCATGCAACTCCGCTTCTATGCCTGTGTGTCCCGGATGCGGCGCAGCGCGAAGCGGTGCGACGCTGGTCCGGGACCGCCACGATGTTTGAAGGTCCTGGGTCTGCAGCGCATCACTGCGTGCTGCGCCGCGCCCGGGACACGGTCAAATCGGCATCCTCATGATTTCCTCGTAGGCCTGGATCACCTTGTCGCGCACCGACACCAGGGTCTGCACCGCGACCTCGGTCTCCGAGACCGCGGTCGCGACGTCGACCAGGTTGGCCTTGCCGGCGGCGAGCGCCTGGGACTGCGCATCCGACTTGCGTCCGGCGTCGACGACGGACCCGATCGCCTCCTTGACCAGCGTCCCGAAGCTTGGGCCCGCGGATGCCGGCGTGTCGGGCTTGCCGAGCGCCGCGCCCGGATCGGCCAGCCGCGCGAGCTTGGCGTAGGCACTTGCGGCGGTGAGGGGCGATGCCATGGGGTTTTCCCTGTTCAAGCCTTGAGGAGATCGAGCGTGCGCTGGATCATGCGCCGCGTCGCGCCGATCACGTTGAGGTTCGCCTCGTAGGAGCGTTGGGCCTCGCGCATGTCGGTCATTTCGAGCAGCGAATTGACGTTCGGATATTTGACGTAGCCGTTGGCGTCGGCGGCCGGGTGGCCTGGCTCGTATTTGCTGCGGAAATCGGACTGGTCGGTGCGCACCTTGCCGAGCGCAACCGTATTGGCCTCGAGCGCGCGATCCATCTCGGAGCGGAAGGTCGCGATCTTGCGCCGATAGGGATCGCTGCCCGGACCTTTCGCGGTCGAATCCGCGTTCGCGATGTTCTCGGCGATCACGCGCATGCGTCCCGCCTGCACGCGCAGGCCCGAGGCGGCGATCGACATCAGGTTGGTGAAATCCACGGCGGCCTCCCTCAGCCCTTGCCGAGCGCGGTGCGGAGAAGGCCCAGGCTGCGGCTGTAGAGCGAGGTCGCGGCCTGGTAGTCCATCTGGTTGTTCGCGACCTTGATCATCTCGTCTTCGAGGCTGACCGCGTTGCCGGTCGGGCGCACCTCGTAGCGGTTGTTGCGATCGGGAGCGAACTGCGTCCCGCCGGTCGCCGAGGTCATATGGGCCGGATCGGTGGCCGCCATCGCGAGCCGGGCGCTCGCCTGCGCGGCCTCGCGGCCGAAATCGAGCGGCGCAAGATCGCGTGGGCGGTAGTTCGCCGTGTCGGCATTGGCCACGTTCTCGGAGAGCAGCCGTTGGCGCTCCTGATGCCAATGCATCTTGGTGCGCAGCATCGAGAAGATCGGAATGTCGGACATCGGCATGGGTCTGCCTCGAACCCCCGGCTTGCTTGGTCCGGGTAGGCAGACTTTGCCTAGCGCATGGTTAACGGCTGGTTAACCCATTGCGGCCACACTCATCCTCGCCGGCGACACGGATGCCACATTTGGGCCATTTGGCCTTTTGAGTTTACACTTTGTCAGGTTTTGTGGCGTGGGCACTCGCCCGGGATGTTGACCATATCGGGCGACGAATGCGTCGCCCAAGGGATGCAAGAGACCGCAGATGTTCGACAGCTTGTTCGGCTCGGAGGGATCGCTGATCGTGCGCTTCGTCGTCGCCATCATAATCGTGCTCTGCCTGATCGCCCTCACCTTCTGGCTCATCCGCCGGTTCGGTGCCACCCGGATCGGCACGGCCGCCGCGCGCGGGCGCCAGCCGCGTCTCGCCGTGGTGGACGCGGCTCCGATCGATGGCCGCCGCCGCCTCGTTCTGGTGCGTCGCGACAATGTCGAGCACCTGATCATGATCGGGGGCCCGAGCGACGTCGTGGTCGAGCAGAATATCGTGCGCGCCGTGCCGGTGACGCCGCCGCGCGACGTACCGGTGCCGCGCACGCCCGGCGCCGTCGAGGCGGCGAGCGCGACGCGCGCGCTTCCCCCTGAGGAGGCGCCCTCCAACCCGCCGCAGGCCGAGCTTCCCGCGCGCCAGCAGCCCGAATTGGCGCGGCCGCGGCCGGACACCACGACCCGGCCGCCGCGCACCGCCGATTCGCTGGCGCGGCTCGGCATGCCACCAGGGCTTTCATCGCGGCCCACGCCCGAACCGCCGCCGATCGTTCCGGCGCCCGAACCGGCTTTCGAGCCTGGCTCCTCGCCGCCGCCCGACGCGGCGCTCGCCAGCATGGCGCAGCGGCTCGAGGCGGCACTGCGCCGCCCGCCGCAGCCGGGCGAGACCGGCAAGATTGAGACATCTCCGCGCAGCGAGCCTTCGTTCGGGGTCCCGTCCGCCGACGCGCCCGCGACCGCGCCGCAGGCCACCATCCCGGCACGTCCGGATCCATCGACAGCCAAGTCGAAATCCGTGCTCGACAGCCTGGAAGAGGAAATGGCGAACCTGCTCGGCCGTCCGCCCGAGAAGCAATAGCCGCCTCGCGCATTCGCGCGTACCGTCCCGCGTGGTGATTCGCGGGACGATTCCGCCTTGAACGCTAACCTCCGGCTCGTCTCACTTGCGTCCTTGAGCGCCGCGATCGCGCTCGCCGCGACGCCTGCCGCCGCGCAGGACATCAGCGTCACCTTCGGTCAGGGCCAGGGCCTGACCGAGCGCGTGCTGCAGCTCATCGCGCTGCTCACCGTGCTCTCGCTCGCGCCGTCCATCCTGGTGATGGTGACGTCGTTCACGCGCATCGTGGTGGTGCTCTCGCTGCTGCGCACCGCGCTCGGCACCGCGACCGCGCCGCCCAACGCGGTCATCATCTCGCTCGCGATGTTCCTGACCGCGTTCGTGATGTGGCCGACGTTTCTGACCGCCTACGACCAAGGCGTGCGCCCGCTGGTGGCAAACGAGATCTCGCCCGAGCAGGCCTTCGACCGCGCCGCCGATCCGTTTCGCGCATTCATGATGAAGAACGTGCGCGAGAAGGACCTGAAGCTGTTCGTCGATCTCTCCGGTCAGCCTGCGCCCGAGAAGCCCGAGGACATGTCGCTGCGCATCATCGTGCCGTCCTTCATGATCTCGGAGCTGCGCCGTGCCTTCGAGATCGGCTTTCTGTTGTTCCTGCCGTTTCTGATCATCGATCTGGTCGTCGCCTCGGTGCTGATGTCGATGGGCATGATGATGC
>CAYZMR010000134.1:0-10492 GCA_964479515.1 uncultured Hyphomicrobiales bacterium | reverse complement strand
CGCCGAGGACCGGCCCGAGCCGGACCAGTTGCGCAAGGTGGTGGCGACGTTCCGCGCCCTGCCGGACGACGTCGCCTGCCTGCAGTGCCGTCTCAGCTACTTCAACGCCACCGAGAACTGGCTCAGCCGCATGTTCACGCTCGACTATGCGCTCTGGTTCGACCAGTTGCTGCCGGGGCTCGAGCGGCTCAACGTGCCGATTCCGCTCGGCGGCACCTCGAACCATTTCAAGATCGACGTGCTGCGTGAACTGCACGCCTGGGATCCGTTCAACGTCACCGAGGACGCCGATCTCGGAATCCGCCTCACCCAGAAGGGCTATCGCGTCGCGGTCGTCGACTCGACCACCTATGAGGAGGCGAGCTGCCACGCCGGCAACTGGATCCGCCAGCGCTCGCGCTGGATCAAGGGCTACATGCAGACCTTCCTGGTCCACACCAGGCGGCCCTTGCATCTCATCCGCACCACCGGCCTGCTCGGCTTCCTGGGATTCATGTTCTTCATCGGCGGCACCGCGCTCTCCGGCCTGCTCAATCCGATCTTCTGGATTCTCTATCTGGTCTGGCTGGTCGCGTTCACGACCGGCCTCGACCCGCTGTTCCCGCAGATCCTGCTGCTGCTCGCGTTGCTCAACCTGCTCGCCGGCAACGGGGTCTTCACCTACCTCACGATGCTCGCGCCGATCAAACGCGGCTGGCTCGGCCTCATCCCCTACAGCCTGACCGTGTTCGGCTATTGGGTCCTGATATCGATCGCCGCCTACAAGGCGCTCTGGCAGCTCGTGCGTTCGCCGTTCTACTGGGAGAAGACCCAGCACGGCGTCTCCAAGCACGCGCAGGCGTTGGCGCGCGCCGTGGTGACGCCGTCATGAGCCGGGTCCTCACCGCCGCACCGGTCGCGGTCGCGACCTTCGTCGCGGTCCTCGCGCTCGCGGCGTTCGCGCTGCGCATCGGCTTCATTCCCGACGACGGCGTGATGCTGTGGGCCGGCGCCATCATGGCCGGCGACGGCGAGATGTCGGTCGGGCGCATCGTTGCCGCCTATCCGACGATCCCTTTCATTGCGACCACGCTCGTGGACGTGGTCGCGCCGGCCGGCACGCCGACTCCCGCTCTCTTGGCGGCAGGGCTCCTCGGCGTGCTGGCCGGCCTCTGGTTTCTGTCGTTTCGCGACGCCGGCCTCTCCCTCGTCGCGGCGGGCGCGTTCACGTTGCTGCTGGTCCTGCATCCCGCGCTGCTGCGCGCCGCGATCGCCGGCCCGGCGGAGATGTTTCTGGTCGCGTTCCTGTACCTGCTCGGCGTGTCGCTCTACCGGCTGCGCGCCCGCAGCGGCGTCCCGGAGGTGATGGCGATCGGCCTCGCGCTGCTCGGGCTGACCTTCTCGCATCCGATGGGGGCCGCGATCGCGCTGTCGGCGACGCCGTTCCTGATCTTTGCAATCCAGCCCGTGCTCGCCGCAAGCTCGGCGCTCAACGTCGTGCTCGCGCTCGTATTTCCGACGGTGTTCGCGGTCGGCGCGTTCGTCTACGTGTCGTGGGTCTTCCCCGGCAGCGGCTGGAGCTTCTTTGCGGCGCCGGCCGAAAGCCTGTCGGCCTGGATCGTCGGCGTGGCGCCGACTGGCCTCACCAGCGTGCCGACGATCGAAGCCGGGCTTGCGATGGCGGCCGCCCTCGTTCTCGCGGCTCCGCTCGTGCCGGTCGCGATCGGCTGGGTCCTGCGCCGCCGCCCGCTGGTCGCGCCGGCCGCGGTCTTCGCCACCAGCATCGTTGCGGCGGCCGGGATCACGGTCAGCAGCGGGTTCTTCGGCGATCCCGCGCCGATCGTGGTCGCGGCACCGATTCTCGCCGCGGTCGTGATCATGCACGTGCCTATTGTGCGCCAGCGCCTCGCGATCGCGATGGCGCTCGCCGTGGTCGGATGGTTCGGCGGCGCGCTCTCTCTCGCGGTGATCGATCCGCGGACCGCGGGCCACGCGATCGCGCTCCTCGAAGGACACGGCGACCGCGAGCGGCTCGATGCGCTGGCACTCGGCGGCGCGACCGTCGATCGCCAAGGCGTGCTGGTCGACACATTCAACGCGCCCGCGGTCGTGCTCGGACGCGGCACCGCGCGCGGCCTCCTCGCGCCGTCGCACGAGACCTTCGCGCTGTCGCTCCTGTTCTCCCACATCGACGCGCCCTTCGTCGCGGTTCCCAATCCGCAGAACGGCGCCGGCGCGCAGGATCGCCTCAATCGCGCATTCCCGCTGCTCTACCGCAACGGGGCGCCCGGCTATCGGCTGGTCTATCAGAACGAGAACTGGCGCCTGTTCGAGCGCCAAACGCAGACGAGCGCTTCACAGCTTCAACAACCAACATTCGTCAAGTCCTCGGGGACGGGGGACTGAGCGGAGGAAGTCATGCGCATTCTCATCGTCGATGACTCAGAAGATTCCCGCGACATAACGGAGGCGGCGCTGCTCAGCGCCGGCTACCGCGACATCGTCATGGCCTCATCCGCGGCGGAGGCGTTCCGCCGGCTCGGTCTGAACGACGATGCCGACGGCGCGGTCGCCGCCGTCGACATCGTGCTCCTGGATATCGTGATGCCCGAGACCGACGGCATCGAGGCCTGCGCGCGGATCCGCAACGACCTGCGCTACACCGACGTGCCGATCATCATGGTCACGTCGCTCGCCGACATGGACAGTCTCGCGAACGCCTTCGTCGCGGGCGCGAACGACTACATCACCAAGCCGGTCAACCGGGTCGAGCTGCTCGCGCGCGTCCGCTCGGCGCTCAAGCTCAAGGGCGAGCTCGAACGGCGCCAGCAGCGCGAGCGCGAGCTTCTCACCTTCCTGTCCACCTGGGGCGACCGCCGTGCCTCGATCTGGATCGACGAAGCGACCGGTCTTTTCGTCGGCGAGGTCGCCGAAGCCTATCTGACCAATACGGACAAACAGCAATCCGACGACGAGATTTCGCTGCTCGCGCTCGCGGTCGACCGGCTCGACATCTACCGCTCGGGCCAGGGCGAGGACGTCGCCCGCGGCATCCTGGCGCGCGTGGCGCACGCGGTGCGCGGCGCGGTCGCGACCATCGGAGCGGTCGCCGCATCCTATCGCAACGGGCTGATCATCCTGATCCTTCCGGAATACGGACCCGGTCCCGCAAAGAAGCTCGCCGAGGCTTTGCGCGCCGCCGTGGCCAAGCTCGACATCACGAACTCGGAATCGATCGCCGCCGATCATGTCACCGCGAGCGTCGCGGTCGTCACCGCCAACGCCCGGCGCGGTCTCGGACGCGTCCACCTGCTTACCCACGCGATCTCGACGATCAAAGGCGCGGCGGCGGCGGGCGGCAATCGCGTGGTCGCCGTCGATATCTGAACTTTCGATCTGGTGTTGCGTGCGTAACGTGTGGGGGGACTTGTGTTCGACTCTCGTGTCAAGATTGGGCTGTTCGCTCTTGGGCTTTTCGCCCTGCCGACCACAGCCTTCGCCGGGGCCTGGACGCTCGAAGCCGGCACCGGACAGGCCGCGCTGATCGGGACGCTCAGCCAAGCCAGCCAAGTCTTCGACTGGAAAGGCAACGTCGTATCGGCGCCGCGCTACACCAAGTTCGAGCTGCAGGGCCTGCTCGAATATGGCGCGACCGACAGGCTCACTCTGATGTTCCTGCCCGGCATGCAGCACATCGACATCGACATTCCGGGCAATCCGAACCGGACCGGGCTCGGCTATACGGAATTCGGCGGGCGCTATCAGATCCTCAGCGGACCGTCCTGGGTGTTTTCCGGGCAGGTCACCGCGCGCGTGCCCGGCACCTATGACAGCGGCAATCCGGCCGCGATCGGATACACCGATTTCGAAACCGACGTCCGCGCGCTGTTCGGCTACAATTTCTCGGTCGCCGGCATGCCGACCTTCATCAATCTCGAGGTGGCCCAGCGCTTTCGCTTCGGCGGACCGCCCGACGAATTCAGGTTCGACGCCACGGTGGGCGTGCGACCGGCGCCGAACTGGCTGTTGCTTGCGCAGACGTTCAGCGTGTGGTCGGAAGGCGCGGGCGACGCCCCGTTCCTGACGAGCTACGACTATCACAAGTTCCAGCTCAGCGTGGTCTATCAACTGACGCCGCGATGGGCGGTTCAGTTCGGCGGGTTTACGACGTTTGCCGGAACCAACGCGCTGCAGGAGAACGGTGTGCTGCTCGGCACCTGGTACAAGTTCTGATCAGCGCTTCACGCAGTTCGCGGTCCAGGTGCACATGAGCACGCGCTCGGCGGACTTTCCCTGCACGGTGAAGTCGGTGTCGGCGGGACCGCCGGCGCGCGGATCCGTCAGCCAGCGCCACACGAATATGCTGCGGATCGACGGGCGATCGAGTGCCGCGAGCCAGTCGGCGAGCACGTCCGCCTGCAGCTCGGGGTCGGCAGGAGCCGAGCGCTCCTCGGCGCTCTCCCACGGCTTTGCGGCAGCGCCCGCGGCCGAGCGCACCCCGATCTCGGCGACGATCACGGGTTTGTCGACGCGCTTGCCGAGCCGCTCGAGCGCATCGGCGACGTCCTGCATCGTGATGATGCGGCCGAC
This sequence comes from uncultured Hyphomicrobiales bacterium, assembly GCA_964479515.1. Lineage (GTDB taxonomy): Bacteria > Pseudomonadota > Alphaproteobacteria > Rhizobiales > Xanthobacteraceae > PALSA-894. The sequence continues at coordinate 5,923 of CAYZMR010000134.1, read as the reverse complement.
GCGATCCTCGTCGGCTCCGAGCGGCGGATAAAGGCTGACGCCGACCGCATCGAGGCGGTCCCAAAACGATATCGCCTCGGCCTCCTTCAGATTGTGCGCCACGTAAGTGAGCTCGCGCGGGAAGACCGCGCGCACCGCCGCGATCAGATCGAGCCATTCCGGCCGCTCCGTCGTCTTGGCGAGCTCGGTGCCGAGTGCGAGCGCATCCGCGCCCTCTGCCGCGGCAACGCGCGCGATGCGGACGATCTCGTCGCGATAGCGCGCGAACCATGCGCGCCAAGCCGGCTCCGAGGCCGGCTCGACGGCGCCGGCCCAGCTTTCCGGAACCCAGACATGCGGCTTGACCAGCACGAAGAAGCCGAGCGCGCGCGCATCGCGGATCGCGGCACCGAGCTCGGCGTCGCCCATGTCGCTGCCGCGAACGATCTCCCCGCTCGAGGGGTTCGGCTGCCATAGGAACGGGATGATCGCGACCGCTCTGGCGCCGAGCTTGCGCGCTGCGCCAAGCGCCTCGCGCGCGGACGCGCTGCCGAACGGATGCCCGGTCGCGACCACCACATTGAAGCCGTCGAGGCGCTGCGCCCGCACCCCGTCGGCCGACGCGGCGAGCAGGGTCAACGCCGTTAGCGCGACGAGATGGCGCCGAAGCAAGGATCGATGTCGGGCCGCTCTACGCATTCCCGGCAGGCACCATCGCGCGCTGCCATTCGTCGTCGATCAGCGCAAGAAGCGTGTCGAGCAGGCGGCCGATCTCCGCCGGCACGGCGGGCTTGTCGATCGCCGTCTCCAGCGCGCCTGCCGCCGCGCCGATCAGGTCGAAGCCGAATATCCCGGCGGCGCCCGCGAGCGCATGCGCGAAGCTGCCGATCTGGTCGTGAGCACCGGGATCGGCGGGATCGGCCGCAAGCGCGCTCTTGCACGACGCAAGCGCGATCGCGTCGGCGCGCAAGCGCTGGAGAAAGCCGTCGCGCAGCGCCGAGATCCCCGCGGTGTGCAATTGACGCCGCACGAAGGTCGCGAGCGTCATCGGATCGAATGGTTTCGCGATCACGCCTGTCGCGCCAAGCGACTTGAAGTGTTCCATCTCGCGAGCCTGCGCGCGCGCCGTCATGAAGACGACCGGGATGCGGGCAGTGTCGGGGCTCAGACGCAGGCGCGCAAGGGTCGCGGGGCCGTCCATGACCGGCATCATGACGTCGCAGAGAATGAGGTCGGGCCGCCACTGCGCGACTGTCGCGAGCGCGTCGCCGCCCGAGGCGCAGCTCTTGACCGTGAACGCCGGATCAAGCCCGAGCGAGAGCTCGACGACTTCCCGGATGTCTGGCTCGTCGTCGACATGGAGAATGCGGAGTCCAGTCATGCGGTCTCCCTTTCCTTGGTTGGGATCGTGTTCTTGCCATTCAGTCTTCGGCGCAACGTTGCGGCGAGCTGCTCGATCGGTACCAGCGGCCGATCGCGCGCGTCCGCCGGAGCGGCGAACAGGAATGGCGGCCGCCCCGCGGCGCCTTCCGTCACTTTCGCTCTCTGATTGCAATTCTGCCTCACCTCGCGCGACTGCTCTCCCTCGCTCACGGCGGCTGATCCGTGCGATCCGTTCGCCTTAATGCTCCGCTGGAAACGGTCATGCGACAGCGAATACCTTCAAAAATACAACATCTATCGGTGAAAACTCTCTTAAACCCATGTATTCGTAAGTATGTACTTGCCTGTATGCAGAGTAACCGACGATGAACTACTTACGTGAATTCGCGTCTGACAAACTGCGTATCCAAACGAGACGGCGCGCGGGCGCGCCATCAACGTAATGATCCAATGTCGACAATGATTGACCGCGCTGACGCGTATGATGCGCCCGGACGTCGTCGCGAAGGCGCGGCGCGGAGCCGCCGCCGCAGATCAATAGCGCGATCAGCGTGAATGCCGCGAGCGGCGCGACGGATCAGTGACCGCGGTCCTGACTGAACACGATACGCACGAGATCGGCGGCGTTCCTGGCGCCGAGCTTTTCCATGATGCGGGCTCGGTGCACCTCGACGGTGCGCGAACTGATCCCGAGGTTGCGACCAGCCTCCTTGTTCGACGCGCCGGCCACGATGCGCGCGAGAACCTCGCATTCACGCCGCGTCAACGCGTCGCGGCCGCGGAACGGCAGTGTCAGGATGTCGGAGGCGGTCCGGGTTTCGCCGTGGCGCGCCGAGGACTCCACGATTTCGCGCACGCGCCCCATGACCGTGTCGAGATTGAACGGCTTTTCGATGAAATCCAACGCACCGTGCCGCATCGCATCGACCACCATCGCGACATCGCGCTTGCCGGAGATGATCAGGATCGGGCAGGGGTAATCGTGGGCGTTGAGCTCCTTGAGGATCTCCAGCCCAGATCGGCCCGGCATGTTGACGTCGAGCAGGATGCAGGCCGGCACACGCGCGCGAGCGGCGCTGAGCAGCGAAGCTCCTTCGCCGAAGCCGGTCACTTGGTAGCCCTCGACCGTGAAGATGGACGAGAGCAGGTCGCGCACCGACGGATCGTCGTCGGCAACAAAGATTTCGCCAGTCAGCGGATTTGGCATTCGAGGGTCCCCGTGTACGTCATTACGTTTAGGCATCGCTGCGAACTGATCACGCAGGTCTAAACACTTCGCCGTCAGTACAACGCGCTACGTGGTTTCCAGGATTCGATCGTAGAGTTTCGATCAGGACTTCTACGCGAGTCGTCGCGCCGCGCGCTGCGCCGAACGGTTACGCCGAGGTAACCGCTGGTGAGTCGATACCGAATTGCAGGATATGAGGATAAGCGCGGCTTACTTCGGTGCGGCTCACAGTTATGAGTCAGTCAAGTCTGCCGCGCGCCAGCGGCGTCGCCATTTCCTTGCGGCAACCACAGCGGACGCGATCAGCGTTTCGCGGATCTCGTCGGCACTTGGTGCTCGATCGCGGTCGGACTTCATCCTGACGAAGGTTAGCATCAGGGAAAGTAACTCAGTTTGCGCTGGCCGATTCGTCACGGGCACTGCCCGGAAAATGCAGCATGCCGTGAACATGCAGACAGTTCACAGTGATGAATTCACGGACTGCAGTCGTGATATCGCCGCCAGCAGTAACACCCGCTTGCTCGAACTTGCGGAGATATACAACCCGCATGCGGAGGGCCGGCGCGGCAAACCCTTCAACCCGCGACGCGCAAGCCGGGCTCGCACGGGCGAGGCCGGCGTGAACTGCGCGCCGCGAGGGGCTGCCGCGCGAGAAATCGAAAACTGTCGACAGTTTCCGATACCGATGTTACCGAAAGTACGGATCGGCGACGAAACCCGAGAACGGCGCGCGTCAACGCCGAGCATTGAAAGCAAGGGAGTGAGACATGGCCAAGGCACCGCCTTCCGCCAAACGCGACCGCATCAAGGCCTTCGTGCCGGCGCTGGTCGATTACACCAATGACGTGGTCTATGGCGACCTGTGGGAGCGCAAAGGACTGTCAAAGCGCGACCGCAGCCTCGTCACGGTCGCCGCGCTGGTCGCGACCTATCGGCCCGAGCAGCTCGAGTCGCATCTGACGCGCGCCATCGGCAATGGCGTGACGCAGGAAGAGATCACCGAAGTCATCACCCACATGGCGTTCTACGCCGGATGGCCGGCCGCGATGTCGGCCGCGCAGGTCGCCTACACGGTGCTGGTCGAAAACAAGAAGGCGGACTGAGCCATGGCGAAGGAAGATATTGTCGTCGGGTACGTTGGGCTCGGCACCATGGGCGGCCGCATGGCCACCAATCTCCTGAAGGCCGGCTACAAGGTCGTCGTGCACGACCTGCATCGCCAGTCGGCGAGCCACCACCTGCAGGAAGGCGCCGAGTGGGCCGCGTCGCCGCGTGAACTCGCCGAGAAGGCAGACGTGATCTTTTCCTCACTGCCGGAGCCCGCGGACGTGGAAGCCGTGGCGCTCGGGCCCGACGGCCTCGTCTCGGGCGTGAAAAAGGGCGCGGCCTACTTCGATCTTTCGACCAACGCACAGAGCATGGTGAAGAAGATTCACGAGGCCTTCGCCGCCAAGGGCGCGCACATGCTCGATGCGCCGGTGAGCGGCGGTCCTTCCGGCGCCGCCTCGCGCAAGATGGCGATCTGGGTCGGCGGCGACGAGGCGACGTTCAAGAAATTCAAGCCGGTGCTGGAGGCGATGGGCGACAAGCCCGCCTATATCGGGCCGATCGGCTCGGCGACAGTCGCCAAGCTCGTGCACAACATGTCGGGCTACGCCATCACCTGCGCGCTCGCCGAGACCTTCACGATGGGCGTGAAGGCCGGCATGGACCCGCTCGCGCTGTGGGAAGCGGTGCGCCAAGGCGTCGGCGGCCGGCGGCTCACCTTCGACGGTCTGCTCGATCAATTCCTGCCGGACAAATACGACCCGCCCAACTTCGCGCTCAAGCTCGCCACCAAGGATGTCATGCTGGCGACGCAGCTCGGTCGCGAGCTCGGCGTTCCCATGCGCATGTGCAATCTCGCCTATGCGGAGATGCGGGAAGCCTGCAACCGCGGCTGGGAGGGACGGGACTCGCGCGCCGTCATGCTGCTCGAGCAGGAGCGCGCGGGTGTGCAGATCGCGGTCGACCCCGAGCGCGTCAAGCAGGCGGCGGAACGCGCGAAGTCTTGAGCGATGCTCGCGCGCGGCCCCGCGACGATGCTGCTGCAACAGCCGGGCCGCATGGGCCCGCTGCGGCTGAAGAACCGCGTCATCATGGGGCCGATGGGGACGAACTTCGGCACCACCGACGGCTTCTCCACCGAGCGCGATAAGATCTACTATGCCGAACGGGCGCGCGGCGGCGCCGCGATGATCATCACCGAGGCGATGGTCACCTCAGGCAACGCGCGCAACCACCGCTCCTCGCTCTGCATTTTTGATGACCGTTTCATCCCCGGCCTCGCCGACCTCACCAAGGCGATTCACGCGGCCGGCGCGCTCGCGGTCGGCCAGCTCAATCATCGCGGCATGCTGCTGCGCCGTTCGGTCTACGGCATGGAGCCGGTCGGGCCGTCGCCGGGAAAAAACCCCGCGACCGGCGACGAGGTGCGCGCGCTGACCAAAGGCGACATCGCCCGCGTCCAGGAGGAGTTTTTGACGAGCGCCGTGCGGCTCTGGCGTTCGGGCTATGACGCGGTCGAGCTGCATGCCGCCAACGGCTATCTGTTCCAGCAGTTCTTCACGCCGCGCCACAACAAGCGCGAGGACGACTACGGCGGTTCGGTCGAAAACCGTTCGCGGCTGCTGATGGAGACGGTACGGCTGATCCGCGCCGAGCTTCCCGACTTCCCCATGCTGGTGCGGCTGAGCGCCACCGAATACGCCGAGGGCGGCTATTCGACAGACGACATCGTGGCGCTCGCGCGCGCCTTGGAGGCGGCGGGCGTCGTGGCGATCGACCTGTCGGGCGGCACCAACGAGACGCCGGAGCTGTCGCGCTACTGCATCCAGCCGCCGTCCTTCCCGCGCCGCTTCCTCGAGCCCTACGCACGTCCGATCAAGGACGCCGTGACGGTGCCGGTCATCATGGCGGGCCGGATGCTCACCCCGGACGATGCCGAGGGAGTGCTGCAGGCAGGCAGCGCCGACTACATCGCGCTCTGCCGCGCGCTGGTCGCCGACCCTCACTGGTGCCTCAAGGCGTTCGGCGCGATCGATCGGCCGATCCGACGCTGCATCTCGTGCAACGTTTGTTTCGAGCGGCTCACGCTCGAGCTCGATGTTGCTTGCGTGCAGAACCCCCTGCTCGGCACCGAGTTCGAGACGCTCGAGAAGCTCGAACCCGGCCTTGCCGGCATCGCGCCGCGCACAACCCGCGTGCTCGTCATCGGCGGCGGCGTCGCGGGCCTGGAAGCCGCGCGCGTCTTTGCCGCCAATGGCCATACCGTGGAGGTGTGGGAGCGCGAGG
>CAYZMR010000133.1:0-10496 GCA_964479515.1 uncultured Hyphomicrobiales bacterium | reverse complement strand
CGAAGGCGCGCAGCCCGATCTCGAAGGTGCGGTGCGCGCGCGGATCGAACGGGCCGAACGGCAGGCCGGCGAGCTCGCTGACCTCCCGACCGCCCGCAGTGAGGATCGCCGGCTCGCCATCCTCCACCGCGACGATCGCCACGGTGAGCCCGATCTCGAGCGGCGTGAGCGGCGTCTCGGCCATCGGCTTCAGTCGAGCTTGAGGTGGAACGGTTCGGCGTGGTGGGCGGGATCGCCGCGCCCGATCGCATCGATCGCCTTCACCATGCGGCCGTTGCGCTTGAGGATCCGGTCGGCGAGCTGCACGATGCGATTGTTGGGGAACGCGCTCGGCGAGGCGAGTCGCAACTTGCGCGCGATGTCGAACTCGTCACGCTGCGGATTGAGCGCGCAAGCGGTCACGAACGCGCCCGCGGTCGAGCGGCTGATGCCGGCATAGCAGTGCACCACCAGCGGCGCCGCGCGGTCCCAGCGGCGCACGAAGCCGATCAGCTCGGCGACATGCTGTTCGGCCGGCAGCACGTAGCCCTCGATGTGGTCGTTGATGTCGTCCATGTCGAGCAGCAGATGGTTTTCCGCTGCGATCGTCGCCGGCCGGCGCACCAGCGATACATCCTTGATGAGGGTCACGACGTGACGCGCGCCCGTGATGCGGACGGTGTCGTGCAGCTTGGCAAGCGAGCAGACGTGGATCATGTTTTCTCAGTCATTCCGGGGCGCCGCACAGCGGCGAGCCCGGAATCCATAACCACAATTATCGCGATTCCGCACAATCCGTGCGTCACCGAATGTCGTCGTTATGGATTCCGGCTCTCGCTTCGCTCGGCCGGAATGACCAGCATATATGACTTCAATCTTCCATCAACTCCGCAAACCGCTTGAGGTACCGCTTCTCGGCCTCGTCGGCGCGCCAGGGGACCAGGTAATCGCGTTCGAACGCCGGTGGGACCACGGGCGGTGTTCCGAAGAAGCGCTGCGCCTCGGCCTGGGTAAAGCCCGCAAGCCGCGTCGCCTCGAGATAGGCGGCCGCGCGATCCGCAGCCTTGATCAGCCGCGTCAGCTCCTCGGGGAGGGCGGGCGGCAGGCCGAAGCGCAGGTGGATCGCGACAAGCAGGCGCCGCTCCACCGCCTTGTAGCTGTCCCCGATCACCGCCTTGAACGGCGTGATCATGTCGCCAATCACGTATTCGGGCGCGTCGTGGAGCATGATCGCGAGCCGCGCGCGCTGATCGAGGCTTTGGCGCCGGCGCGCCATCGCGGCCACGAGGAGTGTGTGCTGCGCGACCGAGAAGATATTCGCGCCCGAGGTCTGGCCGTTCCAGCGCGCGACGCGCGCGAGCCCGTGCGCGATGTCCGCGATCTCGACATCGAGCGGGGATGGGTCGAGCAGATCGAGCCGGCGGCCTGACAGCATGCGCTGCCAGGCGCGCGGCAATGTCCGCTTGTTCGCGATGTTTCGCTTTGCCGGCACGCTGCTGCGTCGAAGTCCCAATCAAGCGGCAGCAACTGTCCCTCGATTCTTGCGCCGCACCAGCGCATCGATCGAGAGGGCTCCGCTTCCGCGTGCGAACAATACGAGAAATCCGCCCGCGATCGCTAGGTCCTTCTCGAACTGGAGGAGCTCGCGGCGGTCGCCAAGCCGCGCATGAAACAATAGGGCGGTGGCGACGCAGAATCCGGAGAGCAGCAGCGCAGCAAAGCGCGTCTGGTAGCCGACCGCGACCAGGAACCCGCAGCCGAGCTCGAAAGCGATCGCGAGCGGCAGTAGTTCGCCTGGCACGCCGAAGGCCTGCATGTAGGCGACGGTCGCGGCATATCCGATGAGCTTGAGAATTGCCTCGTGCAGGAAGATCGCGCTCATTAGCAGCCGGCCGAGGAAAGCCGCGGCCGGCTCGATGTGGTACGGCATCGCTCGGCTCAATTCGTCTTCGGCGGCGCGCTGGCGATCGCCTTTTCGAGGTCCTCGCGCTCCTCGCAGCCGGTCGGGCAGAGCTTTACGAGGTGAGCGAGGTTCGCCTTGGCTTTGTCGATCTGGCCCATCTCGACGAAGAGCTCGCCCTCATATTCGAGCGCGCCCTTGTGGTCGGGATCGAAGTCGAGCGCCTTCTGGTAGAAGGTATAGGCCTGCTTCTGGTCGCCGGTCTTGCGCAGGCTAAAACCCATCAGATTGTAGACGTCGGCGTGCTGATAGGTCACCAGCATCGGGGTGAGCTCGGCGAGCGCACCCTTGAAGTCCTTGGCCTTGATCTTGGCGCGCACCGAGGTGAGGTCCGGCGCGTCCTTCGAGGTCACATTGTCGACCGCGAAGGCGCTGGTCGGGAGCGCCGCGCAGCCAAGCAGCAGCGCAACGCAGAGGGCGGATGTTCTCATGATAGTCTCCGGTTTGCTGAAGTCCCCGAATGGCGTCGAGCGGTTCATGCCTTCATCGAGGTGAGCGCGTAGCCAGCCCCGTCCTTGCTGATCATGCCGGCGCCGGGGAACGGGAAGTGGTAGCCGCAGATCATCACCTTGTCGGCGATGACGCGGTCGAGCAGCGCGCGGCGCGTCGACTCCGCGGTCGCGGCATCCTGGTCGTACTGGCCGTGCCAGCCCGGATTGGCGACGACGAGCGCTGGCACGTAGGCCGTGTCGTTCGAGATCATGAGCTGGCTCGCGCCGGACGAGAGATGGAATGCGCGATGACCGGGCGTGTGGCCGGGCGCGAGAACGAAGCGGATGCCGGGCGCGACTTCGGGCTCGCCGGACACCTGCTTGATGTTCTTCCAGGTCGGAAACACCGCCTGGATGCGCTTGGCCAACCCCTTGCGCGCCTCGTTGAGCTTGTCGAACACGCCCGGGTCAGTCCAGAACTTGTATTCGACGTCCGACACGATGATCTCGGCGTTCGGGAACACCGGCGCGTTGGTGCCTTTCTCCATCAGGCCGAAGATGTGGTCGGGATGGAAATGCGAGATCAGGATGGTGTCGATTTTCGCCGGGTCGATGCCCGCGGCCTTCATGTTGGCCATCGCCTTGCCGGCGGTCGGCACGACCTGTCCGCCGGTGCTGGCGTCGCACAATATGGTCTTGCCGCCGGTCTTGACGACCACGACGGTGAACGGGATCGACACGAATGCGTCGGTGAACCCGGCCTTGATCATGGCGTCCTTCACGTCCTGGACCGACGCGTTGGCGATGAAGGCGGGATCGTGCGGCTTCTCCCAGATACCGTCATAGAGCGCCGTGATCTCGGCGTCGCCGACCTTGTAGGTGACAAAGCCCCTGGCGGGATCGGGGGTCGTCTGCGCGAAGGCCGGCGACACGGCAAGCCGTGCATTCAGGCCGAGCGCTGCTGCGAGGCCGGTGGATACGACAAAATCGCGACGTGACAGGTTCATGTGCGCTCTCCCGTTGTGGGCGGAGAAGCGTTGGCTGCTCCGCGTCAGACGAGACCAAAGACTCCAAGAGCGCGCGCGTTATTCCCGCCCGTATTCGCCGCTGCGAGCGAAAAAGCCCGGCGCCGGCGGGAATAGATTTGAATGTCGCGGAGTCTTCTGCCAAATCGGCAAGCTCTTCGATTGAATCGGCCAGGCATCGCGATCTGCGCCCCGACGCGCTATTTGTCGTCACGACGGGAATAGGCCGGTTGCCCGTCGAGTCTCGATTGAATGGAGACAGAGTGAGCGGCGAGGATGACGGCAAGCGGTTTTCCGAACTGGTCATGCCCCATCTGGGCGATGCCTATGCGCTGGCGCATTGGCTCACCGGGAGAGACACCGACGCCGAGGACGTGGTGCAGGAGGCGTGTCTGCGTGCGTTTCGCGCGCTCGCCGGATTTTCCGGCGGAAATTCGCGCGCCTGGACGCTGACGATCGTGCGCCACACCGCCTATTCGTGGCTTGCGAAGAACCGGCGTCAGACGGTCGTCGCGGTCGACGATCTCGAAGCGGTCGAGCGCGCGCAACCGCTGCACGGCAGCGACGCTGCGACCCGGCCGACGCCCGAGACCGAGCTGATCGCGAAGGCGGACGCGGAACGGCTGACGGCCGCGATCGCGACGCTGCCGCTGCAATTTCGGGAGACCTTGGTCCTGCGCGACATCCAGGGTCTCGACTACCGCGAGATCGCGGAGGTGACGGCGGTGCCGATCGGCACCGTGATGTCGAGGCTTGCGCGCGCGCGCCGGCGTTTGATCGACTCAATTCGGGCGGACGAGACATGACGGACCCGGCCAACACCCCGACGCCGACGGATGAGCGGCTGCTGGTCCATGCCTATCTCGACGGTGAGCTCGATCCCGCGAACGCGCTTGGCATCGAGCGGCGGATCGAGGGCGATCCGGCGCTCGCGGCCGAGCGGTTGGAGGTCGAGACGTTGCGGCGCGCCCTGCGCGAGCGCGTGCCGGCAAAGCCGCTGCCGCCGGGACTGAAGCGGCGCGTCGAGGCGGCGGTCGGGCTGACGCAAGCGCGGATGCGGGCACAGCCGTCGTGGCGTGCGCTCGCCGCATCGATCGTGCTCGCCGTGATCGCGTCGAGCGGCGCGACGTTTCTCGCGACGACTTTTCTCGGCGCGCCCGGCGACCGGATCGCCGAGGCGATCGTCGATGACCATCTGCGTGCGCTGATGGCGCCAGCCCCGATCGATGTGCGCTCCACGGATCGGCATACCGTGAAGCCATGGTTCAACGGCCGCACGCCGCAAGCGCCGCGCGTCGTCGATCTCGCGCAGGAGGGCTTTCCGCTCGTCGGCGGTCGCGTCGACGTGATCGCGAGCACGCCGGTGCCGACGCTCGTCTACCAGCACCGCGAGCACATCATCAGTCTTTCGGCAGTCATCGACACCGCGAAGGCAACGCCGAGCGAGGAGCGCCGATCGATTCGCGGCTACAACCTCGTGCGCTGGCGCGACAACGGCGTCGCCTATTGGGCGATCTCAGATCTCGGCAGCGGCGATCTCGACGCGTTCGTGCGCGCCTTCCGCGCCGCGCCCGCGGAATAGTGCGGGGTATCGCGGTGTAGCCCCACGGTTGCGCGGCCGCGCGATTGATCGGGACAGCATATAAGCGGTGAGATGGTAACGACCTGTCAACTATTCCGAGAAAAGCAACCGGCGCTGCAACCTCGATAAACCCGAAATCCTGTCTGCTTTTAAGGGAATTGATCATGGATTATGGGGTGGACGCCAATACCCATTGTTTCGCATTTTGATGGATATCGACTATGCTGCTTTTGTCCGCGACGCATTGATTCTCCACGGTCGCTGCTATAGACCCCTGCATCGCGTCAAACTTAAAGAAGGTCGATTATGGCAAAGAAGTCCAAGCGCAGAGGCCGCCCGCCGGGCGCAAAATCACCGACTAAAATGGATATCGGGCAACTCAGCCACTACATCGAGAGCCTGGAAAAAATGCTGCGGCAAAAGGTCGGCGAGCAGCAGGCCTATTTCCAGCAGAAGCTGTCCGAGCTTTCCGGCATGGCCAGCAAAAAAGCCGGAAAGGTCATGCGCGCGGTGACCGGCAAGGGCCGCAAAGGCGTGCGTGCGAAAGCCGCTCCGAAATATCGCTCGCGCAAGGATTCCTCCGTCACCTGGGCCGGCCGCGGCATGACCCCGGTTTGGATGCGCGAGGAGATGAAGGGCACGAAGCTCAAGAAGGACGACTTTCTCATCGCGAAATGATGGGCCGTCAGGCCCGCTTGCGCGCGACGGTGAGATCCTTGTGCCGATGGCAGTCGAGCAGATGGTCGTTGACCATGCCGGTCGCCTGCATGAACGCATAGACGATGGTCGGGCCGCAGAATTTAAAGCCGCGGCTCGCCAACTCCTTCGACATCGCGCGTGAGACCGGCGTCTCGGCCGGTACTTGCTTGATGCTGCGGAAGCTGTTGACCTTCGGCTTGCCGTCGAGAAAATCCCACAACAGCTTTGAGAAGCCCGGTCCTTTCTCCACGATGTCGAGATAGGCGCGCGCGGAGCCGACCGCGCCCTCGATCTTCTGGCGATTGCGCACGATGCCAGCGTCCTGCATTAGCCGCTCGATTTTCTTCGGCGTATAGCGGGCGATTTTCTCGGGCTGGAAGCCGTCGAAAGCGCGGCGAAAATTCTCGCGCTTGCGCAGAATCGTGATCCAGGAAAGCCCGGCCTGGAATCCGTCGAGCACGAGCTTCTCGTAAAGGGCGCGGTCGTCATATTCCGGCACGCCCCATTCGGTGTCGTGATAGGCGACGTAGAGCGGGTCCTGCCCGGGCCAGGGGCAGCGAGATAGGCCGTCGGGGTGGGAAAGGGCGGGCATTTGGGGGTACCTCGAACGCGGCTATTTATCCGTCATGCCCGACCTTGTGCCGAGCATCCACGTTTTTAGCTAAAGCTTGCTACTCCGCCGCCTTCGCCTCGCCCGGCCACGCGAAGCGCGCCCAGTCCGGCTTGACCGGCGTGAGCGCGATGCCGCCCGCGACCAGCGTCTGTCCGGCAGCAAGCGCGTCGCCGATGCGGTCGAGGCGCAACATCGCAAGCCCGCGGCCGCCGCCGCGCACCGACGAGCCCATGATGCCGACCGCCGTCTCGCCGGCCATCACCGGCAAGCCCGCTTCCGGGGCGAAGTCTTCAAACGTCACCGGCACGACGCGCTTGCGCGCGGTGCCGCGATGCTCGACGCGCGAGACGACCTCCTGGCCGACGTAGCAGCCCTTCTCGAAGTCGACGCCATTGAGCTGGTCCAGGTCGGCTTCGTGCGGGAAGGCCTCGTTGAAATTGAAGTCCAGCCCGCCGCGCGGGATGGCGTGCACGATGCGGTGGGCCTCATACTGCGCGGCGTCGACCGGGCTCGCGCCGAGGTCGGCGGCCGCTTCGGCAGCCTGTTGCGGCGGCAGCATGCAGCGGACCCCAAGCGCCGGCAGGCGCGGATCGGCATAGCACAGGCCGTAGTCGGTCGTGCCGGCGCCGTCCCAGAGCGCCATCACGCCGAGCACCTCGGAGAGGTCTTCCACCATCACCTTGGCGCGCAGCTTGTAGAAGTTGAGCCGCTCGGTGAGCATGCGCGCCAGCGCGCGCGGGCAGTCGATGAAGAAGCCGCCGCCGTCTTCGGGGGGCGCCTCGGTGATAATCATGTCGACCATGATCTTGCCCTGCGGGGTCAGGAGCGCCGCATAGACGGCGCGCTGCGGCGTCACCTTGCCGGCGTCGGTGGTGATGAGCCCGTTGAGGAACTTGCGCGCATCCTCGCCCACGACCTTGACGACGCCGCGGTCGGGCAGCAGAGCGGCTTTCATCCGGTGATCCGTCATGTGTCCGGGCGGAACGTAAGGCGCCGGGCGCCAGGTCTCAATCCCCCGACACGAAGAAGTGCCAGGTCCCGTCCGGCGCGATGCCGACACGATAGAAGATGTAGGCGCCGAACTCGTTCATCTCCTTGAAGTCCGATCCGGTCACGATGCGGAACAGCTCGACCTTCTGCTGCGGCGTGAGCGTCGCAAGCGGCGTGAACGCGAAATAGGGCCACACATACATTTCCTGCGGCGTGCCCTTGTCGATCAGCACGTAACCGGCTTGGAGCACGTTGACCAGGATGGACAGGACCTCGACGCCGGAGGAGTCCGGATAATTGGTGCGCCAATAGACGAGCGGATTTTTATCCTCGCCGAACGTGAAGATCGGCATGGTTGCGCTCGCCTGCATCACGGCGACGAGCTTCTCGATGTCGCCCGAGCGGGCGGCCTCGAGCATGCGCTCGCGGGTGCGCGCGACCGGCGGTGGCAGGCGGGAGAGGTCGTAGAGGATCTCGGGTGCGGCCTTGGCGCGCGCCAGCGCCGAGGGCGGCGGTTGCGCCGGTCGCGTCGGAGCGGCGGGCGCAACCGGTGCGGCCTGCGTCTGCGGGGCGGCGGGGGCGGGAGTTGGCTCGGCCTGGGGCGGCGCCACGGGTTGCGTTTGTGCCGGAGGCGGAGGCTGCGTCTGCGCCGGCAGCGTCTGCGCTGGAGGGGTGATCACGATCGGCCCCTGCGGCAGGATCGTCTCGGTGCGCACGCGGTTCTGCGCGCCCGCCGGAGCAGCGAGCAGCGCGAGCGCGCAGAGTGGTGCGAGAAGACGCGGCAGCATGAATCAGGCGTCCGATCGATGACGATCGGAGCTTACCAGAAGCGCCGGGCGGAATGCGAATGTGCCGTCGCGGGCGAGGCTACTGGCGCGAGCGCTGGATCGAGAACTCGCCGTTGCGGATGCGCGCCGGGAAGCCTTCGGTGAACTTCGCGGTGGCTTCCTCGCCATAGGTCGTGACGAGTTCGCTCAGCGCGGTGAACAGCGAGGCTTGCGCCAGGCAGTCGCCGTCGACGCCATCGAGGCGCGCCTCGGTCCAGGCCTCATGCAGGTAGCTCAACGCAACCTGCTTTTCCTCAAGCTCATTCCCTGGCTCATTGGCCAAAGCAACCCGCGGCGCCATGCTCATTGGATCGATCCGTTTCGCGGCACCGTCGGCGCCCACCCTTGAGAGAATCGAAATTAGCACGCGCCTGCGCAAAACATAGGCGCACTTTTAGGAAAGGTTAATGCGCCTTGGCCGGGAATGACGACTCGATCGCTTCCCACGCATCGATCAGTTCGCGTAGCGCGCCGTGATGTCGCGCGCGATCTTGGAGCCTTCTTCCAGGTAGCGGCGGATCGCGAAGTCGGCCGCCGGCGTGCAGGTGCGGTAGCTCTGCTGGAACCCGCGATAGCCGCGATTGAAGCTCGCGGTCAGGCGGTCGTGCCGCTCCCCGCTCGGCGCCTCGGAGTCGAGCAATTGCTGCATCTCGTTGCGCCAGGCCTGACCCTCGCGCGCGCCACACAGGTCGCGCAGATAATGCAGCGCGCCGAGAATCTCCGAAAGCCGCATCAGGTCGGTGTCGTAGGACGGCTGCGCGGGTGCGGCCGGCTGCGCCCGCGCCACGGTCGTGGTGAGGACGAGGAGAAGAACGACGAGGGCGCGGGTCGGCATGGAACGCGGATATGCCCTCCCGATGCGGCGAGGGCAAGGCGGCAGATGCGGCGTGGTTTATGGCCGACCGGATGCGGCCGCCTCCATCCGCTCGAACGCCGCCGCGATGATGTCGGCGAGGCCTTCGGTCGTGCGCAGCGCGGCGATCTCGGTCGGCCGCACCCAGCGCAACTCGGCGAGCTCTTCGTTCGGCCGTCCTTCGCCCGCAAGCCAGCGCGCCGCAAAGCACAGGATGACGAAGTGGCGCTCCACCCGGCCTTGCGCGTCGCGGGTGATGAATTCGCGCTGGCCCGCGAGCGCGACCGGCTCGATCGCGATTCCCGTCTCCTCTGTGACCTCGCGCACAATCGCTTCGTGCAGCGTCTCGCCCGCTTCCACGACGCCGCCCGGCAAGGTGAACAGGCCAAGGCTCGCGCTGCCGGGCTTCGCGCGCTGAGCGATGAGCACGCGGCCGTCATGGATGATCGCGGCGCTGACCGCGAGATAGGGCCGATCCGGATAGGCGCGAGGATCGGGCATGAAGGAGCTTAGCGCTCCATCAACGCGTCGACGGCGGCCTGCTGCTCGCCCGTGGTGATGTCTTCCGAGGTGCCGAGGTCGTGGCCGTTGATCACGGCGCCGGCCTGTGCGACCAGCGGCTTCAGGCGCGCGGAGGTCTCGGCCGCGAGCGCGGTCGCCGATTCGAGCGAGGAGCGCCGCAGCAACGCCTCGCAGGTTGCGACCAGGAGCGCATTCATGGTGTCGGCGAGTTCGTCGAGCCGCACGCGCGCGATCGGCTCGGCCGCCTCATAGGCCGCGATCGCGAGGTCGCGGTCGCGGAACGGCGAGGCGGCGAAGTGCTCCGGATAGCTCAAGGGTTCCCAGCCGATCAACTCGACGATGCATTCCGGCGTGTGCGGCAGGATGTCGAGCAGCATGATCGCTTCGTGGAAGTGATTGAGGTAATCGGTCGCGAGGCCGGTCTTGGGATTAATGTTCGCCGCCGCGAGCCGCGCTGGATCGAGCGTTGGCGCGGCGGCGACGGGCAGCAGCAGGGGTTGTGCGGTCATGGCCTGTGAGCTTTGGGTCTGGCCAGTCTTGTCTCTCGTGGTTAAATCCGGATTAAGAAACAAGGCGACTGGAACCCGATCATGTGCGGGCGCTATGCCTCGACCACCCCGCCGGAAGCGATGCGGGCTCTGTTCGGCTACCTGGAACAGCCGAACTTTCCGGCGCGCTACAACATCGCGCCGACGCAGCCGGTCGCGATCGTGCGCCTCGTGGAAGGCAAGCGGCAGTTCGCGCTCGTGCGCTGGGGGTTGATCCCGGCCTGGGTGAAGGACCCGCGCGCGTTCTCGCTGCTGATCAATGCGCGCGGCGAATCCGTCAACGAGAAACCCGCCTTCCGCAACGCCATGAAGTATCGCCGCTGCCTGTTTCCGGCCGACGGCTTCTACGAGTGGAAGCGCGAGGGTGAGAGCAAGCGGCCTTATTTCGTGCGGCTCAAGAGCGGCGCCCCGATGGCGTTCGCAGGCCTCTGGGAAAGCTGGATGGGACCGAACGGCGAGGAGCTCGA
>CAYZMR010000132.1:0-10563 GCA_964479515.1 uncultured Hyphomicrobiales bacterium | reverse complement strand
GCGACGCGCGGCGCCTCGCGCGCCGTCATGAACGGCGCGAGCGTGGCGTCCGCCAGCGGCTCGACCGCGGATAGACGCGCCTCGGCCGCCGCAGCATAGGCGGGATCGCGTTCGATCCCGATGAACTGCCGGCCGAGGCGCTTCGCGGTGGCCCCGGTGGTGCCGGTCCCGCTGAACGGATCGAGCACGAGGTCGCCGGGGCGCGATGACGACAGGATCACGCGCGCGAGCAGCGCCTCGGGCTTCTGGGTCGGATGAAGCTTCTTGCCGTCGCGGCCTTTCAGCCGCTCCTCGCCGGTGCACAGCGGGATGGTCCAGTCGGAGCGAACCTGGATGTCCTCGTTGCCGGCCTTCAGTGCCTCGTAGTTGAACGTATAACCCTTGGCGCCAGCCTCGCGCGCGGCCCAGATCAGGGTCTCGTGCGCGTTGGTGAAGCGCCGGCCGCGGAAGTTCGGCATCGGGTTCACCTTGCGCCAGACCACGTCGTTGAGCATCCAGAAGCCGAGGTCCTGCATCAGCGCGCCGACGCGGAAGATGTTGTGATAGGAGCCGATCACCCACAGCGTGGCGGACGGCTTCATGACGCGCTTGGCGGCGAGCAGCCAAGCGCGGGTGAAGTCGTCATAGGCGGCAAAGGAGGAGAACTTGTCCCAGTCGTCGTCGACCGCATCGACGCGGCTGTCGTCCGGCCGCTTCAGGTCGCCCTGGAGCTGCAGATTGTAGGGCGGATCGGCAAAGACGAGATCGACCGACGCGGCCGGCAGCGCCGTCATGGCGGCGACGCAATCGCCGACCACGATACGGTGACCTTCGGGGCCCCTTGCGAGGCCCTTTTCGGCATCCTGGGGACGCAAGCGGGGCGTCCGACTGGACGCCCCGCGACGCGACACACGCATGACTTTGTATCACTCGGGTACGCGGTCGGAGACGCGAAACCTGACAACCGACGACCGGCATCATGAATCCCCAAGGTAAAAAACGACTTAAGCTCGCGAAAAATCAAAACAAATGCGTTAGCCTTTGAGTAACCTTATGCTGTCCTGCGGCGCGCAGTATTGAAGCAACCTTGCGCCGCGCGATATTGGACGGACGCGCCGCAATCGACGACAATCGCGCGCGCGGCGGACCAGCGGCGGACCAGGAGGAAAAACGATGCGTCTCGATGACGTGCCCGAAAGCGACAACATCGAGGATCGCCGCAGCGACGGCCCGAGCGTCGGACCGGGGGGGCCTAGCTTCGGCCTTCCGATCGGCCGCGGCGGACTAGGTATCGGCACCATTGTCGTCATAGTCCTGGTCTGCTGGGCGCTTGGTATCGATCCGCGCCTGTTGATCGGCGGCGCCGAAATCCTCACCGGCAACAATCAGACCCAGCAGCAGCAGTATTCGCCGCCGTCATCGACGACGCGCACTGGAGCGCCGAGCGATGACATGGGCAAGTTCGTCGCGCAGGTGCTCAAGACCACCGAGGTCGAGTGGAAGAAGATCTTCGAGCAGGCCAACCTGACTTATCGCAATCCGACGCTGGTCATGTTCAACGGCTCGACGAATGCCGATCAGTGCGGCCTGGCGCAGTCGGCGATGGGTCCGTTCTATTGTCCGGGCGATCAGAAGGTCTATCTCGATACCTCGTTCTTCCGCGACCTCGAGCGGCGCTTCAAAGGCTGCGACGGGGCAAGCTGCAAGTTCGCGCAGGCCTACGTGATCGCGCATGAGGTCGGCCATCACGTGCAGAACCAGCTCGGCATCCTGCCGAAGGTGCAGCAGGAGCAGCGCGCGATGAGCAAGACCGACGCGAACCGGCTGCAGGTGAAGGTCGAATTGCAGGCCGACTGTTTCGCCGGCGTGTGGGCCAATCACTCGACGGAGGACTGGAAGGACATCATCCAGCCGGGCGATGTCGAAGCCGCGTTGCAGACCGCCGCCGCGATCGGCGACGATCGCCTGCAGAAGCAGGCGCAGGGCTATGTGGTGCCCGACAGCTTCACCCACGGCACGTCGGAGCAGCGTCAGCGCTGGTTCAGCAACGGCTTCAAGCAAGGCACGATCGCGGCCTGCAACACGTTCGGCGCGGCGCAGCTCTGATCCCTCCCCTTGCAGGGGAGGGATGGAGAGACCTCCATGCCTGGCATCGACGAATCCCGCGCGTTCATCCCGCTCAAGATCGCGGTGCTGACCGTCTCCGACACGCGCTCGCTTGACGATGACAAATCGGGCGCGGCGCTCGCCGAGCGTATCGAGAAAGCCGGGCATGCGGTGGCGGGACGCGCGATCGTCAGCGACGACGTGGAGAAGATCCGCGCGCAGGTGAGGGCCTGGATCGCCGATCCATCGATCGACGTCGTCATCACGACGGGCGGCACCGGCTTCACCGGCCGCGACGTGACGCCGGAGGCGCTCGAGCCGTTGTTCGAGAAGCGCATGGACGGCTTCGCGACGCTGTTTCTGCTCGTGAGCCACGCCAAGATCGGCACGTCGGCGATCCAGACGCGCGCGACCGCGGGCGTCGCGGGCGCGACCTATATCTTCTGCGTGCCGGGCTCGCCCGGCGCCTGCCGCGACGCCTGGGACGAGATCCTGGTGCATCAGCTCGACTACCGCTATCGCCCCTGCAACTTCGTCGAGATCATGCCGCGGCTCGACGAGCATCTGCGCAGGGCGAAAGCACGAGCGTGATCGCGCAGCCTGTCCGCTCATTCCCGCGAAAGCGGGAATCCAGCTCTTGGCGAAGTGCCGGGTCCCCGCCTTCGCGGGGACGAGCGGAGCTCGAATCGTTCACGCCATCAGCACAAGCGCGACCGAGGCGAGCAGCAGCACCGCGAACGTCACATTGACGATGCGGTTCGTACGTGGATCGCGGAAGAAGCGGGTCAGCGCGGCGCCCGCGAACAGCCATGCGGCGTTGACTGCGACAATAATGGCGAGCAGCACCGCGATCTTCAGCACGGCATCGAGCGCCGCGCGCTCGCGCAGCAGCACGAAACCCGAGAACATCGCCGCCATCGCGGCATAGCCCTTCGGATTGACTAGCGAGAGAAGGACGCCTGCGAGGAACGACGGCTCCTGCAAGCGCGCGGCATCGTCCGACAGCGGTGGCGCCGTCGCGATGCGCCACGCCAGATAGACGAAATAGAGTGCCGCCAGAACCGTCACGACCGGCGCGACGCCGGGCAGCGCGAGCAGGAGCCCCGCGACGCCGCTCGCCGTGATCGCCATCACGAGCACCATGCCGGCATTGATGCCGGCCATGTAGGGCAGGCTGCGCCGCGCGCCGAAGGCGGCGCCTGCCGCCGTCAGGCTCAGCGTGTTGGGGCCCGGACTGCCGGCGAGCGCGAGACCCGCGACCACGAAGCCCGGCAGCACGTCCATAGCCGTCACAGCGCGCGCTCCCAGGTCTCGCCGACCAGGTCGACGCCGAAGCTGTGATGGGGGTCTTCCGCCACGAGACGGAAGCCCGCGCTCTGGTAGATGCCGCGCGCCGCGGTCAGGATGCTCTGCGTCCACAGCGTCATCGAGGTGTAGCCGGCGGCCTTGGCGAAGCGCAGGCACTCCTCGACCAACCGCTTGCCGATGCCGAGCCCGCGCGCTCTCCGGTCGACGATCAACAGCCGCAGCTTTGCGATCTCGTCGGTCTTGCGCACCACGAACACCGAGCCGACCGGCTCGCCGTCGATCTCGGCGATCCAGCAGCGTTCGCGTTTGGAATCGAAGTTCTCGATGAACTCGGCGGCGATCTTGGCGACCAGCGCCTCGAAACTGATGTCCCAGCCGTATTCCTGCGCGTAGAGCGCGCCATGCGCCGAGGTGACCCAGCCCATGTCACCCGGCCGGTGCTCCCGCAGGACGTAGGACGGTCTCTCGCTGGCCGGCTCGGTAAGCAGGGTCTCGACCGCACCCATGGCGCCGACCAGGCGCTCCTGCTCGGCGAGGCTTAGCCGGTCCAGAAACGCCGCGACCTGGTCGCGCGAGCCTTGATCGAGCGGCGCGAATGCCTTGCGGCCGCGCTCCGTCAAGCTGAGCAAACTCTGACGCCCATCGTCGGGCGCCGGCTTTTTCGCGATCAGGCCGCGCTCGGCGAAGCGCCGCAACATGCGGCTGAGATAGCCGTGGTCGAGGCCGAGCTCGGCCGCGAGCTCCGAGGCGGTGAGGTGATCGCGGCACCAAAGCTCATAGAGCACGCGCGCCTCGCTGAGCGAGAACGCGCTGTCGAGCAGGCCTTCGCGCAAGAGCCCGATCTGGCGCGTGTAGAAGCGGGTGAAGCGCCGCACCGACGCGATGCGCTGCTCCAACTCGGCGGACACTGCGGGCAAGTGACTCTCCCGGCGGAGATCCAATAAGTTGACATTGTCAAATAACTATTTGCCGAAGTCAAATATTGGCATGGATGCGGTGGAGGCCGCGGTGCGCAACGTCACGAGCCGGCGCCGGCCAAGCCGCCGCGCAAGGTCGGTCTCGGGATCCCGCGCCTTGGCGCTATGACCGCCGAGTTCGTCGTAAAGCGATTTCGGGATCATCAGGCCCTGCTCGGGCCGTGGCGGCGCGCCGAGCCAGCGCCGCAGCGGCCCCAGCACGTCGCGGGTGCGCGCGCGGCCGGGAGCAAAGACGGCGGCGCGCGCCTCGTCGCGCCGCACGCTGTCCTCCCGGAAGGCGATCGTCTCGTCGATCCAGGTCGGTTCCGGCACCACGCCGGGCGTCAGAAACATGAGCCAAGTGCCGCGGGCGGCGGCCGCGGCGGCCCTCAGGCGTGCGCCGAGCGGCTGCGACGACGACATGAACCGGCAGCCCGCGATCTCGGCGACATCGGCGGTCTCGTCGCGCGAGCCCCCATCCGCGATGATCACTTCGCGCACGATGCCGGCGGTCGCGCCCGGCACCAGCGCGGCGAGCGTCGGCACGAGCGCGCGCTCCGAATCAGATGTCGCGATGATGATGCTGAACATGCGCCGCCCGCCTTGGAACCACGCTAATCAGGAGGGCCCGGCACCGCAATCGCCAGTAGCTGAAATGCTGGAAAAATCAGCATCTTGTGTCTCCCACATGCGGCCGCGTTTCTCTTGAATGTTCTTGTTATGTTCCTATCTTTCGGATAGGAGTATTGTCATGGCTCATTCCTCGGCTTTGCGACGCCCGCCGGTGCCAGCGCCCTCCGTGGCGCCGGCGGGCGAATTCCTTGGCACCGGCATCGACCGGGAGCGCCGGCGCGGCCGCGGCACGGCCTCGAACGCGTCCGGCCGCTACGAGCCGACCGCGCGCATCGCCTTCGATGACGGCTGGCAGTCAATCGAGGAGTTGCCCGCCTTCGTGACGACCGTCACCGAGGAGAAGGCGCGCAAGATCATCACGCGCAACGACTCGCCCGACATCGGCTTCGACCGCTCGATCAATCCCTATCGCGGCTGCGAGCACGGCTGCGTCTACTGCTTCGCGCGGCCGAGCCACGCCTATATGGGCCTGTCGGCCGGGCTCGATTTCGAGACCAAGCTGTTCGCCAAGCCGGACGCGCCCGAACTGCTCGAGCGCGAACTCTCGGCACCGAACTATTCGCCGCGCGTGATCGCGATCGGCACCAACACCGACCCCTATCAGCCGATCGAGCGCAAATACGAGATCATGCGCGGCATCCTGGAGGTGCTCGATCGCGCCGGGCATCCGGTCGGGATCGTGACCAAGTCGGCACTGGTCACGCGCGACATCGATATCCTCTCACGCATGGCGCGGCGCGGCCTGGTCAAGGTCGCGCTCTCGGTCACGAGCCTCGATCCCAAGCTCGCCCGCACCATGGAGCCGCGCGCCGCGACCCCGCCGCGCCGCATCGAGGCGATCCGTCGCCTGTCGGAGGCCGGCATCCCGACCTCCGTGATGGTCGCGCCGGTCATTCCGGCGATCAACGATGCCGAGATCGAGCGCATCCTCGATGCCGCCCACGCGGCCGGTGCGCGCGAGGCGGGCTACGTGCTGTTGCGCCTGCCGCTCGAAGTGCGCGACCTGTTCCGCGAATGGGTGATGGAGAACTTCCCCGACCGCTATCGCCACGTGTTCAAGCTGATCCGCGACACGCGCGGCGGCAAGGATTACGATGCCAAATGGGGTGAGCGCATGATCGGCTCTGGGCCGATCGCCTGGATGATCGGGCGCCGCTTCGAGGCCGCGTGCGAGCGCCTCGGCCTCAATCGGCGCAAGCTCAAGCTCACCACCGAGCACTTCGCGCCGACGAAGAAGCGGCCGCAGCAACTGACTTTGTTCTGAGCGCGATCGCGACGACACGCGATTGAACCGGTGCGGTAATCCGCGCAGAATGAGCGTTGCGGTCTCGGCTCAACCGGGACCGCCGCTGCATTCTGGGGAGGCCTGCCGTGGATCTGAAGAACTCTGTCGCCGTCGTCACGGGCGGCAATGGCGGGCTCGGGCAACGTATCTGCCACGCGCTTGCGGCGGCCGGCGCCAATATCGCGGTCGTCTATGCGCAGAGCGCCGACGACGCCGAAAAGGTGGCCGGCGCGTTGCTCCAGCACGACGTCGAGGCGGCGACCTTCCAGTGCGACGTGACGCAGCCCGACCAAATCCAGCGCATGGTCGGCGAGGTCGTCAAGCGCTTCGGCCGGCTCGATATCCTCATCAATGATGCCGCCTACAACAAGTCGATCCCCTTCAGCGATCTCGACGGCCTGACGACGCAGGAATGGGCCAAGATCATCGACGTGAATCTCACCGGCCCGATGCACGCCATCAAGGCGGTGGCGCCGGTGATGCAGAAGCAAGGACGTGGCCGCATCGTCAATATCGCCTCCATCGCGGGCCTCATCCCGGGCGGCTCATCGATCGCCTACGCCGTCTCGAAAGCCGGCCTCATCCACCTGACGCGCTGCATGTCGGTTGCGCTCGCGCCGGACGTTCTGGTCAATTGCGTCGCGCCCGGCCTGCTGGAAGGCACGCGCGCCACCGCGAACCTGTCGAACGCGCAGATCGAGCGGTCCGCGAGCGGGTCGCTGCTCAAGCGGGCGGCCGACAAGGACGACGTCGCCGATCAGGTCGTCACCATGTGCCGCACCGAGACGATGACCGGCCAGACCGTCGCGATCGATTCCGGCCGGGTTTTCCACTGAGATCACAGCCCGGAATCCGCCGGAATTGAGTTCCACTGGCGATCCTTGCAGGATCGCCACACATGAGTCGCGCCGCCGCCCGCCTTCCGCTCGACGAGGAGCCGATCCGCCCGACATTCTCGCGCGAGCGGCGCGCGATGAAGCGCGGGGTGTTCCCGGTCGCGGGATGCGACGAGGCCGGGCGCGGCCCGCTCGCCGGTCCCGTGGTCGCGGCCGCCGTGATCCTCGATCCCAAGCGCATCCCGCGCGGGCTCAACGATTCCAAGAAGCTCACCTTCGAGGAGCGCGAGAAGCTGTACCTGAAGGTCTGCGCGACCGCGCAGGTTGCCATCGCCTTCGGCTCGACCGCGCGCATCGACCGCGACAACATCCTGCAGGCTTCGCTTTGGGCGCTCGCACGCGCCGTGAAGGCGCTCCCGGTCAGGCCGCGTCTCGTCTTCGTCGACGGCCGCGACAGGATCGACGCCGGCTGCGACTGCGAGGCGGTGATCTCGGGCGACGCGCTGGTGTTGTCGATCGCGGCCGCCTCGATCGTTGCGAAAGTGACGCGCGACCGGCTCATGATCCAGCTCGGCGCCGCGCATCCGGGCTACGGCTTCGAGCGCCACATGGGCTATTCGGTGCCGGAGCATTTCGCGGCGCTCTCCCGGCTTGGCCCCTGCGTGCACCATCGGCGCAGCTTCGCGCCGGTCGCGGCGCTGCTCGCCCCGCGGACGGCGGTCGACGAGGATGAACCGGCGCGACTTGCCGTCTAGTATCCCCTGATGTCCGTCCTGTCCCCCGCCGCAATCGGTCGCGCGCCGATGGCCCACGTCTCGCTCATCGTCGAGGCGTTGCGCGCCTATCCGGGCCTGATGTTCTGGACGGCGGCGCTGGCGCAGGCCGCGCTGTGGACGCTCGTGCCGGCGCTGTTCTACGCGGCGCCGCCGGGCGATGTGCCGCTCGTGCTCGCGGTCGGGCGCGAATGGCTCGCCGGCTCGCCCTATGGACCGCCGCTCGCCTACTGGGCCGCCGAGATAGCCTTCGGCCTCGCCGGTGATCGCATCATCGGCATCTATCTGCTGGCGCAGCTCTGCGTGATCGTGACCTACTGGGCGGTATTCCGGCTCGGACGCCATGTCGTCGGTGCGGCGCATGCCGTAATGGCGATCCTGCTGATGACCGGCATCAGCGTGTTCACGGTGCCGACGGTCGAGTTCGGTCCGGGCGTGCTGGCGATGCCGCTCAGCGCACTGTCGCTCCTGTTCGCCTACCGGGCGATGACCGGACACCGCCGTCTCGACTGGGTCGCACTCGGGTTCGCGCTCGGCGTGCTCATATTGACGACCTATGCGGGGCTGATGCTGTTCGCGCTCATTGTCCTGTTCGTCGTCGGGAGCCCGCAGGGGCGCGCACGCCTGCGCACGTTGGGTCCGCCGGCGGCGGTCTTGGCGATCGTGCTGATCAATCTTCCGCATCTCCTGTGGCTCGAGCGGTCCGGACTCGATCCGCGCGCGATCATCGCGGCATTGCCGGGCCTGATCATCAGCGATATGCGCGTCACCGCTTGGCTCGGCATCATCGTGTGGCCGCTGCTCAGCCATGCCGGGCTCGTCGTGCTGTTGCTGGTCGCCGGCGGACTGTTCGCCGGGCGCGCGAGCGCGCCGACCTTCGAGCGCGCGCCAGTCGGGCCGTTCGCGAAGACGTTCGTCTATCTGTTCGCGCTCGTCCCGCTCGTGGTGGCGATGAGCTTGGCTGTGCTGTTCAAGCAAGCAAGTCCGATCGGCGGGACGGGTTCGCTGGTGATCCTGTCGGGCCTCGCCGTCGTGGTCGCGGCCGGCGACGTGATCCGGCTCTACCGCCAGCGCACCGGCGCGCTCGTCTGGCTCGGCCTTCTCCTCATCCCGCCCGCCGCGATCGTCGTGGCGACGGTCACGTTGCCCTGGACCGCCGCCGTCGAGCTGGAAGTGAGCAAGCCCGCGGCCGATATGGGACAGTTCTTCACCGAGACGTTCCGCCGCCGCACCGGTCGGCCGCTTTCGATCGTCGTCGGCGACATCCGGACCGCAGGCCTTGTTGCGCTTGCCTCGCCCGACCGGCCGCATCTCTTCATCGACGCCTCGAGCGAGCGCGCGCCCTGGCTTTCCGACGACGCAGTGCGGCGGAGCGGCGCGATCGTGATGTGGACCGCGACCGATGCGGTCGGAACGCCGCCCGCCGACCTCCAGGCGCGGTTTCCCGAGATGGTGCCCGAGGTGCCGCGCACGTTCGCGCGCTCGATCCAAGGCCGCCTGCCGCTGTTACGCATCGGCTGGGCTGTTGTTAGACCTCAGTGATACCCTTCGCCCTCGCGCACCTTGCCGCGGAACAGCCAATAGACGAAGACCACGTAGCCGAGCACGATCGGCAACAGCGCGACGGTGCCGATCAGCATGAAAACTTGGCTCGCGGGCGCGGCCGCGGTCTGCCACACCGTGAGCGCAGGCGGCACCAGATACGGGAAGGTCGAGATCGCGAGCCCGAGATAGCCGAGCATGAACAGCGCGATCGCGGCGAGGAAGGGCGGGATCTCGCGCCCGGCTGCGAGCCAGCGCCAAGCCAGATACGCGACAAGCGCGGTCACGACCGGAACCGGCCAGAGGAAAAAGATATTTGGCGTCGAGAACCACCGCTCCGCGATGCGTGGCACCGACAGCGGCGTCCACAGGCTGACGATCCCCATGAAGATGAGGACGACGCCGAGCAGCGGCTTGGCGTGCGCCCGCGCGCGATCCGCGACCGGCCCTTCGGTCTTCATCACCAGCCAGGTCGCGCCGAGCAGCGCATAGCCGGCCGCGACGCCGAGCGCGCACAGCGCCGCAAATGGCGTTGCGAAATCGAATGCACCGCCCGCGAAGGCGCCATTCTCAACCTTCACGCCCTGGATCAGGCCGCCGAGGATCAGGCCTTGTGCAAGTGCTGCGACCAGCGAGCCGCCCGCGAAGGCGACGTTCCAGTATTTCTTGCTGGTGTTTGCGACCGTGCGGAATTCGAACGCGACGCCACGGAATACGAGCGCGAGCAGCATCACGATCACCGGCAGATAGAACGCCGGCATGATCACCGCATAGGCACGCGGAAACGCGACCCACAACCCGCCGCCACCGAGAATCAGCCAAGTCTCATTGCCGTCCCAGAACGGCGCGATCGAGGAGATCATCTGGTCGCGCTCGCGGTCTTGCTTGGCGAAGGGAAACAGGATGCCGACGCCGAGATCGAAGCCGTCGAGCACCACGTAGAGCGCGACCGCGGTTCCGATCAGCGCGGCCCAGATCACCGGGAGATACCATTCCATGGTTGCCTCCCTAGCTTGTGGCTTCGCGCGCGGCGTCGATCGCCGACGACAGCGGACTGCCGAGCGAAGGCCTCTGCGGCGCTTCGACCAGACTGCCCTGCGGCCCCTTCGCGATCAGGCGGTTGATGTAATAGATGCCCATCGCGA
>CAYZMR010000131.1:0-10583 GCA_964479515.1 uncultured Hyphomicrobiales bacterium | reverse complement strand
CCGCCATGATCAGCGACCAGAACACCTTGTATTTCGACTTCGGCGAGTAGACCGCCGCGATCCCCATGCGGGTGACGCCCTTCTTGAGCATGTTGGCTCGGTGCGGCGGCGAATCGCGCCAGCCCGAGAATGCTTCCGCCAACGTATGATAGCCGGCCGAGATGTTCTCGACCGCGACCTTTGCGTCGAAGCCGGAACTCGCCATGCGCTGATCGAACGACTTGCCGACGTTATGGTCGAGCTTGTCGCGTGCCGCCATCGCGCGCGCCTGCTCCTCGGCAAGCCGCATGAGCGTGGGATCGATCGTCACGGCGCCGAGACCGTTGTTGCTCCGATAGCCGGTGATCATCGATTGCGCGGCGCCGGGATCGAGCACCGCGCCGCTCGTGAGGTTGCGATAGAAGCTCGGCTCAGCGGGCGGCGGATCGTGGTCGGCGGCGCAGGCCGCGAGGCCGACGAGCGCACATGCCGCGGCCATCCGCGCGAGCGATATCGACCGAAACAGCCCCGTCATTCGCGTGTCCCCGAACGGCTTCCCCAAGAGGGCATATCGCCGCCGAAATGGTGACTGAAAGATGAATGCGGCGAAGATTGGCCGTAACGCGGAATCAGGCCGGTTTGGTTTGCTTGTCCGGCTCGTCGGGCGCGGCGCGGACGATCCGCACCTCGCGTTGGGGAAATGGAATCTCGATGCCGGCCTCGCGAAACCGCCTGAGCACGGCGAAATAGAGATCGCTCTTGATCGCGCCGCCAGCTCCAAGGTCGGCGACAATGCAATAGACCTCGAACCGCAACGCGCTGTCGCCGAGCTCGGCGAGTTGCACAGCGGGCGCCGGGTTCTGTACCACCTGCGGATGAGCCTTGGCGCATTCGGTGAGAATGTCGCGCACCTGTTCCGGATCGCTGCCGTAGGCGACGCTGACCTTGAGCACCACGCGTCCGAGCATATTGACGCGCGTCCAGTTCTTGACGACGCCGGTGATCAGATCCGAGTTCGGGATGATGACGCTCGCGCGCTCGAACGTCTCGATCTCGGTCGAGCGCACGCTGATACGGCGGACGAAACCCTCCTCGTTCTTCACGGCGATCTGGTCGCCGATGCGGATCGGCCGCTCCGCCAACAAGATCAGACCGGAGACGAAGTTGGACACGACCGATTGAAGCCCGAAGCCGATACCGACCGAGAGCGCGCCGGCGATGAGCGCGATCTTCTGCAGGTCTATGCCAAGCTCGGTCAGAGCCAGCATGAGCGCTGCAAAGAACCCGACATAACCGAACATGGTCGCGATCGAGAGCCGCAGGCTCGGATCGATCGCGGTGTGCGGCAACACCTCGCGCTCGAGCCAGCGCTGCACGACCCGCGTGAGCACGAGCGCGACCGCGAACAGCAGGATCGCGCCCAGCACGTCGCCGATCGATATCGTGATGTCGCCGATCCGCAGCCCGAGCGACGCGCCGCGGATCGCGTCAAAGAAATCGACGGCCGCCATCTCCGATCGGCCGATCACCAATGCAAGCACAACCAGGACGAATAGCGCGCGGAGCACGCCCGAGACCACCACACCCAGCAAGCCGACGCCGCGTGGGTTGACGCCGAGCTGACCCGCGACCACGCGGCCCCGGGCCGAATTGGGCGAAAGCGTGCTGCCGACGACCGCGTCGGTCACCAACAGCATAAGGTAGAGAGTCGCGATCAGCGCGACGCCGAAGACTGCGCGCCCCGCCATGAAGGACGCAAGCACCGCATATCCCGTCAGCAGCAACCCGGCGATGACGGCAACCGCGATCCAGGCCAGCAGGCGCACACCCGGTAGGTGGAGGACGGGCTGACCGAGTTCCTCCTCTTCGCTGCGGCGGCGGCGGGTCAGGAGATGAACCAGCAACACGACGATCGAGGCCGCGAATATCATCTGGATGGCGTCGGCGATCGGTTGCGGCCCGCCGATCGTCCCGTGCACGGCCCGCGCGACGATCGAGACGCCGAGAAGACGGGCGCTCCAGGTCAAATGACGATGCAGCCAGACGGCGACTTCGTCGCGCACGTCGACCAGGCGGCGGCGCGGCTCGTCGGGGGCCAGCACGCTAAGACCCGCCGCACGGGCGAGGGCCGCGATCACGACGGCGAACACCAGTGCGCTCCCGATCGGATCGCTGTCTGGCGGCGTCAGGTCGAACTGGTCGAACAGCACGAGCACGACCATGACGACGGCCGGAACAACAAAGAGCGCACGCGCGAACACCAGGAACGCCGCGATCGCGTTGCCAAAGCGAGTTTCCACCCGACCGACGAGCGCGATGCGGTTCCACCAGCGCGCCAATCCGAAGGCCACGATGGCGAGCCCGACCAGGGCGAGACCCGCGAACGCCAAACGCGTCGTGCCGCCCTTCTCCAGCGCATAGGTCAAGCCGTCACGCAGGAGGCGTATGAACCGCCGAGCCTCGTCCGGCACGGCGCCGACCACCTCAGTCCAGAAGAACGGATCGAGCACGTTCGGCGTGCGCTGGAGCAATCGCTCCGTGTAGGCGGTGCGCTGACGCTCACTCAAGGTCGTGGCGAGTTGATCGCACCGTGTCTGCAGGAGTTGCACCTGCTTGACCGCGGCGTCCAATTCGCCGCGGGCCTGAGTCAGCCGTGCCCGTTCGGTCGCTACACCGGCATCCTCCGGTGGCGCGCCCTCGGCAGGGGCAGCGCCGAGCTGCGTGAGCCGCGCGTCGAGGTCGGCGAGACGCGGTTGAAGGTCCGCGAGCTTGGCACGCAGATCATCCCGCAGCGGCGCGAGCTGCGCGGCAAAGGCCGAAAGCGCCGTCGCCGAAAGCCCACCGCGCCGCAATGCGGTTTCGATCTCGCCGACGGCCGTCCGGACCGGATCGATGCCGACCAGCGGCGCCTGCTGCTGCGCCTGGCATACTGGCGCGAGCGCCGCTATCGCCGCCGCCGCGAGGGCAAGGCGAACCGCCTGCAGCAGGGTCGCGAATCGGAACAATGGTTGCCCCCGGAAAGGAGCGATCTTTCGCGCGTGGGGCGCGGTGTCAAGCAGCAAGCTTGCCTGTTGCCCTCCGGCGCGGTTCAACTATGTCTAGCAGGGACGGAGGGGCCGATTTATGTTCACGACGCCGCGTCTCGTCGCGATTGCGCTGTGCGCGGCGCTGAACTTTTCAATCGGCAACATCGTCTACCTGGTCAAGCTGCCGGTCTATCTCGACTCGGTCGGCACGATCCTGTGCGCGCTCCTGCTGTTTCCCGACCTCGTCGCCGCAATCGTCTGCGCCTTCGCGGCGGGGCTGATCGGCGTGATCCTAACCGGACTGGTGCTCAACCCGTTCCTGCCCTGGTTCACGCTGACGGTGCTGGCGATCGCGCTCGTGTCCGCGTTGTTGACGGCGCGCGCAAACGGCACGTTCCGGGCACGGCCGCTGCCGACCGGCGCGTTCGTCGCCAAAGTCGTGACGTTCGGCATCGTCACCGGCATCGTATCGGCGGTCACGGCCGCGCCGGTGGTCGCCTATCTGTTCGGTGGCGTGACGGGCAGCGGCAGCGCGCTCGTGGTCGCCTATTTCGTGAAATCGGGCAACCTGCTGTGGGATGCGACGCTGCGCTCCGGGTTGATCATCGAGCCGCTCGACAAAACCCTGCAGGTCCTGCTTGCCGCGCTCCTCTATCACGCGACGCCGCAGGAGTTCATCACGATGCTGCGGCCGTCCGTGCAGCCCTCGGCGACATGAGTGAATGACGCCCAACGGCGCGATCGTGTTCGGCCTCCTGGTGATCACCGGAGCGACCATCGCCCGCGATCTGCCGGGCCTCGCGGTCGTGCTTGCGGTCGCGGTCGTATTCGCACTCGGCAGCGGCAAGCGCGTCGTCGCGGCGCTCGGCTGGTCGGCGGCGATCGTGCTGCCGCTCGCGGCCTTCATGACCCTCGTCTGGGTCGGCATCGTCGGGCGCGCGCCCGCCGAGATCGCGTCCGGCATCGAGGGCTCGCGCGCCAACGCGGCCGCCTACGTGGCGGTGATTGCGCTGCGGCTCTTCGTCATCGCTTTCGTCATTCAGGCGATATTCCTGCGCTTTCGCGGATCGACGCCGTTTCAGTTCGTACGCCAGGTCTCCGCGCCGGCGGTGGCGAAGAAGCTGATCGTGCTCACGCTCTCGCTCATCGAAACGATCCTGCACGCGGTCGACCGCGCGCGCATCGCTTTGATCGCGGCCGGCTTGATCACGCGGCGCCCATCATGGAGCAACCTGCGCAACGGATGGCTCCTGGTGCAGACCGTGTGGCTCACCGTCGTCACCATCGCGATCGGCCGCGCGCGCGACAAATGGCCGATCGAGAACACGCTGTCGCTGATCGACGGCGCACTGACGGATGCGGCGCCACGACGATTGACCGTGATCGACGGCGCGTGGTCGCTGCTCGCGCTCGCCGGGGCCGGAATCGCCTGGAGTATGCGCTGAATGGCACGCGAACTCCTCACCGGGCCGAATTTCTCGGGGCGCAGCACCGGCCTGACGGCGCGCTTACGCGCAGCGACGCCGGCAAGCGCGTTTTTCGTCGGTCCCTACGCCGAGGCCGCGCTCTCCGGCCTCTCCAGCACGGTCGCCGACGAGATCGAGATCTATCGCGCGCGGCCGCAGCCTGTCCGGCCGGCATTTTCGGCCATCGATTTCACGGCCTACGCCGCGCGCAAGCCGCCGACGCTCTCGGGCGGCGAGCAGGTCCTGCTGGCGCTGCATTGTTTTTCGTTGTCGCATTATCGCGCGATCGGCATCGACACCGCGCTGGAACAGCTCGATCCGGCGAACCGGGACGACGCGCTCGCCTATCTGTCGCAAGCAGACACTCGCGGCTTCGACGTCACCCTGATCGACAATCGCCTGGAGCAACAAGACGGCTGGACGCAAACCGCGATGACCGGCTCCGCCGACTTCGCCTGCGATCCGGTCGCCGCGACCGCGGGCCTTGCGCCTTGCGCCGCGCCCGTCATCGCGATCGAGCGCCTGTCCTTCGGCTACCCCAAAGGCCGGACCATCTTCCAGGCGGTCGACCTCGCGCTCGAACCTGGGCGCGCCCATCGGCTCGCGGGCGCGAACGGGGCTGGCAAGACGACGCTGTTCAAGCTGCTCGCCGGCGTGCTCGCGCCATCGGACGGCGCGATCCGGCTCGACGGCGCGCCCTACGCGCCGTGGCGCGGCGGCAACCGCGTCTTCGCGCTCGCGACCCAGAATCCGGACCACCAGTGGTGCGGCGCGACCCTTGAGGAGGACGTCGCGCGCCGCCGTGCAGCCTTGGCGCGCCGCGGCATCGTGGCGCCGACGCCGGACACGATTGCGCGGCTCGCTACGTTCCTCGGCGCTCCCTCGCTCGACGCTCATCTCTATGAGCTGCCGCTCGCGGCGCGCAAGCGCTTGAGCTGGCTCTGGCCGCTTTCGGGCACGCTGCCCTGGATCATGCTTGACGAACCGACCGTCGGCCAGGACCGTGCGACGCGCGACGCGCTTGCCAGCGCCGTCACCCGGCTGTGCGCGCTCGGGTACGGCGTGATGTTCATCACCCATGACGAGGAATTCGCCCGACTGGTCGACCACCGACCGTTGCGGCTGGAGCACGGATCGATCGCGGCCTGATCCACAGCGCCGTTCATCCGCTTTACAAAGGCGACGCGCCCCCCCAAACCTTGACCCGAAACCCAAGGAATCGACTCGCCCCATGGAACGGCTCTGGAATTTCGTTCACCAGCACGTGCTCTTCCCGCTCGCCGAACCGATGGTCCCGTGGAAGACGGAGACCTATGTCGGGCTCGACGTCTTCTACAAGGAATACATCGAGGTCGGCGGGAGAAGTTTTGGGCAGAACTTCATTCCGTTCCTCAAGGGACTCGGCATGCCGAAGCAGAAGCGCGCCTTCGAATGGTGCGCGGGCGCGGGCTTCGTCGGCTTCTCGGCGCTCGCGAACGGCCTGTGCGAGAATCTCGCGCTCGCCGATATCAGCAAAGAGGCGGTCAAGGCCTGCCGGCGCACGATCGCGAAGAATGGGCTCGACAAACGCTGCGTCGCCTATGTGTCGGACAATCTGAAGGACATTCCGAAGTCCGAGAAATGGGACCTGGTGCTCGGCAATCCGCCGCACCATGCCGACGAATATCCCGGCGATCGGCGCGGCTACGACGAGAACTGGGGCATCCGGCGCGGATTTTACACAAGCGTAAAGCCATTCCTGAACCCAGGAGCGGCGATCGTCGTATGCGAAAACAACCGCGCCTCGCGGCTCGATGATTTCCGCGGCATGATCGAGGACGGCGGCCTCAAGATCGTGCGCACCCAGAACGATGTGCCGGAGCGCACGAACGAGGACCGCTTCTATTTCATCGTGACGATGCGCAAGGAAGACACGCCGCCCGCGTGGCTGACGGTCGGGTGAATTGGGACGGAGCGCCGGCGGCCATCGTCACTGAGCGACCTTCGCGTATTGCGTGGCGGACGGCTTCGCCGGGTTGAATTGCAGTCGCCGGCGTACGACTTCGACATGCTCGCGCAGCTGATAGAGCCTGTCGGCAAAGCCGAGCGGGACCGGAATGCTCTCCAACGCCGCGTCGATACGGTCGAGTTCCCGAAGCTCCGCGGTGCGGTCCTGCGGGCTCAACGACTCCCGCGCGGCGGTCTCCACGCGTCGGAGCTGCCCGTACCAATAGACGATGCGGCGCCGGATGCGCCAATTGTAGATCTGCGGCGCGAACTTCATCAGCGGGATCAGAAGGGGCAGCAGCACCACGAGGGATACCATCAGGCGGTCGACCATCGTGGCGAGCCAGAACGGCATGTAGCGCTGCAGGAAGGGCGCGCCGGTCCGATAGACGCGCCGCGCCTCGTCGGACAACAGGAATTCGGGATCGTTCGCAATGGGGAATTCGCCGACGCGTTGAAACAGCTGCGCGTTTCCGGCCTGGTCGACGGCAGGCTGGTTGTGCACCTCCTGTAGAGCCTGTGTCAGGAGATTGACGAGCGCGGGGTGAGCGTCCTGGCGCACCAGCACGGCGGTTGTCGTCGCAAGAAGCGTGACATCGGCGGGCGGAATGTCGGCAGCAAAGTCCACGACGCCTTGTCGCAGGATCAAGCGAGACAGAAATGGGAAGCGTTGCGTGTAGGCATCGGCATTGGCAAAGCTCATCAGGTGGACATTCGGCGTCCGGAGAAGCTTCTGGATCGTCTGCGCTTCCGCCGCGAGAACCAGGAAACCCGCGTCGGCCTCGCCTTTGGCGAGCATGTCCACATCGTCCGGCAGTTCGCGATTGATCAGCGTCGCCGTGTCGGACGAGATTCCATTGGCGGCAAGCAGCCGCAGCGCGAGGCTGCTCGTGCCGCTGCCTGCGGGACCGACCAGGATGCGTTTGCCTTTGAGGTCGGTGAGCCGGTCGAGCCGTGTGCTGCCGGAATAAAAGACCCATAGCGGCTCATACGCGATGCGGCCGACCGACAGCAGCCCCGGCGTGTCCTTGGCGGAGGCGATGCCTCCCTGAACAATCGCGGCATCGACGCCGGACGCGCGGTCGGACAGCATCTTGAGGTTGGAGGACGACCCCTCCGACGCTCGGATCTCGAGCGTGACGCCGTTGCGCCTGAAGACCTCCCGGTAGCGTTCGGCATACCGATAGTACGGGCTGCCCGGCGTGGCGGTGGACATGACAAAGGTCGCGGGTGGCCCGGGATGGACGACGTAAAGAACGAGCGCGACCACCGCAATGAGAAGCAGCACCGGCAGCGCGAAAAAAAGAAGATCCTTCGTCCGAGAGCGCAGATTGCTGGATCGCACGAGACATTCCCTTTGGCGTGGCATTCGCGTTTGGCTCGGAGATGAGCTTGGCACAGCCGATGCCGCCGTGGCGATGCTGGTCGGCCGGCGACTTGCGCCGCGTCAGGCGCCCGAAAAGGTTTTGCGCGCGACCTCACCGCGTGCGTTTGATTGTTTCATCTCAAGCGTGTGAGCCAAGAAGAACCAGACATTAGGCGCAATTTGCATCGCCTTGCTGTCCACCCGCGCAAAACTCAATCCATCCGGCCGTCCGCAAGATTTTTCTTCAGTCTGGTCAATTTACCGGCAGCGGCTAAACCGCTGATGACCATGCTTAATCGTTTAACCCGCCATCGCGATGTCGAACCTCTGTGCAAAGTTCGAAATGGCATGGTGCTTGCAAATTTCTGTCCGCACCTCGTGCTCGGTCCGATCAGCCGCGTCTCGTCGAACTGACGAGCGAACCAGCGCGTGCACGCCTGGGATATTCTCGTGATGCCGAGAGTTCATCGCGTGCGTTGTCACGAGCGTGTTGTCGCATCGGTCCAAAAGCTAGCCGCGCGAACCGGTGAATGCGGAAAGACCACATGCCTGTAATCCGCCTGCCAAAGTCAACCACGGAACCGGCCGCGCCGAACAACGACTGGCACATGATTGCGAGTGATCGGAGTTTGCGGACGTACGCGACAATCTGGTTCACGACGATCGCATTGCTGTGTTCAGGCGCCGGCATCGCATCGATTGTGGATCGCGTCGGTTCGCTTTCGAGCGAGTGTGCGTCTCGAGATTCGAAGCTGCTGGCACGAATCAAACAGTTCGAGGAAGCGGGAGGTTCGGCGGCGAACGAGGCGGCACGCGCAGTCCTCGCCCTGGTCGACGCACGGAAGGCATGTGTGGACGATCAGGCGAGAGGCCTCACTCTGTACGACGAGGCTGTTCGAGTGCTGGAAAATCGTTCCGTCGTATCTAAGAAATAGCGATCGACGATGACGACGGATCTTCTGTCGAACGCTCACAATTCTCTGTTGCTTGCGGTCGTCCTGAGTTTGATCATCGCCGGGCTCACCAAAGGAGCGATAGGCGTCGGAATGCCGATTGTCGCCCTTCCTTTGCTGGCGCTTTTTATCGATATCAAGGCGGCCGTTATTCTGCTGACAATCCCATTGATATTAAGCAACATCCCGCAAGCGCTGGAAGGCGGAAACACCGCAGCCGCGGCGCGCGCGCTTTGGCCAGTTCTCGCCGGAATGGTACCTGGTCTCCTGGCCGGAGTTTATTTTCTTGTGAACGATAGCCTTCCCGTTGCGACCTTGTGCGCTGGCGTGGCGTTGATCATCGTCGCTGTTATCATGATGATTAGTGCAAAGATCGCCATCCCGGGACGCTACCAAGCCCCGTCAGGCATCATGGCGGGCTTTCTTGGTGGTCTGCTGGGAGGAACGGCTGCGTTGCCCGGGCCGATCGTCTTCACCTACCTGATCGGGAAGGGTCTCAGAGGCAAGCAATTCACCAAAGAAGCGTCGCTGTTTCTCGTCATTTCTTCAGCCCTGCTCGCTCTTGTGCTGAGCAGCAGCAATCAAGTCAGCTGGACCGAATGGGCATGGTCTCTGGCTGCGCTGGTGCCCGTCGGGCTGGGCATGTTTCTTGGTCGGCACATCCGTGACCGGATCAGCGCCGAGAATTTCAAACGCCTCGTTCTTGTCGTTGTGATCGTGTCGGGAGTGGGACTCGCCAGAAAAGGGTTCACCGGGTCTTGGCCGGATGTCCACGCTCATGACGCCACCGCCCATCACACGGTCATGCCCAAGACGCATTCGGAGTAGCTGGCGGTCCCGGCAGGACTCGAACCTGCGACCTTCGGTTTAGGAATGCGATTTGGCGCTTTTCCATAGCACGCCATAGCTTCCGTAACTCATTTATTTTGAAAACTTTTCCTCATTTGCGCGGTGTATACTGCGTCGTAGAAAACCGCCTCTACACACGCCCTTTGAGAGACAAATTGGAGACAAAAAATGCCCGTCGCACACCTCACCGACGTGGTGGTGTCGCGGCTCGCTACGCCCGGCATCTACTACGACAAAACGACGCCAGCCCTCGGCATTCGGATTGGAAAGCATCGCAAGACGTGGGTCGTCACGCGCGGCACCGATCGCCAGCGCATCACCATCGGCCGCTACCCGGCGATGAAGGGATGTGGATAAGCCTAGATCACGCCCAACAGCCGCAAGATAAGACCAAGCGCCGCAATGCTGATTCCGATTGCCGTCAGAATCCCACGCCACGTTGAAAGAAACGTCTCTATCCACACCTGACATGCACACGGCGCCACCGTTCACCGTGATACGATCGCTGTATGCTGCCAGCGTCTCGGCATCTTGCACGGTCGTCCCCTTCGGGACCTTGTCCTTTATGAGCAGGACGCTCTGCCGGAGCTTGGGCGACAGCTCCTCGAGGAAATTCACGCCCGCGATCAGCCGCTCTTCGCGTATCAGGCTCACATGCGCCTCGCGGCCGTAGAAGCCGAAGTCACGGTCCCAGGCGGCATCATCATCGTGAGTTCTGCGGCGGGGCTGGCTAACGCGCTGTCCGCCGGCCTCAGCTCATCGGTGAAGCGATTGTTTAGAAAGAAGTAGACGCGTCAGATCGCTTCCGGCACAGCGCTTCAAAGCACCGTGATATTCTTTCGGGAGCGGGCGACAGTTTTCCCCACCGTTCCCCCAGAGGCGGCGGCCACCGGCTGCTGCTTCCACCTCCGTCCCTGCCCCTGGCACGGGACGGCCTTTTTTCTCGGGCAGCTGTAGC
>CAYZMR010000130.1:0-10668 GCA_964479515.1 uncultured Hyphomicrobiales bacterium | reverse complement strand
CACCCTGGAGGAGCGGCAGGCAAACCTCGCCCAGAAACTCGCGCGCGCCGCCAATCTGCTGCGCACGCGAGTTGACGTCGAGCTGGAGCAGCAGAACCGCGACGTGCTGCGCTCGATGAACGAACGCACGCGGCTGCAACTGATGCTGCAGGCAACCGTCGAGGGGCTCTCGGTCGCGGCGATCAGCTATTACGTCGTTGGCTTGTTCGGCTACCTCGTCAAAGGCGCGTATGACGCCGGGCTGGTCCGCGTCGATCCGGCGCTCACGACGGGCGCCTGCGTGCCGGTCGTGGTGCTGCTGGTGTGGTGGATCGTGCGGCGGATCCGGTCGCGTCACATCAAGGGGGCGGCGTGATCCCTCCCCGCTTCGCGGGGAGGGAAAAGCACATCACATCGGCGGAGGAGCCGTCCGCTCGACCGAGACGCGCGGCGCGCGCAGGCTGCCGTCATCCGCGCGCGTCGCCGCCGGGATGGCAATCCGCAGGCCGGCTTTCAGGTCGCTCCTGCTTCCCGGCACGTAGGCGACGATCGGCGTGTTCGCATCGACCATCACCTTCTGCTCGCCGCCCTTGTAGCGCAGCGTGAAGATATTGCCGTTGACGCTGGTGATCGTGTCGGCGACCGTGGCATTGGTCATGGTCGAGCCGGCTGCCTCCCAATCACGGTGGCCCTCCCCGGTCCCGCGCATGCTCTCCGGGAAGATATGCACCTCCATCGCGTGCAAGACGCCGTCGCCTTGCGACGTGGCGGCCGTGCCGATGAACTCGCCCACCTTGATGTCGGCGAGCGACCGCCTGTCGATCGCGACGACCAGGGCATTGTCGGCAAGCACGACCTTGAGCATCGTGCCGTCCTTCGCCTTGATCATCAGCGTCGAGCCGTCGATCTGCTCGATCGTACCGCGCACGCGTATTGGTGCCTGCGCCGCCGCGATGGTGACGGCAATCAACAGCGCAAAGCTCGCCGCGACCAGATCGCGGCTCAGCGTCCCGAGAATCATGACTGTCTCCCTACCCGGCCAGGGTCACGTCACATCGGCGGCGCGATATCCCGCCCGATCGTGACGCGGGCAGCGCTCAGGCTGCCGTCCTCGGCGCGC
This sequence comes from uncultured Hyphomicrobiales bacterium, assembly GCA_964479515.1. Taxonomy (GTDB): domain Bacteria; phylum Pseudomonadota; class Alphaproteobacteria; order Rhizobiales; family Xanthobacteraceae; genus PALSA-894. The sequence continues at coordinate 9,569 of CAYZMR010000130.1, read as the reverse complement.
GTCGCGGCGAAGATGAAGATCGTGGCGCCGGGCTTGAGCTCGCTCTTGTCTGCCGGCACAACGGTGACGATCGGAGTTTCGGGCGGCACAATAATTGTCTGCTCGCCGTTCTTGTATTTCAGCGTCAGCGTATGGCCGTCGACCTTGGTGACAGTCTCGCTCACGGTCGCATTGGTCATCGTGCTCTGCGGCATCAGATCCCAGGGGTAATGGCCCTCGCCGGTCCCACGCGCCGCCTCCGGAAAGATCAGGACCTCGAGTGCCCGCGAGGGGCCGCCCGGCTGCGGCATGGCGGCGATGCCGACGAAGTCATTGGGCTTGATGTCGGCGAGCGAGCGCTTCGTTGTGGCGGCGACCGCGACATTGTCGGGAAGCTTCACGGTGAGCATCGCGCCGTCGCGCGATTTCACCGTCAGGACCAATCCGTCGACCTTCTCGATCGTGCCGCGGACGCGCACCGGCGCCGGCTGCGCCAGCGCGGCGGTTGCGCCAAGAATTGCGGCCAGCATCGCGGCGCCGACTGCGCGCCGCGCGAACTTCAAGTCCATGGTACCCTCCCAGTTCCCTCGCTGCGGCGCTAGGCGGCCGCAAGCACCGCGATAATAACACCGCCCAAGCGGGCGCCATTCCCAATGGCGTGATCGAAGCCGCGGCGCGGGCGACTGCCCGCTACAAATTGGCGACTGGCATCGCGACAGGGCCGTGCTAGAAGACAATCCAACGACAAGATCGCGACCGATCGCTGGGGGAGCACATGCCACAATCCGGACCGAACACGCGCGCTGGCGGGGGTATCGCCGAATCCCTGATGCGGCGCCGAGGCCAGCCGTAAGGCTCATTTTCGACCAGCCAAGCGCGCGGGCCGAGGTTGCGTATGGATTTTCCGCTCGAACTCTTCATCAATGCCGTGATCGCGGGCGTGCTGCTGGGTGGCTTCTATATCGCCGTCACGGTCGGCATCTCCATCTCGTTCGGCATGCTCGACATCGTCAATATCGCGCACCCGGCCTTCATCATCCTGGGCTGCTACATCGCCTACATCGTCAATTCGACGTTTGGCCTCGATCCCATTCTGGTCGGCATCCTGATGCTGCCGGTATTCTACGCGCTCGGCGCGGCGGTCTATCAGGTCTATTACCTCTCGTTCGAAAAACGCGGGCAGGAGGCGCTGCGCGGCCTCGCCTTCTTCTTCGGCATCCTGTTCATCACCGAAGTCGGGCTGATCCTGGTGTTCGGCGTCGACTACCGTTACGTCGAGGCGCCCTATATCGGGCCGACGATTCACTTCGCCTTCATCGACCTGCCCTACCGCATGCTGATCCCCTGCGTTCTTTCGCTCGTCATGCTGGCGGTCCTCGAGCTGTTCCTGTCGCGCACCTTCATCGGCCGCGCCATCAAGGCGGTGTCGCAGGACCAGGGAGCGCTCGCGCTGATGGCCGCGAACCCCGTCCGCATCAAGCGCATCGCGTTCGGCATCTCGATCGCGACGGCGTCGCTCGCGGGTGCGTTCCTGATCATCATCCAGCCGATCGAGCCGTCGGTTGGGCGCGAATATATCGGCCGCGTGTTCGCGATCGCCGTCCTCGGCGGGCTAGGAAGCCTGCCCGGCACCGTAATCGGCGCGATGCTGCTCGGCATCGTCGAGAGCATCACGGCGACGTTCTACGGCCCCTCCTGGGCGCCGGCGGTCGCGTTCGGCTTTCTGCTGCTGACATTGGCATTTCGGCCCTCGGGCCTTCTCGGGCGATAGGGCGGCACCGTGCGGTCAGGGCTCTTCACATTTCTCGCCATCGCGGTCGCGGCGCTCTTCTTCCTCGGGCTGCGCGCCGTCCACAACGAGTACCTGTTCGTCGCGGGCTACGTGGTGTTGCAGTTCGTCGTGCTGGCGACGGCCTGGAATATCCTCGGCGGCTACTGCGGCTATGTGAATTTCGGCTCGGCGGCGTTCTTCGCGCTCGGCGCCTACACGACCGTGTTCTTTCACAAGGCCTACCCGCTTCCAATCCCGCTCCTGATGGCGCTCGGCGCGGTCGTGTCGGGGATCGCGGGCCTCGGCATGGGCTATCTGACGCTGCGGCTGCGCGGCGCGTTCTTCTCGATCGCGACGCTCGCGCTCGCCGTCGTGCTGCAGACGCTCGTCGTCAACTGGGACTATGTCGGGGGATCGCGCGGCGCCTATGTGATCCGCCCGTCGAGCCTCGACGTGTTCGGGCTGGCGGTGCCTTACGTCCAATACCTGTTCGTGCTGATGCTCGGCCTCGTCGTGCTCGCCATTGTGACGGCGCGCACGATCGAGCGTTCGCGGCTCGGATTCGGCTTCGCGACGATCCGCGACGATGAGCTCGCGGCCGAGGCTTCGGGCGTCCCGACGCTCCGGCTGAAGCTGATCGCGACCACGATCTCCGGCGCGCTCATGGGGATGGCCGGCGCGCCGCTGCCCTACTACATCGGCTACCTGCAGCCTTCGGGCGCATTCGGCCTCGAATATGCCGTCAACTCGATCGCAATGCCGATGATCGGCGGCACCGCGAGCTGGATCGGACCCTTGGTCGGCGCGTTGCTGCTCGGCACGATCCAGGAATACGCGCGCGTGACCATCTCGTCGTCGGTCAACCTGCTGATCGTCGGGGGGCTGTTGGTCGCGTTCGTCATCATCGCGCCGAACGGCCTCGTCGGCCTCGTCACGCAACGCCTGCGCGCGAGGGAATGATGGCCGAGCCGCTGCTCCGCATCGATCAGGTCGGCAAGCGCTTCGGCGGGTTCGTGGCGCTCGACGGGATCAATCTGTCGGTCGCGCCGGGCGAGCGCCTCGGGCTGATCGGGCCGAACGGCTCGGGCAAGTCGACGCTGGTTAACTGCATCTGCGGCACGCTGCAAAACGACAGCGGCAGCGTCCACTTCGACGGCAAGCTGATCGACGGGATGGCGGCGCACCAGCGCACGATCCTCGGGCTCGCGCGCTCGTTCCAGCTTCCGCGCCCGTTCCACAGCCTCTCGGTCGCCGAGAACCTGCGCGTGCCGCTGCTTTACGCCGTCAAGGCGCGGCTCGGCCCCGCGATCTCTCCGCGCGAGCTCGACGCGCACTGCGTCGAATATCTGCGCCTCGTCGGGCTCGATGCGAAGGCCGGCAAGCGGCCGCGCGACCTGACCCAGGTCGAGATGCGCAAGCTGGAGCTCGCACGCGCGATCGCCGCGGAGCCGAAGCTGCTGATCGCGGACGAGTCGATGGCCGGCCTGTCGCATTCCGAAGTCGAGGACATCCTCAAGCTGCTGATCCGGCTCAACGAGCGCGGCATCACCATCATCCTGATCGAGCACATCATGAGCGCCGTGATGAGCTTCTCGCAGCGGCTCGCGGTGCTCGTCTCCGGCAAGAAGATCGCCGACGGCAATCCGGCCGAGGTCGTGCGCAACCCCGAGGTGGAGAAAGCCTACCTTGGCTAACAGCATCGCCATCACCAGCGTCCATGCCGGATACGGCCACGTCCGCGTGCTTGAGGACGTCACGCTCGACGTGCGCGCGGGAGAGACCGTGGTGCTGCTCGGCACCAACGGCAACGGCAAGAGCACGCTGATGAAGTGCATCATGGGGATCGTGCGCCCGAGCGCCGGGACGATCATCGCGGAGATCGACGGCAAGACGCACGATCTCGTCGGCCGTACGACGGAAGAAATCGTCGATCTCGGGATCGCGCTGGTGCCAGAGGGACGGCGGCTGTTCCCCAAGCTCACCGTGGAGGAGAACCTGCTGCTCGGCGCGTTCCGCCCGACCGCGCGCGCCGAGATGGGGCGCAATCTCGACTTCTGCTACGGCATGTTCGACCGGCTCAAGGAGCGCCGCCACCAGCTCGCGGGCTTGATGAGCGGCGGTGAGCAGCAGATGCTGGCGCTCGCGCGCGCGCTGATGAGCGCACCACGCATCCTCCTGGTCGACGAGCCGTCCGTCGGCCTCGCGCCGATCCTGGTCGGCCGCACCATCGACACCATCAAGGCGCTCAAGGAACAATATCATCTCACCGTGCTGATGGCGGAGCAGAACTTCAACCAAGCGATCCGCATCGCCGATCGCGGCTACGTCATCGTGCACGGCAAGATCGCGTTCGAGGGCAAGTCGGCCGCCGAGCTCAACAACAACGAGCTAATCCGCAAGTTTTACATGGGGCTGTGAGCATCTCTCCCCCGAAGGGGAGGGATAAAAAAACGCCGCGCGATGATCCCGCGCGGCGTCTGATTTCGAAAAAACGCGCGAGCGGATCGGCCGCTCACTTCGCCTTTTCGTAAGGATAGATCACCTTGCCGGTCGCGAGGTCGGCGGGCGTGAGCACGGTCTGGTAGTTCATCGCCCGCCAGGTCTCGCCTTCCTTGATGTCGTGATATTGCACCTGCATCATGCCGGATTTGGTCCACTCGCCCTTCGCGCCGTAGCTCCAGTCGCCCATGATGGTCTTGTGCTCGGTCTTGCGCAGCCACTCGGCGATCTTGTCGTCGTCGACGCTCTTGGTGGCGGTGATCCCCTCCCCGAGCATGTTGACGTAGGCATAGCCCCAGCCGCCGAGATAGTAGCCGAGCGGATCGACGCCCTCGGCGCCCGCTCTTGCCTGGTATTTCTTGAAGAACTCAGCAGCCGGCGCCAGCATCTTCTCCGACGGTACCCAGGTTTCGTAGTTGACGAGGCCGTTGAGCTTCGGCCCGAGCCGGTTCTTGAACACGGTCGCCTGCAGCCCGACCATCGCGCCGCCGTACATCTTCGGCTTGTAATTGAGCTCGTTGATGGTCTGCACCATGCCGACCGAAGAGAGTGGATAGGAGCAGATGATGAACAGGTCCGGGTTCGCGGCCTGCACGGCGCGCACGATCGGCGAGAAGTCGGTCGTCGATGGCGGATAGGTCTTGTCGTAGACGATCTTGAGATTGAACTTCTTGGCGTTCTCGCGGGCGCCCTCGCAGGAGTTGCGCGAGAACTCGGCGTCCTCGGCCGCGAGCGCGACGGTCGTCGGTTTCGGATCCTGCGCGACGGCGACTTGATAGAAGCCCTCGGTGAACGAGGCTTTCGTGTCCGGTCCGGTCGGCAGCACCGAGAAATATTTCGGATACTTGAACTCCGCGTTCACGTCGAGCGCGAACAGGCTGATGAAGGTCTTGTTCTTCTGCATCACCACCGGCATCGCGGGCGCGACCATGTTGGTCGCGTAGCCACTGACCACTAGGTCGACCTTGTCGACGTCGAGGAGCTTGGTATAGAGGCCCGGCACCGTCGAGGGATTGCTCTGGTCATCGTAGTAGATGAGCTTGACCGGACGCCCGAGCAATCCGCCCTTGGCGTTCGTCTCTTCCTCCCAGATTTTCATGCCGAGCAGCGCTTGCTTGCCGTTCGCCGCGAGCGGACCGGTGAGCGCCATGCCGAAGCCGATCTTGATCGGCTCACCGCTCTGGGCGGCTGCGGTCTGTAACGACGCTGCGCCCGCCAGCGTCAGGACGCCGGCCGCGAATGCCAGCGTCACGGATTTCAGTCGATAAAGCATTGTATTCTCCTCCCGATTTGAAGCTTTTGACCTCTTTTGCCCCATCGCCGGCCTGCCGCCAAGCGGAGAATTCAGGCGATTGTTCCGGCCCATCCAGACGCCGCCCACGCATGGCTGCCACGACCGGTCGCCAGCCCCCTATCGATTCCGTCTGCTCGCGTGATACATCGGCCGGCCGGACGGGGCCGACAGGGATCGATTGCGCGATGAATATCCAAGACAAAACAAGCGATTGGGGGTTGGTGAAATTCGGTATCGGCCAGCCGGTCCGACGCACCGAAGACCCGATCCTGGTGCAGGGGCAGGGCCGCTACACCGACGACGAGAATCTGCCGAACCAGGCGTATGCGATCTTCGTTCGCAGCCGAAACGCCCACGGGATCATCAAGAGCATCGACACCAAGACCGCCCGCGCGATGCCTGGCGTGCTCGCGATCTATACGGGCGCCGATCTGTCAGCCTACGGCACGCTTAAATGCATCGTCCCGTTCAAGAACCGCGACGGCAGCGAGATGAAAAAGCCGAAGCGGCCCTCGCTGCCGACCGACAAGGTGCGTTTCGTCGGCGATCCGATCGCGGTCGTCGTCGCCGAGACCGTGGCGCAGGCGAAGGATGCCGCCGAGGCGATCGAGGTCGCCATCGAGCCCTTAGCCGCAGTCACCAAGGCGAGCGAGGCCGCCAAACCGGGCGCGCCGACACTCTACGACGATGCGCCCGGCAACGTCGCACTTGATTATCTCTACGGCGATCCCGCCAAGGTCGCGGATGCGTTCTCCAAGGCCGCGCATATAACCAAGCTGACGTTGATCAACAGCCGCGTCGTCGTCAACGCGATGGAGCCCCGCGCTGCGATCGGCGAGTTCGACGCAAAGAGCGGGCGGTTCGTCCTTCAAGTCGGATGCCAGGGTGCCTTCGGCATGAAGAGCCAGCTCGTCGACATCCTCGGCGTGCCGCCCGACAAGGTGCGCGTGCTCACCGGCAATGTCGGCGGCTCGTTCGGCATGAAGGCCGCGGTCTATCCGGAATATGTGCCGCTGCTGCATGCCGCGAAGGAACTCGGCCGGCCGGTGAAATGGACCGCGGATCGGTTCGAGAGCTTCCTGTCGGATCATCACGGCCGCGACCACGAATTCGTCGGCGAACTGGCGCTCGACGCCAAGGGCAAGTTCCTGGCCGCGCGCTTCACCGGCTACGGCAACATGGGCGCCTATCTGGCGCCGGTCGCGCCGCTGATGTCGACGTTGAACATCGTGAAGAACGCGGTCAGCATCTACAAGCTGCCGCTGATCGAGGTCTCGACCAAGTGCATGTTCACGAACTCGGTACTGGTCTCGGCCTATCGCGGCGCGGGGCGGCCCGAGGGCAATTACTACATGGAGCGGCTGATCGACCGCGCCGCCGAAGAGATGGGCATCGACCGTTTCGCGCTGCGCCGGCGCAACCAGATCAAGGCGAGCGAGATCCCCTACGCGGCGTCCTCCGGGATGAAATACGACAGCGGCGACTTCCCGGCGATCTTCGAGCGAGCGGTCGAGATCGCCGACGTCAAGGGCTTCAAGCAGCGGAAGCGCGAGGCCAAGAAGCGCGGCAAGCTGCGCGGCCTCGGCATCGGCAGCTATCTGGAAGTCACCGCGCCGCCGAACAAGGAAATGGGCGGCATCCGCTTCGAAGCGAACGGCGACGTGACGATCATCACCGGCACGCTCGATTACGGTCAGGGGCACGCGGCGCCGTTCGCGCAGGTGCTGACCGAGAAGCTCGGCGTGCCGTTCGAGAAGATCAAGCTTAAGCAGGGCGACAGCGACGAGCTACTCGCGGGCGGCGGCACCGGTGGGTCGCGCTCGATGTATGCGAGCGGTACCGCGATCGTCGAGGGCGCCGACGAGGTGATCGCCAAGGGTAAGCAGATCGCAGGCTGCGTGCTGGAAGCCTCCGCCGGCGATATCGAGTTCGGCGCCGGGCGCTTCACCATCGCGGGCACCGATCGCTCGATCGGCATCATGGAGCTCGCCGAGAAGCTGCGCGCCGGTCTGAAGCTACCTGACGGCGTGCCGAGTTCCTTGAGCGTGAAGCACGTGACCAAGGATCCGATCCCCTCGGTGTTCCCGAACGGCTGCCACGTCGCGGAGGTCGAGATCGATCCCGCGACCGGCGTGATCGAGGTGGTGAGCTACAAGTCGGTGAACGACTTCGGCACCATCATCAATCCGCTATTGGTCGAGGGTCAGGTGCATGGCGGGGTGGTGCAGGGCATCGGACAGGCGCTGATGGAGAATACCGCCTATGACGCCGACGGGCAGCTTCTGACCGGCTCCTACATGGATTACGCGATGCCGCGGGCGTCCGACATGCCGGAGATCGGGTTCGAGAGCCATCCGGTTCCCGCCACGGCCAATCCGCTCGGCGTCAAGGGCTGCGGCGAGGCCGGTTGCGCGGGCGCGCTCACCTCGTTGATGAACGCGATCGTCGACGCGCTCTCTGACTACGGCGTTACCAATATCGACATGCCGGCGACGCCCGAACGCGTCTGGCAGGCGATCGAGGACGCAAAGGCCCGCCACGCGATGTGACCGCGCGAGCACGCATCGACAGGATTCCCAACTGGAACCATCTGCCGCCGCATTTATGGGCGGCCGGCGTGATAGCCTTGATGGCATCGACAAAGATGCCGGAGGAAGCCTGTGCCCTCATCCCGTGCCGGATTGTTCGCCGTTGCCGCCTTAACCTTCCTGACCGCTGCCGCGGCCGCCCCCACGCCAAGCCGCGCCCAAGACGAAATGCGGGCGCGCGGCGAAAAGGCCTGCGGAGGCGACGCCGCACGGCTCTGCAGGAAGTTCATCAAGGGCGGCGACTTCGCGGTCTTGTCGTGTTTCCAGGAGAATAAGGCCAAGCTCACCGGGCATTGCCGCAAGTTCCTGACCGACGCCGGGCAGCTCAACTGACGCGCGGCCGCGACGCGGCCCGAGAGCGTCTGCACCCCACGCATCGTCTGCGCGACCATGCGACGTTTTGACAGCCTAAGTCCGCCCACCTAACGTTCGCCGCGGCAACGAGCGCGGGACACGCGCCAAGCCCAACGGGAGGACGACGATGATCCGCGCGCTCGGTCTGGCAGGCCTTGGCCTCTGGGTGATGGCTTTCCCCGCCACGGCTCAAATCTCCGACGATGTCGTCAAGATCGGCGTGCTGACCGACATGGTCGGGCCGGCCTCCTCGCCGACCGGCCAGGGCTCGGTCACGGCCGCGCAGATGGCGGTCGAGGATTTCGGCGGCACGGTGCTCGGCAAGCCGATCGTCGTGATCTACAGCGACTACCAGCTCAAGCCGGACATTGGCGCGGGTATCGCGCGGCGCTGGTATGAGACCGAGCAGGTCGACCTCATCGTCGACGTGCCGGTTTCGGCGGTCGGTCTCGCGGTGCAGAACGTCGCAAAGGAAGCCAAGAAACTGTTCATCACGCATTCGACCGGCGCAGCGGACTTCCACGGCAAGTTCTGCAATCCCTATTCGATCCAATGGGTGTTCGACACGCATGCGCTCGCGACTGGCACCGCACAGGAAGTCGTCAAGCGCGGCGGCGACACCTGGTTCTTCATCACCGATGATTACGCCTTCGGCAATTCGCTCGAGCGCGACGCCAGCGCGGTCATCGTGAAGAACGGCGGCAAAGTGCTGGGCTCGGTGAAGCCGCCCTTCGCGACGCCCGACCTCTCATCCTTCATCCTGCAAGCGCAGGCCTCGAAGGCCAAGATCATCGGCATCGCGGGCGGCCCGCCGAACAACGTCAACGAGGTGAAGCTCGGCGGCGAATTCGGAATCTTTCAAGGCGGGCAACAGATGGCCGCGCTCTTGATGCTCATCACCGACGTGCATGCGCTTGGCCTCAAGGCCGCGCAGGGGCTGCTGCTCACAACGTCGTTCTACTGGGACATGGACGACAAGACGCGCGAATGGTCGAAGCGCTATTTCGCCAAGATGAACAAGATGCCGAGCATGTGGCAGGCCGGCGTCTATTCGTCGGTGATGCACTATCTCAACGCCGTGAAG
>CAYZMR010000129.1:0-10774 GCA_964479515.1 uncultured Hyphomicrobiales bacterium | reverse complement strand
GCGGCAAGGCCCGCCGTGTAGGCGCCGAGCCCGAAGAAGGCCGCATGGCCGAGCGAGACGATGCCGGCATAGCCGAGGATCAGGTCGAGCGAGAGCGCGAACAGCGCCGTGATCGCGATCTGGCTCGCGAGCACGAGATAGTCGGGGAACAAGAGGTAGGGCGCGAGCGTCGCGAGCCAGAACACGACCTCGACCGGACGCCAGCGCGTCTGGCCGCGCAGATAGGCATGCGGATCCGCGACGGCGCCGGAGGCGACCGACATGTCAGCGCCTCCCGAACAGGCCGGCGGGCCGCCACATCAGCAGCACGATCATCACCAGGTAGATGAGAAAAGCGCCGAGCTGCGGCGCGTAATATTTGCCGGCAACATCGCTGATGCCGATCAGCGCGGCGGCCGCGAACGAGCCGCCGATCGAGCCGAGCCCGCCGACTGACACGATGATCAGCACGTAGATGAGATACGTGAACGCGAATGACGGATCGAGGCCGACGATCTCGATCGCGAGCGCGCCGCCGAGCCCGGCGAGCCCCGAGCCGAGCGCGAAGGTGACGGCGAACACCGCCGCGACATTGATGCCCAGCCCGCGCGCCATGCGCTGGTTGTCGACCGCGGCGCGCACCTGCGCGCCGAAGCGCGTATATTCGAGTGCGAGAACGAGCACGAGCGTGACGCCGAGCGCGACCGTCACCAGGAACAGCCGGTAGGCTCCGACGGTGAGCCCGAGGATCGTCACCGAGCGGCGCAGATAGGCCGGCATCTGCACCGGCTGCTGCACGGTGCCGTAGATGTAGGCCGCGACCGCGACCGCCACGAACGCAAGCCCGATCGTGAGCAGCACCTGGTCGAGATCGCTTGCGCCATAGAGGCGGCGATAGAGCACGCGCTCGAACGCGACGCTGGCCACGGCCGCCGCCAGGAACGCCGCGGGAAGCGTCGCGAGGAACGGCCAGCCAAAGGTGTTCATCAGCGTGATGGTGACGTAGCCGCCGAGCATCGCGAAGGCGCAGTGCGCGAGGTTGACGAAATTCATCATCCCCAGCGTCACCGACAGGCCGACCGACAGCAGAAACAGCAGCATCCCGTACGCGAACCCGTCGAACAGGACGCCGATGACGGGGGCCACGGGCAAGCGCCTGCGGACTGCGACGCGCGGCGCCTAATTCGTCTTCATGCGCGCCTTCACGGGGTCCTTGACGTTCTCGACCTTGTCGAACTCGACGTTGACGAGATTGCCGTTCACCTTCTCGACGCGGCGGATGTAGACCGTTTCGACGATATCGCGGGTCTCCGGGTCGATCGCGATCGGACCGCGCGGGCTCTCCCATGTCATGCCCTTGGCGGCGTTGATCAGGGCCTCGGCGTCGGTATTGCCGCCGGTCTTCTTGAGCGCCTCGTAGATCAGGTGCATGCCGTCATAGCCGCCGACCGTGTAGATGTCCGGCAGGCGATTGAACTGATCGCGATAGGCCTTGACGAAGTCGCGGTTGAGCGCGGAGTCGTGATTGGGGTCGTAGTGGAACACCGTGATCGTGCCGATCGCCGGGTCGCCCACGCTTTTCAGAGCCTCGTCGATCGTAAGCTCGCCCTGTCCCAGAATCTTGGTCTTCGCAGGGTCGACGCCGCGCTCCGCAAGCGCCTTCTGCACGGCCGCAGGCTGCGCGCCGCCGGGAATCCAGATATAGATCGCGTCCGGATTGGCGTCCTTGGCGCGCTGCACGAAGGCGGAAAAATCCGGATTGGCGACGGGGAAGCGCACCGAGCCGACGATTTCGCCGCCCGCCTCCTTGAAGCCGCGATGGAATGCGCCTTCGGCGTCATGGCCGGGCCCGTAGTCGGAGACCATGGTGTAGATCTTGCGCAGCCCGCTCTTGTAGGCCCAGGTCCCGAAGGTCTCGTTCAACAGCGGCGGCGTGACCGACGTGCGCGCCATGTAGGGCGACTTGGTCGTGATGATGGAGGTTGCGGCGTTCATCACCACCATGAACTTCTTCGCCTCCGCCGACACGTCGCCGGCCGCGAGCGCGTTCGGGGTGAGCGCGAAGCCCGCCAGGATGTCGACCTTGTCGCGCACGATCAGTTCCTGCGCGAGGCGCTTGGCCACGTCGGGGGCGATGCCGCCGACATCCTTGCGGATGACCTCGATCTTCTTGCCGGCGATCATGTCGCCGTGCTGCTTCATGTAGAGCTTGATGCCGTTGTCGAGCTGGATGCCGGTGTCGGCGAACTGGCCGGAGTAAGGCAGGATCACGCCGATCTTGATCGTGTCTTGCGCGCTTGCCGGCGCGGCGATGCCGAGCGCGGCGAGACCGCACAGCGCGGCTGCGATTTTGCGAAACATCATGCCCCTCCCAGGATTGATCACTTGAGCGGCGCGCGACCGCGCGTCAGTTCTTCTTCATCCGCGCCTTCACGGGATCCTTCACGTCCTTGACCGTGTCGAACTCGACGTTCGTCGGTTTGCCGCCGACCATCTCGACGCGCAGGATATGGATGTCCTCGATCACGTCGCGCGTCTCGGGATCGATCATCATCGGCCCGCGCGGGCTCTCCCACTTCGTGCCCTTGGCAGCCTCGATCAAGGCTTCGCCGTCGGTGTTGCCGTTGGTCTTCTTCAGCGACTCGTAGATGAGATGCATGCCGTCATAGCCGCCGATCGCGAAGATGTCCGGATTGCGCCCGCCAGAGATCTCGTTGAAGGCCTTGAGGAAGGACTTTCCGAGCGGGGTGTCGTGATTGTAGTCGTAGTTGGTCGACGTGATGATGCCGACGCTCTGCTCACCCAGGCTCTTGAGCACCGAGTCGTCGGCGACGACGTCCTGCCCGAGAATCTTGGTCTTCTTCGGATCGATGCCGCGCTCGAGCAGCGCCTTGGCGATCGCGGCCGGCTGCGCGCCGCCCGGAATCCAGATGTAGATCGCCTCGGCGCCGGAATCCTTGGCGCGTTGCACGAACGCGGAGAAGTCCGGATTGGCGACGGGGAAACGCACCGAGCCGACGATCTCGCCGCCGGCTTCCTTGAATCCTAGGTGAAACGCGCCTTCCGCGTCGATGCCGGGGCCGAAGTCGGAGACCATCGTGTAGACCTTCTTCACGCCGCCCTTGGTGGCGGCCCAGGTGCCGAGCGTCTGGTTGAGCATCGGCGTGGTCACCGACGTGCGCGTCATGTAGGGCGACTTGGTCGTGATGATCGAGGTCGCGGCATTCATGATCACGGTGAACTTCTTCGCCTCGGCCGAGATGTCGCCAACCGCGAGCGCGTTCGGCGTCAGGATCAGGCCGGCGAGGATGTCGACCTTGTCGCGCACGACGAGCTCCTGCGCGAGGCGCTTGGCGACGTCCGGCGCGATACCGCCGGTGTCCTTGCGGATGAACTCGATCTTCTTGCCGGCGACCATGTCGCCATGCTCCTTCACGTAGAGCTTGATGGCGTTGTCCATCTGCGCGGCCGTGTCGGCGAACTGCCCGGAATACGGCATGATCAGGCCGATCTTGACGGTCTGCTGCGCGACCGCGGGCGACACGGCGAGCGCCGTCAGCAGGCTTGCAAGGATCGCTTTGCGCATGAGTGAGACCCCTCCCGGTGGCATTCGTTCTTGTTGACGGAAATCTTAGCGACGAACGCGGCTTCGGTCGAATCCTTAACGTGCGTGCGACATTTTTGGGCAGGGCGATGGGGCGCTGCCCCACCCGCGGTTCAACTCCACAGCTCCTTCGAGGCGATGCGGGCGCCCTCGGCGAGCGCGGACAGCTTCGCCCACATGATCGACGGGTGCACGCGCTTGACGTGCGGCGCCTGGGCGAAGCCGCAATCGGTGCCCGCCATCAGGTTGTCCCGTCCGACCAGCTTTGCGAGGCGCACGAGGCGCTCCGCCACCAGCTCGGGATGCTCGACCACATTGGTCGAGTGGCTGATCACGCCGGGCACGAGCTTGCGGCCCGGGGGCAACTTCGCGGTCTCGAACACGCGCCACTCGTGCTCGTGGCGCGGATTGCCCATCTCGATGCAATAGGCGCCGGCCTTCACGCTCAGCACCAGATCGACGATGTCGCGGAGCGGCACGTCGCTGACATGCGGCGTGTTGAACGAGCCCCAGCAGATATGATAGCGCACCTTCTCCTCGGGCAGGCCTTCGAGCGCGTGATTGAGCGCCGCGATGCGCACGGCGGCCCATTTGCGATAGCTCGCAAGGTCCGCGCCCGCGAAGGCGACGTCATACATGTAGGGCAGGAACGCGTCGTCGACCTGCACGGTCAGCCCCGCGTCGACGATCGCCTTGTATTCCTCACGCAGCGCCGCCGCGAGCGCGAACAGGAATTCCTCGTCGCTCTTGTAATACTCGTTGGCCGAGCGCGGCACGGCGCTTGCCGGCGCGACGACGGGCAAGAATGCGCCTTCGACCTTCGCGCCGGACGCCTTGAGGGCGTCCTTGAAGATCGCGATGTCGCGCGCGATCGCAGCGTGACCCTTGTAGGTGATCGGCGCGACCGCGACCGCGGTGCCGCGTTTGGGCAGTTTCTGGGTCGGGAAATACTCGGCGTAGAATTCCGGAAACAGCGTCTGGTCGCGGCCGGCGCCGCGTGCCGCGCCAAGATCGCGTTCCTCGATGCCGGAGAGGCGATCGAGCACGTAGAACGACCAGCTCCGCATCTTGCCGAATTCGCCGTCGCTGACGATGTCGACGCCCGCGTCAGCCTGCTGGCGGATCACCTGCGCGATCTCTTCGCGCAGGCAGGCATCGAACGCCGCCTGATCGACCGCGACGCCGTTCTCGATCGCCTCGACATAGGCCATCACCCGCGGCGGGCGCACGAGGCTGCCCACATGCGTGGTGAGAATGCGGTCCGCCATCTATGTCCTCCCGTTTGGCGAACCTTAGGGCTGATCGGCTAGCGCGAAAAGCGCACCGAAAGTCCGGCGAGCGGCTCGAGTGTGTAACCGAACTCGGTCTCGTCGGGCTCGATCAGCGGAGGGGGCACGATCGAGCCGGTGATAATCACGTCGCCGGCGCGCAGCGTCTCGCCATAGGCCGCAAGTGTGCCCGCCACGTGCGTTACGATAGCGACCAACTCGCCAGTCGCCTGCTGCGGATCGTCCTGCCGTGCCGAGAGGGCGCCGCGCCGGAACACATGGCCGACGAGCCCGTCAAGCTTCGCGCCGGCGCGGGATGCATCCGGGGTCCCAAGGATCACGCCACGATGAAAGATATTGCCGGCGAGCACCATCTCTACTTCGGCGGGCGGTGGATTGAGATCGGCCAGTTCGATCGCGGGCCCGAGCGCAGCGATCGCCGCGATGGTGAAGGCACGGTCGGCTCCTCCAGGCAGGTCCTTGCCCATGTGGACCGCGATCTCGGGTTCGGCGACCGGCTGGGTCCAACCCGCGACCGAGACGGTGCTGCCATTATCGATCAGCGATTTCCGCATCATGTAGCCGACCAGCGGCATCGTGATGCCGAAGCGTTCCATTGCGGGCTTGGCGCCGAAGCCGACCTTCCAGCCGAGCGGCTTCTCGCCGGCCGCGATGCGCGCGCGACGCTCGTCCAACTGCCGCGCCATGCCGCGCGCGATGCGCGGATCGTCCCAGGCGTTTGTCACTTGTGACTCTCCGGGTCGACCTCGTAACCCGAAGCGTCGATCGAGCCCGCGCCCATCCAGCCCCACACCAACACGACATCCTCGTTCGAGGTGTTGTTGAAACCATGCCAGCAGCCCCGCGGCGAATAGATCACATCGCCCTCGCCCGACGGCTTCTCGCCTTCGTCGGTGTAGATGTGACCATGGCCCTTGAGCACGATGAAGAACTCGTCGCAATTGTGATGGCGGTGGTTCTCGTGGCGCGCGCCGGGCTTGAGCACGGTCCAGCCGACGACATGATCGGCGCCGGCGGATTTCTTGTCGATCAGGAACTGCACCTGCATGTCGACCCAGCCGTCGTCGCGCTTGAGCCCCTCGACCTTGGGCACGTCGCGCATGTTGGTGCGGTACATTTTGGTCGCCGGTGCGTCTTCTTTCATTTTCTCCGCCGTTTTCTTGATGGCTTTGCCCAAGGCCGCGCCGAACATTTCGGCTTTCGATGTCATGATTGTCCTCCGAGGCGCCGATACACTTCATGCGCGGTAACGAAATCGCGGTGGTCGATGCCGAGCCCGCGGCAGGCGTTCATCATCTCGTTCGCCGCGGCAGCGAGCGGCACCGGGCTGCCGAGCCTGCGGCCGAGGTCGAGCGCGAGGAGCATGTCCTTTTGCTGCAAGGTGACATCGGCGAGCGGTACGGCGGGCATCTTGCCTTCCAGAATGAAGGGGCCGCGATAGCCGAGCACCGGCGACGCCGCGACGCTTTTGAGCACCGCATCGACCGCGACCTCGCGCGCGACGCCGCCTTTTTCGGCCAAGGCAATCGCCTCGCCGAAGCAGATCACCTCGACCATCAGCAACAGATTGACGGCGATCTTCATCTGGCAGGCGAGCCCGTTGCCGCCGATATGCGTCACCTTCGGGCCGATCGCCAGCATGACCGGCTTGGCGCGCTCGAACGCGCCCGCATCGCCGCCGACCATGACGGACGCGTTGCCGGCAACGACCGTCACCGGGCTGCCGGAGATCGGCGAGTCCAGCATGAAGCGTCCGGCCTTGGCGAACTCTGCCGCGACCTCGCGACTGACATCCGGCGAAATCGTGCTCATGTCCGCATAGATGCCGCCGGGCCGGAGGCCGGCGAGCACGCCGTCGTTCCCGAGCGCGACCGCGCGCACTGCTGTCCCGTCAGTCACGATCGAGAACACGATCTCGCATTGCGCGGCGACCGCACGCGGGCAATCCGCCCACGCCATCCCAGCCGCGATCAAGGGCGCGGCCTTGTCGCGCGAGCGGTTCCAGCCGGTGACGCGGTGCCCGGCCGCCAGCAGGCGGGGCACGATCAGCGCCCCCATGGCACCGAGGCCGATGAATCCGACGTCCAAATCACCCTCCAGTTCCGCGGCTGCCGCGGGCTATCCCGAATGCGCGAGTTCCGCCGCCTCGAGCCGCGGCTTCGCGGATGTCTTGCCATTGTGCCGGGTCGAGGATCGCACCACGATCTCGACCGGCAGTACGATGCGCCGCGGCTCTTGCGTCCGCGGGCCCCGCATCAACTCGACGATGAGCTCGGCGCTCGTGACGCCGCCTTTGTAATGCTGAACGCGCACCGTGGTCAGCGGCGGCAACAGCCGATCCGCCAGCGGCATGTCATTATAGCCCGTCACCGACACATCGTCGGGACATTGCCGCCCGACTCGGCGCAATGCGGCGATTGCGCCGATCGCGAGCCGGTCATTCGCGCAAACGATAGCGGTGAACGGCTGGCCGCGCGCCAGCAGTTCCTCGGCGCAGCGCTCGCCTTCCGCCTCGTTGAACGCGTCCGCGAAGATGACGTTCGGCTTGTGTCTTGCGATCCCGAGGCGCCGGCGGTGCAATTCAAAGGCGCGATAGCGGCGAAAGCCGGTCGACAGGGACTGCGGCCCGGCGATCGCCGCGATCTGGCGATGTCCGTACGATACCAGATGCGTGAGGATGCGGCCGATGCCGTCTCCCTCGTCATGGGTGACGGACGACAGGCGCGGATCTTCGCTCGTACGCACGACGGTCACGACCGGCAACGCGTCGAGCAGCCGCGCGGTCGCGGCATCGTGGCGCGTCATCGTGGCCAGGATCAATCCGTCGACCGCGCGCGCACGCATGGTCTCGATGATGCGCCGCTGGCGCCGCGCGTCTCCGTCGGTATTGGCGAGAATCGCCACATAGCCATGCGCCGCAAGCCCGTCCTCGATCCCGCGAATGATCGGCGGATAGGCCGGATCGGTGATATCCGGGACGATCACGCCGACCGTGCGCGTGCGCGCCGTGCGCAGCGACGATGCCGCGGCATTCGGCAGATAATTGAGGCGCTGGCTCGCCTTGCGGATCTTCCGGCTCAACTCGTCGGAGACCCGATGACGGGAATCCGGGTTGAGCGCGCGCGACACGGTCGAGACGTTCACGCCGACCGCGCGCGCGACATGCTTCAGCGTCGGGCGTGGGGACCTGCGCTTGTTCACGCCGGCCCCACGATTCGCGCGCGGGACGGTGCGGCATTCAGCGTCATCTACTTTACGGCCTTCTCGTACGGATAGATCAGATCGCCCGACTTATATTCCTTCGGATATACGACGACCTGGCGCGTCCAGTCCTTGAACTGGCCGAGATCGCCGCCGCTGATGCCCTGGAACTGCAGACAGATGATGCGCGGCGTCTTCCACTCTCCATCCTGGCCGAAGCTGATCGGGCCGATCACCGTGTCAAACGTCGTCTTGCTCAGGTATGCCGCGAGCGTATCGTCGTCGAGCGAATTGGTCGCGGTCACGGCCTTGGCCAGGATCTGCCCTGCCGCGTAGGCATAAGGCGGATAGGTGTAGCCGAGCGGATCGATGCCGAGCGCGGCCGCGCGCTTCTGGTATTCCTCGAGCATGCGCGCGGTGCCTTCGAACTGCAGGCTCGGCGCCGGGATATAGAACTCGTTGCTGATGTAGCCGTTGATCGCAGGCCCGAGCTTCTGCTTGAGCCCGGTCACCAGGAGCCCAAGCATGGCGCCGCCGATCATCTTCGGCTTGAACTGGATCTCCTTGGCCGCCTGGATGATGCTGATGGTGTCGACCGGCAGGGTGGCGGCAAAGACGATGTCCGGGTTGGTGGCCTGGATCGCGCGCACGATCGCCGTGAAGTCCGTGGTCGAGAGCGGATAGGTGCGCTCGATCACCACCTCCATGCCGGCGGCCTTGGCGTTCTCGCGCGCGCCGTCGAGCGCGTGACGCGAATATTCGACGTCGGCGCCGACCAGCGCCACGCGCGTCGGCCTCGGGTTCTGCTCGGCGGCGAGATCGAACACGCATTTCGAGTAGTTGGCGGGTGACGGCCCTTGCGAGTTCATCGAGAAATAGCGCGCATAATGGAAGGCTTGGTTGGAGCCGAGGCCGAAGATGCCGAGGGTGGTCCGATTGTGCTGCATGATCGTGGGCAGCGTCGCCGCGATGACCTGCGTGCTGTAGGGGCCGATGATCAGGTCGACCTTGTCCACGCCCATCAGCTTTTCATAGGTGCTCGGCCCATTCGCTGGATTGCCCTGATCGTCGTAGTAGACGAGTTGCACCTGACGGCCGAGCAGGCCGCCTTTCGCATTGATGTCGTCGCGCCAGATCTCGAGACCCGCGAGAACCTGCTTGCCCGCCGGCGCCGTCGGCCCGGTGAGGCTGATGCTGAACCCGATGCGCAGCGGGTCTGCCGCGCTCGCACGATCCGCGAAAGCGACGCACGCAACCATCATCGCGATCAGTGCACGAACCAGCGCACCAGCACGCCATATCAATTTGTTCGACATGCTTTCCTCCCCTATCGCCCGCTGGCTGCGGGTCTCGCGCTCAAGGTTAGGCCCTGGCGCCTGGTTTGACAATCGATTGCCATATCCTGGCAACATTTGCCGGAGCGGGGACGCCTGTCCATGTTTGACGCACGATCAAAAATCGATAGGCTGCGCGCAAATTCTGCCCCCCCACGAGGAAAATGCCCATGTTCAAGGCTTCAGCAGGCGTGATGCTGCCGACGTCGATCATCGGCTCGCTACCGCGTCCGTCCTGGTACACCGCGGTCCTCGGCAAGCACAGCTTCCTCGAAGCGATGGTCAACTCGCGCTATCGCGAGCAGTACGAAGACGCGGTGTCGTGCTTCGTGCGCGCGCAGGAGACCGCGGGCCTCGATATCGTCACCGACGGCGACGCCCACTACGACGAAGAAGTCGGCGGCATGAGCTGGCAGAGCTACCCGCTCACCCACATGGCCGGCTTTTCGGCGCAGGCCGAGCCCGCCGTCTATAATGTCGGCGCGGTCGCCTATCCGCGCGGCCACATCCTGCACGACTTCCTCGAGGCGCGCGTGTTTCCCCGCATCACCGGCGAGATCGGACGCGGCAACCTGCAATACACCGCGATGTGGAAAACTGCGCAGCGCATGACCAACAGGCCGGTGAAATTCGGCACCATCCTGCCGGAGCTGCTCGCGGCCTCGGTCGCGGACGACCACTACAAGGACCCGATCGAGCGCACCTGGGCGTTCTCCAACGCGATCAACCAGGAGCTCAACGAGCTCGCGGACGCGGGCTGTCCGGTGATCCAGATGGAAGAGCCGCAGATCCACATGGTGCCGGTGCGCGGCAAGGCGTTCGGCAAGCTCGATGTCGACGACCTGGTGAAGATCTTCAACAACACCGTGAAGGGCCTGCGCGCCAAGACCGAGGTGTGGTGCCACACCTGCTGGGGCAATCCCTCGCAGCAGCGCATCTTCGTCGACGTGCAGAGCTATCAGCCGACGCTGCGCGCGCTCAACGAGGTGGACGCCGACGCGCTCACCTTCGAGACGTGCTCGTCAGGCACCGGCGACCTGAAGGCGATCGGCGAGACGATCAAGGACAAGAAGATCGTGATCGGCGTGGTCGATCACCACACGCTGCAGATCGAGCGGCCGGACGAGGTCGCGTCGCTGATCCGCGAGGCGCTCAAACACATTCCGCCCGAGCGGCTGATCATCTCGTCGGATTGCGGCATGGGGCGCGAGGGCATGGGCCGGCGCCACGCGGCCTATAAGATGGTCTCGATGGTGCTTGGGACCAACATCGTGCGCAAGGAACTGGGCCTGCCTGAAGCGCAGTGCCTCGCGGCGGATGCGCGCTATTCGCTGACGCTGACGAAGAGCGCATAACTCCGCGCCTCT
>CAYZMR010000128.1:0-10798 GCA_964479515.1 uncultured Hyphomicrobiales bacterium | reverse complement strand
CCACGGTGCGCAGGCCGCGCTCGGTCGCGGCATCGACCTCGCTCGCCATGTTGGACAGGTTGGCGCGGCGCAGGCTGCGCTCGGCGCGATCGACGATCGTCTGCGCGGCGTCATGGTGAGCGCGTCCGGCCGCGATGTCGGTCAGTCGCGTGACGGCGGCGGAGAGCCGATCGACCTCGCTGCGCGCAACGTCGGGGGGATCGCCGTCCCGGTCCCCGGCTGACAGAAGATCGATCGCGTCGGTTGCGCGCCGCAACGGCTGGGCGATCGAACGCGCGACCAGCAAGGTACAGGTCGCGGCCGACACCACCATGCCGGCAAGGCCCGCGACCGACCAGAGCCACGCCTCGTCGTCGGGCAGCAGCGGTGCCGCGGCATCGCGCATGAGCACGACGGCCGCGGGGAGCAGCGCGACCACGAACAACCGTTCGGAAACGGTCAGGCGCCGCATCTTTTCCCCGGGGGTGACGAGCAGGCCATGCCGGCAGCCATGCGCCCATATGGGCGCGGCAATTCACCGTGACATCATGGACTTCCATGGTTAACCAAATGTTAGCCGGCACCCCGATGCGGCGGACCGGGCGGGCTCCCGAGGCCGGCCCGAGCCCGATTTGTGGGCAGAAGTTTCGATTGACGGCCCACGCTCGGTTCGGGGTAAGGTGGCGACAGGCGGCGCGAAGACCGACGAAAAACGATTGGCTGGGGGGTGCCGCGGCTTCACGGGCCGGGCACGAGAGGGGAAACGAAACGTGCGTGCGCTCCTTGCGATGAGCCGCGTCATCGACGCGATCAATTTCCGCATCGGCAAAATTCTCAGCTGGCTGATCCTCCTGGCGGTCATCGTGTCCGCCGTGAACGCGATCATCCGCAAGGTGTTCGACACCTCCTCGAACTCCTGGCTCGAACTGCAATGGGTGCTGTTCGGCGCGGTGTTCCTGCTGGTCGCGTCGTGGACCCTGCTCGACAACGAGCACATCCGCATCGACATCGTGAACGTCCAGCTCCCGCCGCGCGTGCGCAACATCATCGACATCATCGGGCATGCATTCTTCCTGCTGCCGCTGACGATCATCATGATCATCACGTCCTATCCGTTCGTGATCCGCTCGATGAAGCTCGACGAGCAGTCGATGAACGCCGGCGGTCTGCCGCAGTGGCCGGCGAAAACGCTGATCCTGATCGGCTTCGTGCTGTTGTTCTTCCAGGGCATATCCGAGCTGATCAAGCGGATCGCCGTGCTCATGGGCCGCATTCCCGACCCCTATGCGCGGCCGACCCTCTCGGCCGCCGAGGCCGAGGTCGAGCGCCTGCTCGCCGACGTCAAACCCGACACGCAGTAAGCCCCGGACAGTTCGGAGAACGAGACCATGGTGGGCCTTCTCATCCATTACATGGCGCCGATCATGTTCGCGTCGCTCGTGGTCTTCCTGTTGCTCGGCTATCCGGCCGCGTTCTCGCTCGCGGCGGTCGGGCTCATGTTCGCCCTTCTCGGAATCGAGCTCGGGCTGTTCCGCCCCGATTTCCTGCAAGCGCTGCCCGAGCGCATCTACGGGATCATGAACAACGACGTGCTGCTGGCGATTCCGTTCTTCACCTTCATGGGATTGATCCTTGAAAGATCGGGCATGGCCGAAGACCTGCTCGACACGATCGGGCAGCTCTTCGGCACGATCCGCGGCGGCCTCGCCTATGCGGTGATCTTCGTCGGCGCGCTGCTTGCCGCGACGACTGGCGTGGTCGCGGCCTCGGTGATCTCGATGGGCCTGATCTCGCTGCCGATCATGCTGCGCTACGGCTATGACCGCCGCGTCGCCTCGGGCGTGATCGCGGCCTCCGGCACGCTCGCGCAGATCATCCCGCCCTCGCTGGTGCTGATCGTGATGGCCGACCAGCTCGGCAAGTCGGTCGGCGACATGTACGAGGGCGCGTTCATTCCCGGCATCGTGCTGGCGCTGCTCTATGCGGTCTACATCTTCATCGTCAGCCTCGTGGCGCCGAAGGCGACGCCCGGCCTGCCGGTCGCGGACATCGGCTATCGCGAAGCGGACGGCAGCCGCGGTGTATGGCAGCTCGGCGTGCTCGTCGTGTTCTCAGGGTTCGTCGGCTACTACCTGATGAAGGACACCGACATCAAGAACGGCGCCGATTTCGTCGTGCTGACGATGTCGGTCGGTGTCGTCGTCTCGTTCCTCTGCTCGGTCTTCAACCGCGTGTTTGGCGGCCGGCTCGTGCTCGTGACCGGGCTCGTGCTGCTCGTATTCATCGGCGCCTGGTACTATCTCGGCCACTCGGGTCACCCGAACTGGGCCCTGCTGGCGGAAGCGCTTGCGGCGGGCGCCCTCTATGCCTTCGTCGCCGGCCTGATCGAGCGCTTCACCGGCTTCCGCATCGTGTCGACGATGACCGAACAGGTCACGTTCGTCATGGTCCCTCCGCTGGCTCTCATCTTCCTGGTGCTCGGCACGATCTTCATCGGTGTGGCGACGCCGACCGAGGGCGGCGCGATGGGCGCGTCTGGCGCGCTGATCCTCGCGATCATGAAGGGTCGGTTGAAATGGGATCTCGTGCGCCAAGCGACTGAATCGACCGCGAAGCTCTCCTCCTTCGTGGTGTTCATCCTGGTCGGTGCGCGCGTGTTCTCGCTCACGTTCTACGGCGTCGATGGCCACCGCTGGGTCGAGGAGATGCTGGTCTCGCTGCCGGGCGGGCAGCTCGGTTTCCTGATCTTCACCAACGTCTTCATCTTTTTCCTGGCGTTCTTCCTCGACTTCTTCGAGATCGCGTTCATCGTCATTCCGCTGCTCGGCCCAGCGGCGGACAAACTCGGGATCGATCTCATCTGGTTCGGCGTGATGCTCGGGGTGAACATGCAGACCTCGTTCATGCATCCGCCATTCGGCTTCGCGCTGTTCTATCTGCGCTCGGTCGCGCCGCGCGAACCCTACATCGATCGCACGTCGGGCAAGCGCACCGAGGGCGTGACAACGGGGCAGATCTATTGGGGCGCGGTGCCGTTCGTGCTGATCCAGTGTATCGGCGTCGGCCTCGTCATCGCGTTTCCCGCGATGGTGATGCATTACAAGGGCGCGGCCTCCACCATCGATCCGTCCAAGGTAAGGATCGAGATCGAGGCCCCGCCAGATCTGCCGCCGCTCGACTTCGGGCCGCCGGCGAAACAATAGACCTGCACGGAATCAGGAAGGCCCCGGAGCGGCACTCCGGGGCCTTCTCTTCTTGTCGAGTCCGCTGCCCGGCGCCTTAGGTGCGCGTACGCATCCGCATCATGAAGGTGTCGAAACCGAGTTCGGCGACCTGGTTCCAGGCGGTCGAGTCGCTGCGGAACGCGAGCAGGCTGTCGTACAGCTTCTTGAACATCGGATTGCTCTTGCCGAGCTCCGCGTAGAGGTCTAGCGCGGCGCTATAGCAGGCCTCGAGGACCGGCTGCGGGAATGCCCGCAGGATCGCGCCCTGCGAGATCAGCTTCTTCAACCCGACCGGATTGAGGTAGTCGTATTTTCCGACGACCCAACCCCAAGCCTCGCCGGACGCGACTTCGATCATGCTCTGGTAGACCTTCGGCAGTTCGTTCCACTTGGCGATGTTGATGAGGTTGTGCCCCTGGCCGCAGCCCTCCCACCAGCCCGGATAGTAGTAGTTCTGGGCGACCTTCACGAAGCCGAGCTTCTCGTCGTCATACGGCCCGACCCATTCGGCGGCGTCGATCGTGCCCTTCTCCAACGCCGGATAGATGTCGCCCGCGGCAAGCTGCTGCGGCACGCTGCCCATACGCTGAAAGATCCTGCCGCCGATACTGCCGCCGATGCGGAACTTCAGACCCTTGAGGTCCTCGACGGTTTTGATCTCCTTGCGGAAGAAGCCGCCCATCTGCGCGCCGGTATTGCCCGCCGCGAAGCCGATGACGTTGAATTTGGCCAACAGCTCGTTCATCAGCTGCTCGCCCTCGCCGAAGCGAAGCCAGGCATTCATCTGGCGGGTGTTGAGGCCGAAGGGGAGCGCGGTCCCGAAGGTAAAGGCCGGATCCTTGCCGGCGTAATAGTAGCAAGCGGTATTGCCTATCTCGACGGTGCC
The DNA here is from genome assembly GCA_964479515.1 of uncultured Hyphomicrobiales bacterium. Lineage (GTDB taxonomy): Bacteria > Pseudomonadota > Alphaproteobacteria > Rhizobiales > Xanthobacteraceae > PALSA-894. Next base: position 6,709 of record CAYZMR010000128.1, on the reverse strand, counting down.
GTTCTGCACCGCATCGAGCACCTGCAGACCGGGCACGATCTCACCGGCGGCGAAGACCTGGATCTGGAATTTGTTGTCGCTCATTTCGGCCATGCGCTTGGCGAAGTACTCGCAGCCGCCATAGAGCGTATCGAGCGACTTCGGCCAGCTTGTCGGCATGCGCCACTTGAGCTCGGGCATCGACTGCGCGATCGCCGGCGCGGCAACCGCCGTCGAGGCGGCAACACTGAGACCCGCGGACTTTAGAAATTCACGACGTTTCATTGGCGTTTCCCCTGGTCATGGTCGACCTGATGCCGACGTGACGGAAGCGCTTGTGGGAACGTCTTTTTGTTGGCCGTCACCGGCAGCCGACTGCCGTAATCTTACGAGACAATTTGGCGGTGCCAAACGAAAAAACCCGGGGTGCGTCGCCGCACCCCGGGATCGATTCCTTGCCGATGTCTTGGCCTCAGGCGCGCGGGCGCGTCCGGATCATGAAGGTGTCATAGGTGTATTCCGCCACCTGCCACCAGAGATATTCGTCGTTGCGGAACGCCTGGATCGAATCCCAGACCTTCTTGAAGTCCGGATTGACCGCCGACGTCTCGGCGTTGACCTCGTTGGACGCCTTGAGGCAGGCCTCCATGACCGACTGCGGGAACGGGCGCAGTTGCGTGCCGTTGGCGACGAGACGCTTGAGCGCGGCCGGGTTGCGGGCATCGTAGCGTGCCGTTTCCTCGATGCTCGCGGCGCCCGCAGCGGCGCGAATGAGCGATTGATAGCTCTTCGGAAGCTGATTCCACTTCTCCAGATTGATCTGCAGGTGGTTGGCCGAGCCGCCTTCCCACCAACCCGGATAGTAGTAGTACTTCACGACCTTGTAGAAGCCGAGCTTCTCGTCGTCATAGGGGCCGACCCATTCGGCGGCGTCGATGGTGCCCTTCTCGAGCGCCGGATAAATGTCGCCGGCCGCGAGTTGCTGCGGAATGAGACCGAGCTTCTGCAACGTCCTTCCGGCCCAGCCGCCGATGCGCATCTTCAGACCGCTGAAGTCGGACGCGTCCTTGATCTCCTTGTTGAACCAGCCGCCCATCTGGCAGCCGGTGTTGCCCATCGCGATGTTATAGGTGTTGAACTTCTTGCCGAAGTCGTCGATCAGCTTCTGGCCGTCACCCTCGTAGAACCAGGAATTCTGCTGCCGGGTATTGAGCCCGAACGGCGTCGAGCAGAACAGCGCCCAGGTCGGATCCTTGCCGATATAGTAGTAGACTGCGGTGTGACCCATCTCGACGGTGCCGTTCTGGACCGCGTCGAGGGTCTGCAGCCCGGGCACGATCTCGCCGGCCGCGAACACCTGGATCTGGAATTTTCCGTCGCTCGCTTCCGAAACGTATTTCGCGAATGTCTCGCAGGCGCCGTAGAGCGTGTCGAGCGACTTCGGCCAGCTCGCGGTCAGGCGCCATTTCAACTCTGGCGTGGATTGCGCGATCGCCGGCGCGGCGACCGCGGACGCCGCGAGCCCAAGGCCCGCGGTCTTCATAAACTCTCGGCGTTTCATGACGTTTCCTCTTCGTAGACTTCGTTTCTTCGATCAAGGCGGGCGGGAGATGCCCTTGAGCGTGGGACCGCTGCTTGCGCCCAGGATCGTGGCTCAACCTAGCGCCCAAACAGCCGCGCGGGAACCGAAAAAAACCCGAAAGCAGAGCCGACGAGGTCGCACTTTAGTCGGGCCGAGCGCTTTTAGGTCTTGCTGCGATTGCGGATCAGGTAGGTGTCGTAGGTGTACTCGGCCACCTGCCACCAGAGATACTGGTCGTTGCGGAAGGCGAGCGTGGACTCCCAGATTTTCTTGAAATCCGGGTTCGTGGCCGAGACCTCGGCGTAGAGCTCGAGCGAGGCCTTCAGGCACGCGTCCATGACGGCGGCCGGGAACGGCCGCAACTGCGTGCCGGCCGCGACCAGCCGCTTGAGCGCGCCCGGATTGCCGGCATCGTATTTCGCCTGCATCCACTCGTGCGCCGCCATCGAGGCGGTCCTGACGACCGACTTGTAGGTCGGCGTCAACGCGTTCCATTTCTCGATGTTGATGAAGTTGTGCAGCATCGCGCCGCCCTCCCACCAACCCGGGTAGTAATAGAACTGCGCGACCTTGTTGAAGCCGAGCTTCTCGTCGTCATAGGGGCCGACCCATTCGCACGCATCGAGCGTGCCCTTTTCCAGCGCCGGATAGATGTCGCCGCCGGCAAGCTGTTGCGGCACGAGGCCGAGCTTGGTGAGCACGCGGCCGGCGAAGCCGCCGATCCGCATCTTCAGCCCGTTGAAGTCGCCCGCTTCCTTGATCTCGCGGCGGAACCAGCCACCCATCTGCGTGCCGGTGTTGCCGCACGGCAGCCCGAAGATGTTGGCCTTGCGGTAGAACTCGTTCATCAGCTCGAGCCCGCCGCCGAAATGATTCCACGCCGTCTGCATGCGGCTGTTGAGCCCGAACGGCACCGCGGTGCCAAACGCATAGGTCGGATCCTTGCCGACATAATAGTAAGAGGCGGTGTGGCACATCTCGACGGTGCCGTTGGTCACGGCGTCCGCGGCTTGCAGGCCGGGCACGATCTCGCCCGAAGCGAAGACCTGAATCTGGAACTTGTTGTCGGTCGCCTCGGCGACCGCCTTGGCGAAGAATTCGGATGCGCCAAAGATCGTGTCGAGCGATTTCGGGAAGCTCGAGGTGAGCCGCCATTTCGTCTCGGGCATCGATTGCGCAATGGCCGGCGCCGCAACCGCGCTCGCCGCCGCGCCCACGCCCGCCGTCTGCAGAAATTGGCGACGCTTCATCGGCGGTTCCCTTGCACGTTTCGTATCGGAAGAATCAGCGGCTTCTCGGCGCGCGAATCGCGCTAGCACGGATGAAGCCGCAACGGAATCCGCCGGCGAGACTGAACCGCTACCGGGTTACATCCACGGTCACTTCCATCTTCGGATGGATGCCGCAGAAGACGAGGTAGGCACCGGCCTTGGGAAACGTGATCTGCACCGTTTCGCCGGGCTCCTGCGCGCCGGAATCGAAATCGAACTTCTCGTCGAACACGCGGATATTGTGCGTGCGCGTGTCGTTGTTGAGAAACCACAGCTTCTCGCCACGCTTCACCGCCACGTGGGTCGGGTGAAACATCTTGTCATCCTGCGTGATCGTCGTGGCGCGCACGGCCGGAACCGGCGGCGCGCGCTCGGCGATGATCGTTGTCGGCGGGCGCGGATCGCCATTGCTGGTCAACGTGCCGAGGAACGCGACGAGCGCGGCCTGCTCGTCGCCGGTCAGGTTCTCGCGCCGCAGATCGGGCGAGAGCGTCGGCCGCTCCACGATTCCACTCGTGTAGTGCCGCACCACCTCCGCAAGGGTCGCGAGCGAGCCGTCATGCATATAGGGCGCCGAGCGGCCGATCTCGCGCAGGGAGGGCGTCTTGAAGGCGTGCTCGGCCGCGGGCAGGCGCAACACCGCGCCGCGGCCGCGATCGTCGCCCGGCAGCCCGATGTCGTGGAACGCGTAATCGGTGAACGCCCAGCCCGTGTGGCAGTTCGCGCAACCGGCCTTGCCGGTGAATAGCTGGAAGCCGTCGGCTTCGCGCGCCGACAAGGCCTTGTCGTCGCCCGCGACCCAGCGGTCGAAGCGCGTCTGCGGCGACACCAGCGTGCGCACGAAGGTCGCGATCGCCTTCTTCAGATTTTCGTCGCTGACGCGCGGCTCCTTTGGAAACGCCCTCGCGAACGCCTGCGCGTAGGCAGGGTCGGCGCCAAGGCGAGCAATGAGCGCATCCATCGGCTGCGCCATCTCGTCGGGCGCGACGATCGGGCCTTGCGCCTGCTCCTCCAGGCTGCGCGCGCGGCCGTCCCAGAACACATGCACCGCCCAGGCGAGGTTCCACAGCGTCGGCGTGTGGCGCGCGAGCGGCCGGCCCGGCACGCCGACCGCGGTCACGCGGCCATCCGCGAAGCCTTTCTGGCGGTCATGACACGTCGCGCACGCGAAGCTGCCGTCGGCGGAGAGGCGCTTGTCGTTGAACAGCGTCTCGCCGAGCGCGCGCTTCGCATCCGAATAAGGGTTGGACGAAGGAAACGGAATTGTCGGCGGGCGGCGGAACTTCGCCTTCAGATCCGCGAGACCGGGCGCGGGCGCGGCCTGCGACCGCGCCACCAGCGCGGCACCGAGACCGCTAAGCGCGCCGCACAGGAACGCCGCGCACAGCAGGCTGCGCAATCGATGCCCCTGCCCGCCCGTCACCGTCCTCACATCAGCTTGCCGGCCGCAAGCTCGATGCGCGACACGTCGGCGAGCACCGCGGCGTGATCCTTCACCGGCACCTTCGGCGCCATCGCGGTCGGCCACGCCTTCTTCAGCTCGACGAACCCCGCGCGCACGGCCGCAAGCGCGTCCTTGTCCTTTTGCTCAAGCGCGGGCGCGATCGCCTCGATCATCGCCTCGGCCTGCCAGACGAAACCACGCGCGTCCTGGTACTCGACCGGCTTCGCGATACGGCCCTTGACGATCGCCTCCTCGTATTCGCCTGTCGCGCTCTTCAACGCCTCGAGCGCGGTCTCGACCGTGAACGAGGTCCAATCCTTCTGCTTCTCCTTCAGCCCCGCATCGGCGGCAGCCAACGCATCGTTGACCGCCTTCACGGCGTTGTCGTAATCGGCGCCGCCCTTCTTGCCCTTCACCACATTGGCAAGCGTTTTCAGCGCCGCCGCGAAGGGCGGCGTCTTGTAGTCCTTCAGCTTGCCGCGGATGGGGCCGTAAAGCTCCTCGCCCGGATGCAGGAAGTGCGGCAGCGCCGCCGCCCACTGATTCTCCTTGACGAGTTGATCGCCGACCAGCAGGTGGCCGCGGATCAGCGCGATCTTGAGCGCGAAGTCGAGATCGGGCGGAAGGTTCGCATTGCCCTTCTCGCCGCCTTCCTCGCCGTGTTCGTGCTTCATTTGCTTCATTTCGGCGAGACGCAGCGGCGCCGAGAGCGCGACGTCGGACGGTCCCGATTGCATGCGCAGCCGGTCGAGGGACGGCGCCTCGGCAGCCTCGCCGGCCCCCGCTCCCGCGACCACGAACGCGCCGACGCCGATCCAGATCTTGGTGCGCGATTTCATGCGCTCGTTCTCCGTCGTCCGCGTTGCCGCCCCGGCGCACCGGCACGCGTTTCCCGCATTGCCTCGCGACGGCGCGGAAACTACGGTGCGGGGCCCGAGCCGTCCAGTAAACTTCCCCGTATTTCGAAGTATTCCAATGAGTTGCGCGGACATCCGATGCAGATCGTAATCGCCAATGTGCTCCCGGCCGACGACCTCGCGACCGTGCGGGATTCGCTTGCGCGCGCCGTGTTCGTGGATGGGCGCACGACAGCGGGCTTCGCGGCGCGGCTGGTCAAGAACAATCGCCAGGCCGCAAACGATCGCAAGCTCGAGACCGTGCGTAAGCTCGTCGCCGAGCGCATCCTCGAAAACGAAGTGTTCCGTCTCGCGGTGCGGCCGAAGACGCTCTCGCCGCTGATGTTCTCGCGCTACGAGCAAGGGATGCACTACGGCAGCCACGTCGATGACGCGCTGATGGGGGGCATGCGCACCGACGTGTCGTTCACGCTGTTTCTGTCGGAACCCGAAAGTTACGACGGCGGTGAGCTCGTAATCGAGAGCGCGTCGGGCGAAGACGCCGTCAAACTCGAACCTGGGAGCCTCGTCGCCTATCCGTCGACCGCGCTGCACCATGTCGCGCCGGTGACGCGGGGTGAACGCCTCGCGGCGGTCGGATGGGCGCGCAGCTTCGTACGCGATGCCGCGCGGCGCGAGCTGCTGTTCGATCTCGATACCGCGCGGCGGGCGATGTTCACCCGCGAGGGCAAGAGCGCCGAATACGACCTGCTGTCGAAGTCGCTGGCGAACTTGTTGCGGATGTGGGTGGAGGATTGAGCGCAGCCCTCACTTCACCTGCTCAGCCGAGAAACGTCGCGCGGATGAGGCCTACGGCGCGCAGCGTGTAGATGCCGATGGTGATACCCGCGCAGGCGAACATCAGCGAGGACATGGTCTCGACGAAGGTCGCGCCGAGTTCGCGGGACTTCATCACGATCTCGCCATCGCGCATCTCGGCACCCAGCATGCGGAGTACGACGCCGAACAGCACAAAGCTGAGCTCGGTCAGTCCGGTGATGACGGAGGCCGAGGCGCCGGAGATCCGATTCATCAACAGCAGAATGCCGAGTACGACGAGGGCAATCGCGAGAACGACAATCAGTGTCCGCCGCCAGCCCATGGGGCGCCCCGCGAGAAAATTTCACGCCTCGATCACGATCTTCGGCGCGGATCGTCCCGCCCCGCGACCTTTAAGCTGATCTCGCACGCGACCCGCGATCTCGCGATAGACCTTCGCGTGCGGGCCGTCCGGATCGGTCGCGACCACCGGGCGGCCGGAATCGGAAGTCTCGCGGATCGCCATGTCGAGCGGCACCTCGCCGAGGAACGGCACGCCGAGCTTGTCGGCCTCCCGATGCGCGCCGCCATGGCCGAAGATGTCATGGCGCTCGTGGCATTTCGGGCAGATGAAGTAGCTCATGTTCTCGACCACGCCGAGCACCGGCACGTTGACGCGCTTGAACATCTCGACGCCGCGGCGCGCGTCGATCAAGGCCAAATCCTGCGGCGTCGAGACGATGACGGCGCCCGCGAGCGGCACCTGCTGCGCCATGGT
>CAYZMR010000127.1:0-10819 GCA_964479515.1 uncultured Hyphomicrobiales bacterium | reverse complement strand
CCGCGCGCCGAGACGATGCCGGCCGTGACGGTGCCGCCGAGGCCGAACGGATTGCCGACCGCCAGCACCCAGTCGCCGATGCGCGGCTGCTTCTCAGCCAGCGTCACGAACGGAAAGTCGGTGCGGCCGTCGACCTTGATCAGCGCGATGTCGGTCTTGGGATCGGTGCCGATCACTTTGGCGGTGTAGGTCTTGCCGTCGTCGGTCGTCACTTCGACCGACTCGGCCTTCTCGACCACATGGTTGTTGGTCACCGCGTAGCCGTCGGCCGAGATGAAGAAGCCCGAACCTTGGCCCATCGTGAAGTTGTGCTCACGCGGGCCGCGCGGACCGCGCTGCGTGTCGCGATCGCCACGCGGATCGCTATCGGGAGCGCCGAAGCGGCGGAAGAAGCGCTCCATCGGGGAGCCGGGCGGGAACGGCGAGTCGCCCTCGAAATTCATCATCCGGGTGCCGCCATCCATCTTGACGCGCACGGAGATGACCGACGGCTTCACCTTCTCGACGATATCGGCGAAGCCGACCGGCCGCTGCGCGGTTTCCGAATAGGCGGGGGTTACGAGAAATGGGGCGTTGGATTGGGGCAGGAACTTCGCCCCGGAAAACAGGACGCCGGTGCCGAGAACAGCAACCGTCGCAAGCATGGTAAGCCGGCGCGCTGACAGCGCTGAGCGCGGCTTTTGAGCGTTAGGGGCGCTCTCGGACATGAACGTCTACTCCATTTGGTTGGCAGAAGTGCCGTAGGCCCCGTGTTGAGGCGAAAGATGATGCGCTCAGCCTTACGGCGTCCTGTCGGCGGCATTAAACTTTGGTAACATCACGCAGCCTGTGGAGAGGACAAGAAGCTGGGTGAAATCAATTGCTTAAACGGGAGCTGCGACTCGATGGAAGAGCTGGTGATTTGGGGTGCCGGCGCGATCGGCGGGACGATCGGCGCTTATCTGGCGCGCGCTGGGCGCGATCCCCTGCTCGTTGATTCCGACGCCGCGCATATCGCGGCGATGGCGCGCAACGGCATCAGGATCACCGGGCCGATCGAGGAGTTTGTCACGCCTGTCCGCGCGGTCACGCCGGACCGCGTGAAGGGACCGCTCGCACGCGTGATGCTGGCGGTGAAAGGGCAGCATACGGCGGCGGCCGGGCGCATGATCGCGCCGCTGCTCGGCGCGCAAGCATCAGTACTGTCGCTGCAGAACGGACTGAACGCGCAGGCGCTGGGACAGGAGATCGGAGCCGAGCGCGTGCTGCTGGCGCTCGTCAACTTCGCGTCCGACTACATCGAGCCCGGCGTGATCCACTACGGCGGACGCGGCGCGGTTCATGTCGGCGAAGCCGACGGACGCATGACGCCGCGCGTCGCGGATTACGTGACACGGCTCAAGAGCTTCGATCCGGCGATCGAGCCGAGCGACAACGTCGCGGGATTGCTGTGGGGGAAGATCGGTTATGCGGGGCTGCTGATCGCGACCGCGCTCACCAACGACACCATGGCGGAGGTGCTCTCCGACCGCCGCTGGCACGATGTGCTCGGACGGATCGGGCGCGAGATCGTGCTCGCCGCGAAGGCGGCGGGCGTCATGCCGGTCGGCGTCGATGGCTTCGATACGGACGCCTTTGCGCGCGGCGATGATGCGGGGATCGCCGCAAGCTGCGATCTGATGGCCGAGCACTACCGCCACTCCGCCAAAGCCCGCAGCGGCGTCTGGCGCGATCTTGCGGTGCGCAAGCGCAAGACCGAGGTTGAGCCGCTGCTCGGGCCGGTGATCGAGGCGGGGAAGCGGCACGGCGTCGCGACGCCGACGGTCGCGCGGCTCGCCGCGATGATTGCCGAGATGGAAGACGGGCGGCGCGGATTCTCGCCGGACAATCTGGTCGAGCTTGGCGCCTAGTCTATGCGTTCGATCAGCGCGGCGACGCGCTTCTCTTCTGCGGGGCTGAGCGGCGCGACTGCGGGCGCGCGCTTGCGCCGGCCGGCCACCACAAATCCGATCGCCCCGATAATGACGACCGCAAACGGCGCGCTCCACAACAACGCGGTGTGCCACGACAGGCGCGGCTTCAACAGCACGAACTCGCCATAGCGCGCGACCAGGAAATCGATCACCTGCGCGTCGCTGTCGCCGGCAACAAGCCGCTCGCGCACCAGGATGCGCAGGTCGCGCGCGAGCGGCGCGTCGGAATCATCGATCGATTGGTTCTGGCAGACCATGCAGCGCAGTTCTTGGCTCAGCGCACGCGCGCGCGCTTCGAGCGCCGGGTCGTTCAAGACTTCGTCGGGTTGGACCGCAAAGGACGGGGTCGCACTGGCCAGCGCGAGCAGAAGCAGGACCTGAGCGAGCCAACGCATCGCCCTACTCCGCCGGCTGCAGCGTGGCCTTCGCCTTCGCGCGCTTCGGCGCCCCGATACGCAGCCGGCGATCGGAGAGCGAGAGCGCGCCCGCGAACGCCATGAGCACGGCGCCGAGCCAGATCAGCAGCACCAGCGGCTTGTGATAGAGCCGCAGCGCGACCGCGCCATCGGATGTGTCACCGATCGAGAGATAGATCTGCGAGACGCCGCGCGTCATCAAGGCGGCTTCGGTGGTCGACATCTGCCGCTGCGGGAAGGTGCGCCGGGACGGCTCCATCGTGCCGATGACCACGCCATCCCGTCGCACGGTGAAGCGCGCGACCAGTTCGCGGTAGTTCGGCCCGGGACGCGGCGAGAGGCCGTCGAGGGTGAAATCGTAGCCGCGCAGCGACACGGTGGCGCCGGGCTTCAGCGTGGTGATGAGTTCTGCGTTCCAGGCGGTCTCGGCGACGACGCCGAGCAGCACGACGCCGGCCGCGAAATGCGCGAGCGCGGTGCCGAAGGCCGAGCGCGGCAATCCGCGCGCGCGGGCAACCGCTGCGCCAAGCGGCACGCGGAACAGGCCGATCCGTTCGACGAAGTCAGTCGCGGCGCCGACCATCACGAACAGCGCGAGCGCGACACCGAACGGAGCCAGCACCGGCCCGCGGCCTCGCAGGGCGAACGTGATCGCGAGTGCGACCAGTGCCAGCGCGAAGGCGAGAATCAGGCGCTGCGCGGCGCCGAGCAGGTCGCCGCGCTTCCAGGCAAGCAGCGGCCCGAACGGCACCGCGATCAGCAGCGGCACGAGCAGCGGGCCGAAGGTGAGATTGAAGAATGGCGGGCCGACGGAGATCTTCTGGTCGGTGAGCGCCTCGAGCGCGAGCGGGTAGAGCGTGCCGACGAACACGGTGGCGCAGGCCGACGTGAGGAAAAGATTGTTGAAGACGAGCGCGCCCTCGCGCGAGATCGGCGCGAACAGGCCGCCTTGCTTGAGCATCGGCGCGCGCCAGGCGTAAAGCGCAAAACCGCCGCCGATGAAAACCGTCAAGATGCCGAGGATGAAGACGCCGCGCGTCGGATCGGTCGCGAAGGCATGCACCGAGGTGAGGACGCCGGAGCGCACCAGGAAGGTGCCGAGGAGGGACAGCGAGAAGGCGAGGATCGCGAGCAGGATGGTCCAGATCTTCAGCGCGTCACGCTTCTCCATCACGACTGCGGAATGCAACAGCGCGGTGCCGGCGAGCCATGGCATCAGCGAGGCATTCTCGACCGGGTCCCAGAACCACCAGCCGCCCCAGCCGAGCTCGTAATAGGCCCAGTACGAGCCCATCGCGATGCCGAGCGTCAGGAAGATCCAGGCCGCGAGCGCCCAGGGCCGCACCCAGCGCGCCCAGGCGGCATCGATGCGGCCCTCGATCAGCGCAGCGATCGCGAACGAGAACGCGATCGAGAAGCCCACATAGCCGAGATAGAGGAGCGGCGGGTGGATCGCGAGCCCGATGTCCTGCAGGATCGGGTTGAGGTCCCGGCCCTCGAACGGCGCGTCGGCGAGGCGCTGAAACGGGTTCGATGTCGTCAGGATGAAGAGATAGAACGCGGCCGCGATCCAAGCCTGCACGGCGAGCACGTCGGCACGCAGCGTCGCCGGCAGATTGGTGCCGAAGAGAGCGACCAGCGCACCGAAGAGACTGAGGATCAGCACCCACAGGAGCATCGAGCCCTCGTGATTGCCCCAGACGCTGGTGAACTTGTAGATCAACGGCATCGCCGAGTGCGAGTTCTGGAAGACGTTGAACACCGAGAAATCGGACGCGACGTAACACCAGGTCAGCGCCGCAAAGCTTGCCGCCACGAATATGAACTGGGTCATCGCGGTCGGCCCGGCGAGGCCCATCAGCGCGCCATCGTTCACGCGCGCGCCCCACAGCGGCACGGTCGCCTGGATCAACGCGAGCGCGAGCGCGAGCACGAGCGCGTAATGACCAAGCTCGGGGATCACTTGGGCACTCCTGGCTTGGGCGCCCCCGGCTTGGTGTCACCCGCAAGCCCGTATCCGCTGTCGGTCTTCCAATGCCCTTGCTTCTTGAGGGCGTCGGCCACCTCTTTCGGCATGTAGGTCTCGTCGTGCTTTGCCAGCACGCTGTCGGCCTTGAAGATGCCGGTGGCATCGAGCGCGCCTTCCGTCACCACGCCCTGCCCTTCGCGGAAAAGATCCGGAAGAATGCCGATATAGGTGACGGGCAGCGATGTCTTGCCGTCGGTCACCTCGAAGCGGACGAGCAGATTGTCGCCGCGCATGAGCGTTCCGGGCTTCACGAGCCCGCCGAGGCGGATGCGGCTGCCGGGCGCGACGTGCTTCTCGACCACGTCACTCGGCGAATGGAAAAACGTCACCGCGCCTCCGAGCGTGAGCAGGACAAGGATCGGCACCATGAGGGTCGCAACCGCGATACCGATCCCGGTCAACGCGAGAAGGCGCCGCTGCTTGCGCCCGAGGCCATTCGGAACCGGACCGAACACATTCGGCTCCGGCGCGCTCGGCGAAAACCCGCACTGGATCAGGGTCCAGAACACGCCGAGCGGGATAAACGAGATGAGCGCCCACCAGCCGGAACGGCCGAGATCGTGGTAGCGCTTGGCGTGAAGCGGCAGGAGCAACAGAATCCAGACGACCAGACCAAAGAACCGTCCTACCTCGACGCCGGCTGCGAAAATAATGCCGACCGAGAGCAGGACCAAGATCACATAGGACAACAACACGCCGAGCCAGAACTCGCCGCGGCTGATGCGGCCCTGGAACGACCACAGGAGCGTTGTCAGATTCATTGCGCCTTCCAATATGGGGCTCTCAGCCCTCCAGCCCCAGCCCTTTAACGAGATCCTCGAGCCGGCGCAGCTTGTCGGCGTCCGTGCCGATCGCGCGTCGCGCGTCGCTGGCTGCTTCGCGCGCGCGGTCCTTCTCGCCCAGAACCGTATAGGCTCGCACAAGGCGCAGCCATCCGTCCACGTCGGAACCGTCGCGCTTGAGGCGCTCGGAAAGCCGTTCGACCATGCCGCGGATCATCGCGCTCTGGTCCTCGGGCTTCATCGATTGCGCCGTCGCGATGTCCTCCGCGCTCGGACCCGGCGCGGCCGGCGCCTCGAGGCGGGCGAGTGCCTGGCGCACATACGCGACCCAAGGGGCGCCGGCGGGCGCATCGGTGAGCATCTCGCGCCAGATCGCGGCGGCAGCAGGGCGATCGCCGTCCTGCTCGGCCGCGATGCCGAGAAAGAAGCGCGCCTTGACGTTCTTTGGTTCGCTCGCGCGCGCGCGCTCGAAGGCGGCCTTCGCTTCCGCGGTCACGACGCCGTTCGCCGCGGCCGTCATGGCTTCGGCAAGATCGGCCTCGCGGTCGGCGGTCGCGCCGTTGAGACGCAGCGCATTGCGCCACGCCTTCACGGCGTCATCGAAGCGGCCGGCACGCAGATAGACCGGAGCGATCACCTCCCAGCCGCGGCCGTCTTCCGGATTGCGCGCAAGATGCGCCTCGACCCGCGTGACCAGGCTCTCCAGCGACTGGTCGCGCAGCGGCGCGTTGGTGCGCGCGGCGAGCGGCTGACCCGGCAGTTGCGGCGAGCCGAGAGCCAGATAAAGCGCCACGGCGACAACGGGAATTCCGAGGAGCGTCGCGACCGCGGCGGCGCGACGGCGCGCCAGCGCGCCCGGTCTCGGCGCGGCGCCGGATTGCGCGCGCGCGGCGTCCGCCGCGGCGAGCAGCCGGCGCGAGACCTCGACGCGGGCTGCCTCCGCCTCGGCCTCCCCGATCAGACCGGTGGCGCGGTCGCGCGCGATCTCGTCGATCTGGTCGCGATAGACCGCGACATCGCTGCCCGCGCGTCGTCTCGCGCCGCGGCCAAGCGGCCACAGCACGGCGAAGACCGCCGCCGCGGTCATCAGCGCGAGCAGGAACCATAGCGTCATGGGCGGGGTTACATCACGGCGCCGGGCAAGCCGCAATGCGTCAGATCAAGGCGCCGGCGGCGGAACATTTATCCGAGCGGGATCAAGCTCTTGCGCTCCTGCCCTCGCCCTTGGCCGCGACATCGGCGGCCTTGGTGAGGAGGCCCGCATATTCGGCGCCGAACAGCTTGCCGCAGAACCGCACCGCGGCATCGACCTGCGACTGGCGCCAGACCCGCTCGGCCGCGCTCGCGGCGCGCAGGCCGTCGAGCAGCATCTGCATTCCGCTGTCGAAGAAGTTCTGTAGTTCGGATTGCACGCGCCGCGTCGCCTCGCTCAGCGCAAGCTCGGCCGCGCAGCTTCTGCACGCCGCGAAAAGATCGAGCGCCGCCTCGATGTCGGCGACCTCGACGGCGTCGAGCGGCTGGCTCAATTCATGCCCGGTACGCGGACGCAGGAGCCGGCGCACCCGCCCGGGAATTCCTTCGACCTCGGCTTGCAGGAGCCGCGCGGCATCGGCGCGCGCCGCCGCGAGCCGGCGCGCCCACGGCGTGTCGCCGCTGAGATCCACCTCGGTATGCAGCGCGCGCGCCGCATCGTGGATGTCCCTGACGAAGCGCGCCAGGCCGGGACGCTGCCCGGCCTCGATCGCAACCCGCAGGGTTGCGATCGCGCGCTCGATGTCGTCGATCACGATGTCGATTGCGACCGCGAACCGCGTCTGCGTGATGCGCGCAACGGCGTCGCTCCCGGCCGCGTGGACGGCGAGGCGGATCAACTGCCACGGCGTCGCCAGACGGCCCTGCACCACCAGCAGCGCATGCAGAAACACGTCGGGATGGCACCCGACCGGCGAATCGAGCAGCGTCTTGACGCCTTCGAGCTGATCCTCGGCGAGTGCGGCGATCCCGGGCGGAAGGCGCGCGGCGATCAATGCGAGCGCGTCGCGCGAGCGCAGGATCGCGTCCATCTCGCGCAGGTCCTCGCTCGCCTTGCGCACGCCGATCTGCGCCGACAGGCGCCGATCGGTGCGCTCGTCGCTCTTCGCGGCGGCGAGCGTCTCGCGCAGGCGCTCGACCACGAAGTCCTGGAAGGTGCGGACGAGCTGCTCGGCGCCGTCGCGATCATTGGCGGCGAGCAGCATGTTCGCCTCGTCCGCATAGGCCTTCGCCTCGGCGGGCACCAGATCGCGACAGAGCCATTGCCAGACTGGATCGAGACAGCCACGCGAGAGGCGGCCGAGATATTTGCGGCCATACGCATCGTCGATCAGGAACGGCGTGAGAGGAGCGAAAAACAGGCGCTGCGGATGGGCGACACGCGGCGCGGCCGGCGCGTCGAACCGCCGCAGCTCGCGGCGCAGCTCCTCGAGCATGAACGAGGCGCCGAGCACGTCCTCGCCGCGCATATGGGCGCGCTCGAGCTCGGCTGCGAGCATAGCGCGCGCCTGCGGCTTCAGTTCGCCGAGATATTGGCGCAAACGCCCGATGGCCACTTCGCCGGCCATGCTGTCCAGCCCCGGAGTCCCATTGACCCAGGGTTAGTCATAGCGGTGTTAGCCTTAAGAACTGGTTGCGGAGGGCCGCCCCCTCACCCGACCGGTCCCCAGCTTCCGTCCGGGTTGCGGCAGGCCGTGGCGCGCGCGGTCTGCGGCCGGCCGTCGATATAGATCGTGTGGGTGTAGTCGCGGCAGCGCGTGCCGCGGGCATCATAGGCAGCGCCCGGAACCACGGTTCCGTGACGGGTCGCGCTTTCCCCGCGCCAGCCGGTCGGCAGGCCGGGTTCGCCATGTTCGAGCGCCTGAACCTCCGCCGCGTAGGCGCGCTGGCGATCGCGCTCATCGAGCGTCGCGCCGATCGCGCCGCTCAAGACGCCGCCCGCGGCAACCGGCGGGGGCGAGTTCGCCGGATTGGCAGGCCCCGTCGTTGCCGTCGCAACGCTCCCAGTCGTGGAGGCCTCCTGCAGCCCGCCATTCGGGTTGCTGGCGCAAGCCGACAGCGAGAGCGCCGCAAGTGCGAGCGCGATCCGCCACGGCCCCGTCATCAGCAACCCCGTCCGCGTCCCGACGAATGCGCCCGGCGACGGCCGGGCGACGTCCACGTTCTAGCGCGGGCGGGAGATGGGGGTAAAGCGTGTTCAGCCGGACTCCTCACGCCGCCGGCAGCACCAGTTCGGCGCGCAGCCCCCCGATCGGCGCGGTACCCAGCGTGAGCGCGCCGCCATAAAGCGCCGCGAGATCGACCACGATCGAGAGGCCGAGGCCCGAGCCGGGCTTGGTCTCGTCGAGCCGGTTGCCGCGGCGCGCCTGCACCTGTTCGCGCTGCGAGGGCGAAAGGCCCGGTCCGTCATCGTCGACCACGACGCGGAGATTCGGCCGCGTCGCGTCGGAGCGCTCGGGCAGCACCTCGACGGCGACGCGCGACTGCGCCCATTTGCAGGCATTGTCGACCAGGTTGCCGACCATCTCTTCGAGGTCCTGCTTCTCGCCGCGGAAGCGCGTCTCCTGCGACGCCTCGATGTCGATCGCGATGCCGCGGTCGCGGTGAAGCTTCTCCATGGTGCGCGCGAGGGCGGTCACGACCGGTCCAACCTCGGTCACGGTGCCGATCACGGTCGCGCGCGCCGCGATGCGCGCGCGTTCCAGGTGCCGCGTGACCTGGTCGCGCATCACCTCGACCTGCTCGCGCACCTTGACGGCGAGCGGATCGTCGCCGCGCGCGTTGGCCTCGTTGACGATCACCGAAAGCGGCGTCTTGAGCGCATGGGCGAGGTTGCCGACGTGGGTGCGCGCGCGCTCCACGATCTCGCGATTCGCGTCGATCAGCGCGTTGGTCTCGCGCGCGAGCGGCGCGATCTCCTCGGGGAAACGGCCGGCGAGCCGCTCGGCCTTGCCGGAGCGGATCGCGGCGAGGCTTTCGGAGATGCGCTTCAAAGGCGCGAGGCCGAAGCGAACCTGGAACATGGTGATGAGCAAGAGCACGACGGCGAGCACGCCGAAGGTGATCAGGATCGCGCGGTCGAAGGCGAGCGTCTCCTCGTCGACCTCCACGGAATCGCCCGCCACTGCGACCAGAAATGCGTCGCCGTCGCCAAGATCGACGGTCCGCTCCATCAGCCGAAGGCGCTGGTCCGACGGACCGGTCACGTAGCTCACCCGCGTGCCATCGGTGGTCAGCGGCACCTGCTTTTCGTCGAGGCGCGGCAGGTTCGAGCCCCACAAAGAACGGGAAGCACGGACCTCGGGCTTGGCGCCGCCGAGCTTGATCACCTGCCAGTACCAGCCCGAGACCGGAAGCTGGAACAGCGGCTCGCCCAGCGATTGGGGGAACTTGTCGCCTTCCTCGGGCGCGGCGACGTCGCCTGTGAGCACGCTCAGATAAAAGCCGATGCGCCGGTCGAACGACCGCTCCACGACGCGCCGATAGAGCGACGAGAGCGCGACCCCGGTGATGAGCAGGATCACCACGGTCCAGGCGGTCGCGGAGACGAACAGGCGCAGTGCGAGCGAGTTAGCGCGCATGGTGTCGGCGCGTGGTGTCAAAATTCCGGCGCGCGCCCTTCGGGATCATGTGTTTGGAGGCGTCAGAAGATAGCCGAGCCCGCGCACCGTCTGGATCACGTCGACGCCGAGCTTCTTGCGGATGCGGCCGACGAACACCTCGATGGTGTTGCTGTCGCGGTCGAAGTCCTGGTCGTAGAGGTGCTCGACCAGCTCGGTGCGCGAGACCACGCGGCCGGTGTGGTGCATGAGGTAGGACAGGAGCCGGTACTCGTGGCTCGTCAGTTTCACCGGATTGCCGTCGACCGCGACGCGGCCGGTGCGCGAGTCGAGCCGCACCGGGCCGCAGGTGAACTCGCTCTTGGCGTGGCCGACCGAGCGGCGCAGCAGCGCGCGGACACGCGCCAGCACCTCCTCGAGATGGAAGGGCTTGGCCACGTAGTCGTCGGCGCCGGCATCGAAGCCCTGCACCTTGTCGCTCCAGCGGTCGCGCGCGGTCAGCATCAGCACCGGCATGGCGCGGCCGGCCCGGCGCCAGGATTCCAGCACCGAGATGCCGTCCATTTTTGGCAAACCGATGTCCAGGATCACCGCGTCATAGGGCTCGGTCTCGCCGAGATAATGGCCCTCCTCGCCGTCGAAGGCGCGGTCGACCACGTAGCCTGCGTCGGTCAGCGCGGTGGCAAGCTGGCGGTTGAGATCGGGATCGTCCTCGATCACCAAAAGGCGCAAGTTGATGTCCTCCCGCTCAGCTTCCGTCGAGCCAGTGCCCGTCCGATGCGTCGACCATGGCCTCGGTCACTTTGCCATCGCGCGCGAGCACTGTCAGCACGTAGACGAGGCCTTTCTCACGCTGGCACAGCCGCGCGTTCACCACCTCGCCGGCGATGCGTGCCTTGACGGCGCGCATCGCGCGCGTCAGCGGCACCGCCTTGTGGGTCGCGATCGCGGCGCGACGCTGCTCCTGGCTGAGGCAATTGCGCTCGGCAGCACCCGCCATGTCGGACGCCGCCGCGGCAAGCACAAGCGCCAGCAGAACCAAGCGCGC
>CAYZMR010000126.1:0-10945 GCA_964479515.1 uncultured Hyphomicrobiales bacterium | reverse complement strand
ACGAGGATCTCGACTCCGCGACCGTCGAACGCGTCAAGACGCACGTGATCGACTCGATTGGCTGCGCGATAGGCGCGTGGGACGAGCGGCCGGTCCGCGCCTGCCGTGAGCTTGCGATTTCCGTGACCGGTCCTGCGACGATCATCGGCACTCATCGGCAAACGACCGCCGACCTCGCCGCCTTCGCCAATGGCGCGGCCGTGCGCTTTCTCGACTTCAACGACACGTATGTTGGTCAGGTCGCCGTTCATCCAAGCGACAATATCGCGGCTTGTCTAGCCGTTGCGGAAGCCGAGGGTGCAAGCGCTCAAGACCTCATCACCGCGATCGTCATCGCTTATGAGGTGAACTGCCGGCTTGTTGATATCTTCGATATTTCCAAGCGCGGCTGGGACCCGCCGGTGTTTGGTCTTCCCGCTGTCGCGCTCGCCGCGGGCAGACTGATGAAACTTAATCCCGACCAGCTCGCGCAGGCCGTAAGCCTTGCTATCAACGACCACATTCCGCTGGCGCAGACGCGCGTCGGATCCCTTTCGGATTGGAAAGGGCTCGCGGTTGCCGAAGCCGGGCGCAATGCGGTGTTTGCCACGCGGCTTGCGCGCGCCGGCGTGACCGGTCCGTCACCCATATTCGAAGGCAGCGCGGGGTTCTTCCAGCAGGTGACCGGACGGGCAAACGTCGACGTGGAGTCGTTCGGCAAGCGCGACGTGGCGTTCCGAATCCTCAAGTGCAGCCTGAAGCCTTATCCGGCCGTGATCTACACGCAGACGGCAATCGTTGCCGGTATCGAGGTTGCGCACGAAGTCGGCTCGCTTGATCGCATTTCGTCAATCGAGATCGCAACGACGAGCAGAGGCTATCAGCGGACCGGCAGCGAGCCTGAAAAGTGGTCGCCGAAGACCCGAGAGACTGCCGATCACAGCCTTCCCTACATCACGGCGCGCGCGATGTTCGACGGCGACATCACCAACGAAAGCTTCGCGCCGGAGAAATTCCACGATCCCTCGATTCTCGCCTTCATGCAGAAGATCAAGGTGGCGGAAGATCCAGCCCTCACCGCGCGCGGGGGAACAGCCGTTCCAACGCGCGTGACCGCGATCCTTTCCGACGGCCGGCGCATTTCCCGCGAGGTGGACCATGCACCGGGCTTTGCGGAGCGGCCCATGAGCCGGGCCGACGCGGAAAGGAAATTCCTGGGCAATGTGGGCACGCGCTGGTCGAAAGAGCAGAGCGCCGCCATGCTTCAGGCCTTGTGGACGCTCGAACATGCGGACGATATTTCCGCGCTGCTTCGTAGGCTCGCGCTGGAAACCTGACCGCGACGCCTCGCAAACTCCTGACACGAGAACGATCATGAGATTTCGATTGATTGCCGCTGCAGCGGCCCTTTTGCTCCTCCCAAGCTTCGCTCAGAGCGCCGAAGTTCGGCTGCTCGCTTCGGGCGCGCTCAAAGAAGCCTATCTCGAATTGCTGCCCGATTTCGAGAAGGCGAGCGGTCATAAGGTCATCGCGGCATGGTCAAGCACGACCGACATTCGCAGCCGAGTTGCGGCGGGTGAGGTTGCCGACCTCGTCATCCTGGGCAGCAGCGGGACCGAAGACCTGATCAAGGAAGGAAAGCTTGTCGCGAGTACGCGCGCGACCTTTGCCAAATCGGGGATTTACGTTGCGGTTCGCGCCGATGCTCCCAGGCCCGACATCAGCTCCGCCGAGGCGCTGAAGAAGACACTGCTGGCGGCGAAGTCCGTGGGCTACTCCGAAGGCGCGAGCGGCACGTACCTCGTTGCCATGTTCCAGAAGCTCGGAATCTACGATCAGATCAAATCGAAGGCCTCGGTGGCGAAGGCCAACGAGCCTGTCGGTGAGAAGGTCGTGCGGGGGGATGCCGAGATCGGATTTCACCAATTGAGCGAGCTTATCCCCGTCAAGGGCATCCAAATTGTTGGCCCGCTTCCGCCGGAGCTGCAGTACATCACGGTGTTTTCAGGCGCTATTCATCGTGAGGCAAGGGAGCCGGATGCGGCCGCGGCGCTCGTCAAATTCCTCATCGCGCCAAGCGTTGGAGAAAATATTAAGAAGCACGGTTTGGATCCTGGCTAATCAGTCCGACTTCAGGCGGGGCTCTCTTGAGGCCGGTTCTAAGAGGCGACAAGGACTGTTGCGAGAATGCTTTCCCAGAAATGAGCTACGCGAAAAACGCTTGCTTCGTCGTCCGGACGGCCGATGATTTGCAGCCCGACGGGGGCGCCGTCGCCGGTCACGCCGCACGGGATCGTGATGCCCGGCAGTCCCGCGACGTTAAGTGGGCCCGTGAACCGGCCAAGCAGGCTGGATGCATGCGCCGCGACGGACACCGAGCTCTCGTCAACCTTTGGAGGCAGAACCTGCACCGTCGGCGTCACCAGCACATCACCGTCCGCAAGGGCCTCCAGAAACATCTCGCGAAGGTGCCGCCGGAAGCGCTGAGCCTTGATGTAGTCCGCAGCCAGAATGAATTGTCCGACCTCAAGGCGTGCGCGCAGATCCTCTCCCAGATGACGCCCCGTGCGGACGAGTAGATCCCAGAACATCTCCGTCGCTTCCGCCGCGACCGTGATGAAGTGCGCAGCCGGCGAATGCTCGACATCCCGAAGTCGCGCGTCCGCGACCGACATCCTGGCCGATCTGAACAGGCCTATGGCGCGCTCGACCGCCGCGACATCGTCCTCTTCGACGTTCTCGAAGAAATAATTCGTCGGCTTGACCACGCGAATGCGCGTGCTCCCGGGACTGTTACCCAGCATGGAGCCGATGGGTCGTCCGGCGAGGACCTCGAAAACAAGCGCGCAATCGGCAACCGATCGTGTCATCGGTCCGACGGAATCGAGCGATGGGGCACGGATCGCATAACCCTTGCTGCTGATCGCCCCATGCGTCGGCTTCAACCCGACAATGCCGCAGCATGACGCCGGCAATCGCAGCGCGCCACCAGTGTCCGTGCCAAGCGCCGCCGCCGCGAGGTTTGCCGCGACCGCCACCGCCGATCCGCCGCTCGATCCGCCCGCGATGCGATCGGGTGCTTTCGGATTGATGATCCGCCCGAAAGGCGCGTGCAGCCCCGTGGCCGCATAACCAAGTTCGTCGAGATTCGTCGTTCCAATGATGACAGCGCCGGCCGCTCGCAATCGCGACACGCATTCGGCGTCCGCTTCGGAGATTGGCGCGTCGATGACTTTCGTGCCGCAGGTCATCGGGTAGCCTTTGACCGCGATCGCGTCTTTGATCGCGATGGGAACACCTGCCAGCGGAAGCTTGCTGCCTCGCTTCACGGTTGCGTCGACCGCCTCGGCTTCAGTCAAGACACGATTGCGATCGAGCGTAATGAACGCGTTTAGGTTGCGTCTGGACTCGGCGCGATCCAGATGTTCCGCCGCAATGTCGACGGCCGAGGCTTCTCCTGAATTGACGCGTCTCGCAATATCCACGACGCCGCGTGTCCCTTGCTCATGTGCCGTGTAGTCGAAGCGATCGGAACGCGCCGTTACCGGATGGGATTCGGGCATCGTGAGGAGCGAAGCGTCCGCACGCCCGGGCGCCGCGAGAAACGCTCGCACCTGCTCGGCGTTGCTTGCGAGACGCTTCTTCCAGGCTGGAAGACGCTCGGGAAACGCGTACCCGCGCGACTCGGCGATTGCCGAAAGCAGTTGCTCAAGGTCGCGTGCTGCGCTGGCCACCGCGGTTTCCTTCATGGCTCGACCATATCGCCGAAGACTGGTTTCAGATAGAAGGCGCCAGCCCTGTCGTATCGACGGCGAAACCGCCTTGGTTGATCCCAAATGCGCAGTCTCCCGCGCTGCGTGTGTTCCGGCGGCAACTTGCCCGCCAATGACCCGCATGCAACGCTCGTCACAGACAAGCGGCGACACGCGTCAGCCGAATCGCAGCGCAACAACGCAGCGTCCCGGAGAACGCCACCATGCGAAACACGATCGCACTGATGTCTGCGCGCTGGATCGCGATCGCCGTAATGGTCGCGTTCTGCACCCGCGGTATGGCGGCGGATCCGCGGCTGATCGAGGCGGCCGAAAAGGAAGGGCAACTGACGGTCTATGGCTGCGATGTCAGCGAGACGCCGATGCAGGTGAAGCGGTTCTCGGAATTGTATCCGAAGATCAAGGTGCTCACCTATGTGGCGGGGTGCTGGCAGATCTATAATCGGCACGTTCACGAGAAAGCGGCTGGAAAACCTCTGGCCGACATCTTCTATGCGACGGAAGACGTCCTGTCGAAGCTGGACGACGATCACGAGACCGCGGCGTACGAGTCCCCGGAACTCGCCAACTTTCCGGCCACGGCGCGGCCGCGCGGCTCGCTCTATTCGCTCTACAAGGTGATCCTTGCGGGATTTGCGACCAATACCGATGTCATCGACAGCAAGACGGCGCCGCAGGACTGGCTGGACTTCGTCGCGCCATCGCCGAGCTGGAAAAGCAAGATCTCGTTCTATGACCCGCGCACCTCGTCCGCGGCTTTCACGGTTCTGGCCAGCCTCGAGCAGAATTTCGGAGATCAGAAGGCCGGCGATATCTATGCGGGACTGAAGCAGGCGGACGCCGAGCTCGCGCCGACGACGCCGGTCGGTGTTGCGAGGCTCGTCTCGGGCGAGAAGCCGATCATGTTCTACATCCTCACCAACCAGTTCGGAGTCATGAAGGCCAAAGGAGCGCCGATGGAGTTCATCGTCCCCAAATCCGGCGCGATTTCCATGGGCTTCGGCGTTTCGCTCGCGAGCAGCGCCGAACATCCCAACGCCGCGCGCCTCTTCGTCGACTATATCCTGTCGGAGGGACAGAACGTCGTTCACGCGCGTGGCGAATACGGCCTGCGCAACGGCCTCGCAGCTCCGGCCGGATTGCCGGAGCTCGGCGACATCAAGATCATGCCGACGGACGTCAAACGCGCCTTGGCCGACCAGAAGAAGCTGCTCACCTGGTGGCAGTCGACGTCCGGAATCCAATAAGCCGCGATCCGGATCGTCGTTCAGGCAAGGCCGAGATCCTCACGAACGCCTTTGAGGAACTCCGTCATCGCCACCTGGAACAGGAACGGGGCGCCTTGGATCATGATGAAGCCCATGCCGGCGTCCTTTAGCCGCTTCACCCGCTGGCGCATCTCCGCCATCGTATAGGCGTAGCTCGTGTTCGCGCCGATCACGATACCCTTTTCCTTTCCGATCTTCACGGCGCGGTCGACGAACTGCCACAAGCGCGGGTCGTCCCAGTTCGGCTTCTTGGAGTTCCCCAGCACTTTGCTGAGGTCGGTCATGCCGAAGAAGAACATCTTGAGGTCGGGCAGGTTCATCGTCTCTTCAAGCGTCTCGACCGAACCGAGACTCTCGGCATGCGGGATGATGTAGGCGCCGTCGTGCATAGCGTCGATGCGTTCATCCCATTCGGCGCGGCTCTTGAACGGATGGACCCACAGCGCGCGCCGGTGCCAGTCCTTGGCGACCACGAGTGCGTCCTTGATCTCTTGAATCCCCGAGTGGGACACGAGTATGAACTGCGCGCCGATGCCCTGTAGGCGGGACAGATCGACGACGATGCGATGATCGTATCCCATCCAAGGATCGCTATGCGCGCGCACCACCGGGGTGATGCCGGCCGCCTCGCAGGTCCGGATCATGTATTGGACGTCGCGGAAGTCCATGCCGGTGAACATCATGTCGATCATGATCCAGTCGAGACCGAGGAAAGCGCACAGCTCGACCGTTTCGGGATCGTTGGCCCAGACGCCAAGCGCCGTGCGGCCGGACTTCATGCATTCCAGCATCGGGTTTCTCGGGGCCATTTCCATCTTCCTCTCGTTGTCGTGGGGGTGAGTGCGGGTCGGCTATAGGATGTCGGTGCGCGATCGGAATACGGTCTTGAGCAAGATCGCGAGACTCAAGCCGATCGATGTCTGTAGGAGCGAAAGGGCGGCGAGGCGCGAGAAGTCGCCGACGTTCCAGACCTCGAATGACAGGACCGAGAACATGCGGTTCGACGCCGAATAGAGCAGGATGACCATCGACAGCTCGGTCATGAAGAAGCTGAACAGCAGCAGCCAGCCGGCGATCACGCTCGGAAGAATAAGCGGAAAGGTGATGCGCGCGAACGTGCGCAATGGTCCGTATCCGCACACGCGCGCGCTCTCCTCGAGCTCGGGGTGCAATTGCACCAGGCTCGCCGAGATTGATCGCACCGAATAGGCGGTGAAACGGCCGATGAAGGCGAACATGATGATGAGCGTGGTGCCGTAGACGGCCACGGGCGCGCCGACCCATACGAGCATGACGCCGACACCGAAGGCGATGCCGGGGATCGAGATCGGCAGCAGGACGAGATATTCGAGCAGCCTGCGGCCGCGCGTTCGCGTCCGCACGGTCACCCAGGAGATGACGATTCCCAGCATCGACGCGAGCGTCGCCGCAATGATCGAGATGACGATGCTGTTCTTCATCGTCAGCCAGACGTCCTCGGAGTCCAGCGCCGTTCGCAGGTTTGCGATTCCGTAATGTCCCGACCACGTGTAGGTCGACAGCGCGGCGGCAAGCAGGACGAGCAGGGGTGCAATGATCGTCATGACGACATAGACAAGCGCGAGCGTGAGGGCGAGCGGCGCCCACGGGCCGAGCCGGATCAGCCGGGGGCGAAAGCCCTTGCCGGTAATCGTGATGAAGCTGCGTCCGGCGAGAACATAGCGCTGCGCCGCCATCGCAACGGCTGACAGCAGGATCAGATAGACCGACAGCACGGCGGTCACGCCGTATTCCGGCGGCACGGCTTGCGTCCCGATCCATATGCGCGACGTGAGCAGCAGGATCTGGCGCGACCAGCCAAGCACGACGGGCGTGCCGAACAGCCCGACCGCGATCGTGAACGCCAGCACCGTGCCCGACAGGATCGCCGGCGCGAGCAACGGCGCGGTGATCCGCAGCGCGGTTTGCATCCGATTCAGGCCGGCAACCTGCGCGGCCTCCTCGAGGCTCGGATCGACACTGCGCATCGCGGCCGCCACGATCATC
The DNA here is from genome assembly GCA_964479515.1 of uncultured Hyphomicrobiales bacterium. GTDB lineage: Bacteria > Pseudomonadota > Alphaproteobacteria > Rhizobiales > Xanthobacteraceae > PALSA-894. The sequence continues at coordinate 3,900 of CAYZMR010000126.1, read as the reverse complement.
ATCACGTAGGGCGCAAGGTAGAGCCCCATCACCGAGAGCATGCCGGTGTGGGTATAGATATCGAGCTCGAACGGCACGCCGATCAGCTTCAAAATGCGGTTGACAGCACCGACGCGCGGGGCAAAGAGCAGCGCCCACGCGACGGCGCCGACAAATGGCGGAATGAAGATCGGTATCTGTGCGATCTGCTCAAGAACAGTCCGAGCAAACGTGTCCGTGCGCACGAAGATCCAGGCAAACAGGGTGCCGAGCACGGTCGCGACCAGCGCCGCGCCGCCGCAGACGATGACCGTGTTGAGGAGCGCGACCCAATAGACCTGTCCGGTCAGCACCTTGATGACATGCTCGCCCGTGAACGAGAAGGCGGTGTCGCCTGCCGCCGTCACCGCTTGCAACAGGATGGTCCCGAGCGGCATTGCGATCAGCACGCCGAGGATCACCGCCAGCAACGTCATGCCGAGCACGCTCGACACGCGCCGGTCTGCAATGGTTGCAAGCACCTTCATGCCGGCAAGACCTTCACGTCGCGGGGTTCGACCTGAAGTCCGACGAGATCGTTCGGGCGTCGGTCGGGAGCGCTGATCTCGACCACCATCATGACCCCGGCGGGCGTATCGACCCAGAACTCGGTGCGGTCGCCGATGTACTGGACCTTCGTGATGCGGCCCCTCAGCACGTCGGGCGTTTCGGGCGAAACCGTTCGCCATTTTTCGGGTCTGATGCAGAGCAGGAACGCGGGCGGAAGATCGGCGGGAAGCGACGCCGTGATATCGCCGACGCGGACGACGGGACGGCCGGCGCCATCGGTCGCGCGTTCGCCGTCCGCAATGATGTTGGCGCGCCCGAGAAACTCCGCGACGTAGCGCGTCTTCGGGTTCTCATACAGATCCTTCGGTGCGCCCTTCTGCACGATCTGTCCCTTGTCGAACAGGTAGATGGTATCGGCGATCGACATCGCCTCTTCCTGATCGTGCGTGACGAACAGGATGGTGCGCTTGAGGCGGCGCTGGAGGTCGCCAATTTCGACGCGCATCGCGATCCGGAGCTTTGCATCGAGATTGCTCAACGGCTCGTCCATCAGAATGACCGGCGACTCCGACACAATGCAGCGCGCAAGCGCCACGCGCTGCTGCTGGCCGCCGGACAACTGCGTCGCGCTGCGGCTGCCCAGGTCTCCGAGGCCGACAAGGTTGAGCACCTCGGTCACGCGCGCGGCGATTTCGCTCTTGCCGAGGCCGGCGGCGCGCAGCGGCAGGCTCACGTTCTGGAACACGGTCATGTGCGGCCAGATCGCATACGACTGAAACACCATCGCGATTCTGCGCCGCTCCGCCGGCACCCAGACTGGCGGGCGGTCCCGATAGACGATGCGTCCGTCGATCGCGATACGGCCGGCGCTCGGCTGCTCGAGTCCGGCAACGCAGCGCAGAAGGGTCGTCTTGCCGCAGCCGCTCGCGCCGAGCAGCACCGAGATCTCCGCTTCGGCAAACGTCTCGGTGATCGACCGGAGTACGGCGACACCACCGAACGACTTGCTGAGACCTTCAAGCTCGATCAGCATGGGGTGCGATTACTTCACTCCGGTGGCCTGCTGCCACCAAGTCAGAAGCGCGGTCTGATCGGCGAGGGCTTTCTCGATATCGAGCGGAAGGACCTTCAGGTTCTTCAGCTCGGGCATTCCGTCGGGCGGTTTCACGTCCTTGCGCAGCGAGTATTCGTTGTTCTTCTGGATGATCTGCTGCGCGTCGCTCATCATGAAGTCGACGAACAGGCGCGCTGCATTCGGATGCGGCGCGCCGTCGGTCACGCCGATGCCGAAATTGAGCAGCGGGGTGCCGGATGTCGGCAGGATGAAGTCGACCGGTGCGCCCTTGCTCGCGATGCCGCCGAAGTGATTGTTCATGATGTAGAACATGATCGGCTGCTCGCCGCTGACGAGCTTGGTCATGCCGGCCGGTGTCGTCGGCGCAAGCGATGCTTGACTGGCGATCAGCCCTTTGTAGATCGCGCCGGCTTTTTCGGCGCCGAAGTTCTGGTGCAGGGCGGCAAGCAGCGCGAACGCCGCCGACGACGTCCTGGGATCATAGTAGCTGATCTGTCCCTGCCACGCGCTTTGCGGATGGATGTAGTCGAGCCAATCCTTCGGCGGCGTCATCCCCTTCATGAAATCGCGGTTCGCCGCCATGCCGTAGATCAGGGTCTTGACGATCAGGTAGCTCTTGCCCGGCGGCGACGCGGCGGCATCGAAACTGGCGAGTTCCGGTGTCTTGTACGCCTGCAGCAGGTTCTCCGAGTTCAAGCGGCTCATCACGTCTTCGGTCGCGAAGAAGACGTCGGCCGCCTGCCGCTTCGCTTGCCGCTCGGAACTGTGCCGGTTGAAGATCTGCCAGCAGCCCGCCACGTAGGTGGTGACCTTGATGTCGGGAAACAGTTGCTTGAAGCGATCCACGTAAAGCGGCGTTTGCGGAGGATCGCAGGCATAGAGGGTGAGCGCACTTTCCTTCTTGGCGGCTTCGATCAACACCTGATCGCTGGCATTTGCGATCGAGCCGGCCGCCACGAGCAACGCCAGCACCAATGACCATGGCGATCTGCTCACGTTTCCTCTCCCGGCATGCTTATTGGACTTGAGGCATTAGACCGCGTTGTCAGACGCGGAATCAACCCCGGGCGATCGCCCGCGTCGCGGGCGGCGCGCTGAACGGGTGATCCAGACGGCCGGCGTTGGCGGGCCGCACCTCGGCGACGGCCACGACACGATCGTGGACTTCACGCCGACCGGCGCCGACAGCGACCGCGTCTGGCTGGCCGGCACCGACCTGCACTCCTTCGCCGACGTGGTCGCGCATGCGAGCTTCAATTCCGCGACCGGCGCGACCACGATCACGCACAATGACACCGACGCGATCGTGCTCAACGGCGTGACGCCGAACCAGCTCACGGCGGATCAATTCATCTTCTCGTGACACGAAATCGAGAGTCTGCTGTTGGCCCACAGCGGCCAATGAGGGACGGGCAGAGCATGTCCGCTCTGCCCGGGGTAGATCAGACGTCAACTTGTTCCGCTATCGCGAGCGCGTCATCGACCTCGATGCCCAGATAGCGCACCGTGCCCGAGTTTAACGGGCGTTGGAACGTCGTCTGCGAAATCCGGACGGCACCCCCAAACTGGCGTCAGGAACGGGACTCAAGAGCGGACGGACAGTGATCTCTGGCAGCCGAAGCCCACGCGATACGAGGCTTAACTCTGTAAGCCTTTCGCGCGGACGCAAGGACTTGATCTCATGCTCTCTGCGGACCGAGGACCCGTGGGTCGAAAGGATAAGGCACAGCAGGGCCGTTCCGCTTCGGTAGGACGACGCTCGCGCTACCCGGCGTGCCGTCGTCGCCCTTCTGATTTTTGAGGCCGATCTGAAGCTCGACGACGCCGAAAGGATGACGGTCGTGTTTCGCGACGATCTGTCCCCAGGCCTCCAAGGTGTCGCCGGGGACATTCATTCCGCGAAACTGGAAACGAATCTTCCAGGGCCAACCGGCTTCGCCGGCCCAGTCTGCAACCAGTTGCAGGATGACGTGCTGCTTCCAAGACCCGTTCACCAGGACGTCCGGCAGTCCGCGCTGCTCGGTGGCGTATCTCCAGTCGAAGTGCATCGGATGCCAGTTCTCCATCGCGGCCGACCAGCGCATGATATGGGCCGTCGTCATCGGTCCCTTGAACAGACTGGGAATCGCCTGACCGACCTCAACGTCCTCGAAGCAGATCGTCATTCTGGCTGGCTTTCGTAAATCACACTGATCAGCGGCGGAACAAGGTCGTCTTCAACACCGCGCAGAGCTGGCCATGTTGGTTGGTGAAGCGCCGCTCCGCCTCGACCTGTCCGAGCGGCCCGGTCCGGCCCT
>CAYZMR010000125.1:0-11058 GCA_964479515.1 uncultured Hyphomicrobiales bacterium | reverse complement strand
TGATCCAGGTCTACAACTACATGGCCAGCGGCGTCGCGCTCACCGGCGTCGTCGCCTACTTCACGAACCAGTATTTCGGGCAGCAGCTCTATAGCAGCCCCCTGATGTTCGTGCTGATGTTTGCGCCACTCGGGCTGGTGTTCTTCCTGAGCTTCCGCATCAACACCCTGTCGGCCAGCACGGCGCGGACGCTGTTCTTCGTCTATGCGGCCCTGCTCGGCGCATCGCTGTCGATCATCTTCGCGACCTATACGGACGCCTCGATCACGCGTGTCTTCTTCATCTCGGCCGCGACGTTCGGCGCCGTCAGCCTGTGGGGATACACGACGCAGCGCGATCTCACCGGCATGGGCTCGTTCCTGATGATGGGCCTGATCGGCATCATCATCGCAAGCGTGGTCAACATCTTCCTGCGCTCGACCGGGCTTGATTGGGCGATCTCGGTGATCGGCGTGCTCGTGTTCACAGGCCTGACCGCCTGGGACACGCAGAAGATCAAGGAAGTGTATGACATCAACGACGACGGCACTATCGCGGGCCGCAAGGTCGTGATGGGCGCGCTGCAGCTCTACCTCGACTTCATCAACCTGTTTCTGATGCTGCTGCGCCTGTTCGGCGACCGGCGCTGATCCACTCAGGACGACGAAGCGAGCGCCCCGGTTCATCCCGGGGCGCTTTCGTTTTAGGTTGCCTCCATGGGCAGTCCATCGATCCGTCCCGCGACGCCGGCCGATATTGAAGCCATCACCGGTATCTATGCGCATGCGGTGCGCCACGGCACGGCGTCGTTCGAGCTCGACGCGCCGGACGAAGCCGAGATGTCGCGGCGCCAGCGCGCATTGCTCGATGGCGGCTATCCGTATCTCGTGGCGGATGTCGACGGCGCGGTCGCGGGCTACGCCTATGCGGGGCCCTATCGGGCGCGGCCGGCCTACCGCTTCAGCGTCGAGAATTCGATCTACGTTGCGCCGGATGCGCATCGCCGCGGCGTCGGCCGGGCGCTGCTCGAGCGCCTGATCGCCGAATGCGAAGCGCGCGGCTATCGCCTGATGATCGCGGTGATCGGTGATTCGGCTCAAGTACCGTCGATCGAACTGCATCGCGCCGCCGGGTTCAAGCTCGTCGGCGCGTTGGAGGGCGTCGGCTACAAATTCGAGCGCTGGCTCGACACGGTGCTGATGCAGCGCCCGCTCGGCAAGGGGGTGTCGGCGCCGCCGTGATGCGGGCTACACCGCGACGAGCTTCAGCGATTTGTCGACCGCGCGCAGCACGCCGTCGAGCTCATGGCCGCGCTTGACGATGAGGCCGGTCGCCGAGATCACGCTGTAGGCGCCCTGGCGCCGCGCGAGGCGGGGATTCTTCTCGATGCGGTAGATCGGGACCTCGGAGGCGCGCCGGAAGACGGAGAACACGGCCCGGTCTTTCAGGAAATCGATCGCGTAGTCACGCCATTCGCCGGCGGCGACCATGCGCCCATAAAGACCGAGGATGCGGTCGAGCTCGCGCCGGCTGAAGGTGACTTTTCCGGGGACGACGGCTGGAACGCTGCCTTCGCCCCCGCGATGCTCGCTCGGGTCGGTTTCGCCGAACGTCATGCGGCGCCTCCTTTGATCCAGTGGAGCTTGATGATCGCGCTGTCCGCCCGGCGCCGCAAGGGGCGCGATCCACGACATGACGGCGTGATGACGAAATTGCCAAAACCGCACGAAATCCGGGGTGTTTTTCTGTCGCCCGCTCCTGCGCTCACGTTTTCGTTAAGAGATTTCACACGGCCGCCCCATTTCGGCCCAGCGCGCGCCCTTGTGACCGGCGATACCTGCACCCAGTTAACTAGGGCCCGGTCGCGTTCGAGCGCCGGATTCCTCAGCCCCCCAGCCCCCCGGGGCTTGGACAGACCGGGTCCTGGTTAAGCGTACGGTTCAATCCCCCAACGCTCTTCGGGCCGGTCTTTCCGGCCCGTTTTTTTTGTCCCGTTTTTTGTCGGACGCGGAAGGCTGATCGTCGGCCGTCTACGATTGCGCGGCGAACGTCGGTGGTCAGTGGATCGACGTAACGGCGGCGCCCAGCATGTTGCCGGGGCTCTCCTTGGTGCCGGCTTGCACGACGACCGCGAAGGAATCGATCTCATTGCCGCCGACCTCATGCAGCGGCACCGTCAGGGTGCGGGCCGCGCCGGTCCAGTCGCCGATCTTGACCCAGCGACGCACGACATTGTGATAGGTGATCGTGTGCCCGGTGTTCTCGCCGCGACTGATCGCGACCGGAACGTTGGTGCTGATCGGGCACAGCCAGATCTCACCCTTGGTCTCGCCGCTCTTCGCGGCCGGCACCGTCACCGTGACGGTATCTCCGGCGACCGCCATCGTGACCGGAAGCGACAGCGTTCCGGGCTGCTTGCTGGTTTGTGCGATCGCCGCGTCGATCGCGGCGCGGTCGCTGCCAACCACGTGCACAGTGCCGTTGACGACTACCTGCGGCGTGTAGACCTCCCGGTCGCCGCGCATCCGCGCATAGGCGCGCTGGCGGTTGGCGTGGCCGGACAGCGCAAGCGTGTCCTTCCAGCCGAGGTAATCCCAATAATCGATCGCCAGGCTCATCACGATGAGCGACGGGTCATGCATGAGTTCGCCGGCGAGCTTGTCGGCCGGCGGACAGGATGAGCAGCCTTGGCTGGTGAACAGCTCGATCACGGCGCGCGGCTCCGCGGCTTGAGCCACCACCGGCGCGAGAGCCGAGACGACGACCGCAAGCGACAACACCACACTGCGGCGTCTCATGGCGATCTCCACACCCTCAAAGCACCGACGGACTTGTCCAGCGTCGCTACCGCCATGAGGCGACGCCCCCTACCGCAATCCGTCCGGCTGCGGATGTCCAGTCCCAGCGCCACACATAGAGCGGGCGTCGTTCACCAGCCACTCAATTCACGGTGAGGTGCGGCCGGTAGAAGTTCGCGCTGTGAAAACGCGACCAAAATACCGACCGCTGATTATGCCGCGAGGTGACGCAAAACGTACTGCAGAATGCCGCCGTTCTTGAAATAGTCGAGTTCGTCGAGCGTATCGATGCGGCAGATCAACGGCACGCGCTTGAGCGCGCCGTTCGGCGCTACGATCTCGGCGATCATCCGCTGGTGCGGCTTGAGATCGCCGTGCAGCCCGCGGATCGTCACGGTTTCGTCGCCCTTCAGCCCAAGCGACTGCCACGACGTCCCCTCCTCGAATACGAGTGGGACGACGCCCATCCCGATCAGATTGGAGCGATGGATGCGCTCGAACGACTGCGTGATCACGGCGCGGATGCCGAGCAAGGTCGAGCCCTTGGCGGCCCAGTCGCGCGACGAGCCGGTGCCGTATTCCTTGCCGGCGAACACGACGAGCGGCACGCCCTCGGCTTTGTACTTCATCGCCGCGTCGTACATCGTCATCTTCTGCCGCGACGGATAGTGGATCGTCACGCCGCCTTCCACGCCCGGCACCATTTGGTTCTTGATGCGGATATTGGCGAAGGTGCCGCGCATCATCACCTGATGATTGCCGCGCCGCGTGCCGTATTGGTTGAAGTCCTTCGGACGCACCTGGTGGTCGCGCAGGTATTCGCCCGCCGGGCTCGCCTCCTTGATCGATCCGGCCGGCGAGATGTGGTCGGTCGTGATCGAGTCCAGGAACAGGCCGAGCACGCGGGCATCGACGATATCCTCGATCGGATGCTGCCGCTTCTGCATGCCCTCGAAGTAGGGCGGATTCTGCACGTAGGTCGAGCGGTCGTCCCACGCGTAAGTCAGGCCGCCCTTCACGCTGATCTTGCGCCAGTTCACCTCGCCCTTGAACACGTCGGCGTATTTGCTGGCGAAGATGTTCTTGTTGATGGTCTTGCGGATCACGCTCGCGATCTCGCGGCTCGTCGGCCAGATGTCGCGCAGGAAGACCTTCTTGCCCTTGCTGTCGACGCCGAGCGGCGTGCGCACGAGATCGACCTGCATCGAACCCGCGAGCGCATAGGCGACGACGAGCGGCGGCGAGGCCAGATAGTTCGCGCGCACGTCCGCGTTCACGCGGCCCTCGAAGTTGCGATTGCCCGAAAGCACCGCCGCAGCAATAACGTCGTTCTTGTTGATCGTTTCGGAGATCTCCTCGGCCAGAGGCCCGGAATTGCCGATGCAGCTTGTGCATCCGAAGCCGACCAGGTTGAAGCCAAGCTTGTCGAGCTCGGTCTGCAGGCCGGACTTGTCGAGATACTCGGCAACGACCTGGCTGCCGGGCGCGAGCGACGTCTTGACCCACGGCTTCGGCTTGAGCCCGAGCGCGGCGGCCTTCTTGGCGAGCAGACCGGCGGCGACCATCACGTTCGGGTTCGACGTGTTGGTGCAGGACGTGATCGCCGCGATGACCACGTCGCCGTGTCCGATGTCGTGCTTGCGCTCCGGCACGGGGAAGCGCTTCCCCATCTCGCTCGCCTTGTTGAACTCTTTCTCCATCGCGGTCGCGAAGCCGTTCTTGACCTCCTTGAGCAGCACGCGATCCTGCGGGCGCTTCGGTCCGGCGAGCGAGGGCTCGACCGAGCCGAGCTCGAGCTTCATGACGTCGGTGAACACCGGATCGGAGGTGGTCTTGGTGCGATACATGCCCTGCGCCTTGGCGTAGGCCTTCACCAGCGCGACGCGGTCGGGCTTGCGCGCCGTCTTGGTCAGATAATCGACAGTGTCGTCGTCGATCGGGAAGAATCCGCAGGTCGCGCCGTATTCCGGCGCCATGTTGCCGATGGTGGCGCGGTCCTCGATCGTCAGATGGTCGAGGCCGGGACCGAAGAACTCAACGAACTTGCCGACGACGCCGCGCTTGCGCAGCATCTGCGTCACGGTGAGCACCAGGTCGGTCGCCGTGACGCCTTCCTTCAGCTTGCCCGAGAGGCGGAAGCCGATCACCTCGGGCAGCACCATCGAATAAGGCTGGCCGAGCATCGCGGCCTCTGCCTCGATGCCGCCGACGCCCCAGCCGAGCACCGAGAGGCCGTTCACCATGGTGGTGTGCGAGTCGGTTCCGACCAGCGTATCCGGATACGCGATCTCGGCGCTCACGACCTTGCCGTCCACCTTGACCTTCGCCTTCTCGGCGCTGGTCCAGACGGTCTGCGACAGATATTCGAGATTGACCTGATGGCAGATGCCGGTACCGGGCGGCACCACGCGGAAATTTTCGAACGAGCGCTGCGCCCATTTCAGAAACTGATAGCGCTCCTGGTTCTGCGCATATTCTTCCGCGACGTTTTTCTTGAACGCCGTCGGAGTTCCGGCGAAGTTTACAATCACCGAGTGGTCGATCACGAGATCAACCGGAACCAGCGGATTGATCTTCTTCGGATCGCCGCCGAGATGGTGCATGGCGTCACGCATCGCCGCGAGATCGACGACCGCCGGAACACCGGTGAAGTCCTGCATCAGCACGCGCGCCGGACGGAATGCGATGTCGCGTTCCAGGGATTTGGTCTTGAGCCATTGCGCGACGGCTTGGATGTCTTCCTTGGTGACGGTGCGGCCGTCCTCGTTGCGCAGCAGATTTTCCAGGATGACCTTCATGGAAAACGGCAAGCGCGAAATTCCGCGCAGCCCGTGTTTCTCAGCCTCGGGAAGACTGTAATAAACATAAGTCTTGGTACCGACGACGAGGGTTTTGGCGCACTTGAAACTGTCGAGCGAAGTCATGACGACTCTTTCCATCCCATCGGATCGGCCGAGGGCGCCGGGCGCGCCCCGCAACGGCTGTTCCGTCCCGCGATGGGCGAGCCCCGTGATGGTACCAGCCGCCCCCCGCAACGTACCGGCTTATAAGGCTTTTTCCGGCGACCGGCTACACGCTGGAACGCTCCAAAGCCATGCAATACGCACATTTTCTTCGCCTGCCCGCCGATTAGGCGCCGTTAGGTCAGCCGGAAGGCGGCGATGATGCGGCTTTCAGCATCCGGTCTCGCCTGCCTTCGCGGAATGCGCGCAATATTCACGGATATTGGTTTCGAGTTGCAGGCCGGCCAGGCTCTCGCGGTGGTTGGGCCGAATGGGGCCGGCAAGTCCTCGCTGTTGCGGCTGATCGCTGGCCTGCTTCCAGCCTCGGCGGGCCAAATCGACCTCCTGGGCGGCGATTCCGACCTCACCGTGGCTGAGCAGGCCCACTACCAGGGCCATCTTGATGCGTTCAAGGCCTCCCTGACGGTCGCCGAGAACCTGGCCTTCTGGATATCCTACCTCGGCGGTGCTCGCAGGCCCGAGGAGGCGCTAGCAGCGACGGGCCTTGAGGACCTCGCGAGCTTGCCGGCCGGATACCTCTCGGCCGGCCAGCGACGCCGGCTCTCGCTCGCCCGGCTGGTCGCCGTGTGGCGGCCGATCTGGCTGCTCGACGAGCCCGGCTCGGCGCTCGACGCGGCTGGGCAGGCGCGGCTCACGGAACTGATCCGGGACCATCTCGCTGGTGGCGGCATGATTGTCGCGGCGACGCATGCGCCGTTGGGAGTTGAGTGCGAGACGCTGCAACTCGGGCTGTCTGCTCCCTCCCCCCTTGAGGGGGAGGGTTGGGGAGGGGGGTCAAGCGGCGTGCCTGGCACGGTGACTCTCACCCCTAACCCCTCCCCGCAAGTGGGAGGGGAACAAAGCCGAGCCCCGGACCAGTCATGACCCCGCTCTCCGCCCTTCTCGTTCGCGACATGCGGCTCGCGGTGCGCGTCGGCGGCGGTGCGCTGATGGGCGTGCTGTTCTTCCTCATCGTGGTGACGCTGGTTCCGTTCGCGGTCGGGCCTGACCTGGCGCAACTGCAGCGCATCGGCCCTGCAATTCTTTGGATAGGCGCGCTGCTCGCCTCGCTGCTTGCGCTCGACCGGCTGTTCGCCGCCGATCACGAGGACGGCTCGCTCGACCTGTTGCTGATGGGGCGCGCGCCCCTGGAACTCGTCGTGCTCGTCAAGGCGGCGGCGCACTGGATCACCACCGGCCTGCCGCTGGTCCTCGTGACGCCGCTGCTCGGTCTGTTCCTCAATCTCGAACCGTCCGCCATCGGGCGGACCGCGCTCGCGCTCTTGCTCGGCACGCCGGCGCTGACCTGCATCGGTCTCGTCGGCGCGGCGCTATCGGTCGCGCTGCGGCGCGGCGGATTGCTTCTGCCCGTGCTGGTATTGCCGCTGACCGTTCCGGTGCTGATCTTCGGTGTCGCGGCGTCGAGCGCCCCGGCGGCGGCGCCAGCTACCGCACTGATGATCCTCGGCGCACTCACCCTGATGAGCGTCGTGCTCGGACCTTTCGCGGCCGCGGCCGCGCTGCGGCATGGGCTGGAGTGACGTGCGGCACGCTCTCGCGATGTTGAAGGCTCCGGCGCGCCGCCGCATTGTTGTCGCCACAGAGGTAACCTAAGACGTCTGCAATGGCCCTGATCGACCTTGCCAATCCGACTCGTTTCCTCGCGTTCACCGCGCGCGTGCTGCCGTGGCTCGCCGTCGCGACGGCGATCGCGTTCGCGGTTGGGCTCTACCTCTCCTGGTTCGCGCCCGATGATTACCAGCAGGGCGCGACCGTGAAGATCATGTTCATCCACGTGCCCAACGCGTGGCTCTCCATGGCCGTGTGGGCCGTGATGACCCTCGCGTCGCTCGGCACGCTGGTGTGGCGCCATCCGCTCGCCGACGTTGCGGCGAAAAGCGCGGCGCCGCTCGGTGCCGCCTTCACGTTTCTTGCGCTCTTAACCGGTTCACTTTGGGGACGCCCGATGTGGGGCACCTATTGGGTGTGGGACGCGCGCCTCACCTCGGTGCTCGTCCTCTTCCTGATGTATCTCGGCGTGATCGCGCTCTGGCGCACGGTCGATGATCCGACGCGTGCTGGGCGCGCCGCCGCGATCCTCACTCTGGTCGGCGCCGTCAATTTGCCGATCATCAAATTCTCGGTCGACTGGTGGAACACGCTGCATCAGGGAGCGTCCGTGATCCGTATCGGTGGGCCGACGATCGATCCAACGATTCTCAGACCGCTGCTGGTCATGGGCCTCGCCTTCATCCTGCTGTTCGTGACGCTGCATCTCGCCGCGATGCGCAATGAGATCCTACGTCGGCGCGTGCGCACGCTGTGGCTGATGCAGGCCCATGCCGCGCAGGGAGCCTGACGTGGCGTTCTGGCCGGAGCTTGGACCGCACGCGGCGTTCATCGTCGCGACCTATGTGGCGGCGGTCGCGGTCGTGGCCGGGCTAATCGCTTGGGTCTTTGCGGATTATGAAGCACAGCGGCGCCTGCTCGCCGAGCTCGAGGCACGCGGCGTGAGGCGCCGCTCCGACAAACCGGAGGCCGTATGAGCGTGACCGCGCCCGATACGAATCCGGGGTTACGGCGGATCGTCGTGCTGCTGCCGCTCGCGGTCTTCCTCGCGCTCGCGGCGCTGTTCTTCCTCCGTCTCGGCTCGGGCGATCCTTCGCGCATCCCGTCGGCGCTGATTGGACACCCAGCACCGCAGACCGACCTCGCGCCCGTGCCGGGGCTGACCGCGCGCGACGACAAGCCGCTGCCGGGACTAAGCTCCGCGGACTTTGCCGGCGCCGTGACGGTGGTGAATGTGTGGGCGTCCTGGTGCGTGCCGTGTCACGACGAGGCGCCGCTCTTAAGCGCGCTCGCGACAGATACCCGCATCCGTGTCGTCGGCATCAATTACAAGGACCAGCCCGACAATGCGCGCCGCTTCCTCGGCCGCTATGGCAATCCGTTCGCGGCGGCTGGCGCCGACGGCAACGGCCGCGCCGCGATGGAATGGGGCGTCTACGGGGTGCCGGAAACCTTCATCGTCGGGCGCGATTCCAAGATTGCCTACAAGCTCGTCGGTCCGATCACGGAAGGCAACTTGCAGACGATCATCAAGCCCGAGATCGAGAAGGCATTGGCGCGCTAGACGCGACCTGTGCCACTATTGCTCCGCAATCAGGCGGAAGACTCGCATCCAGTTCATCAGTCGAAAAATGGGAGGCACGCATGCGTCACCTCGTTCGCGCAACACTTCTGGCACTTGGTCTCGCCTTCGCGGCGCCGGCGGTCACGATGCTGGCCACGCCGGTATTCGCCGAAGCCGCGCTCATGGACATCAACAGCGCCACGAAGGATCAGCTCGACACCCTGCCGGGCATCGGGCCTGCGCGCGCCGACGCGATCATCAAGGGCCGCCCCTACAAGGGCAAGGATGATCTCGTGAACAACAAGATCATCCCGCAGAACGTCTACGACGGCATCAAGGACAAGATCATCGCGAAGCAGAAGTAAGGCTTCAGCCCACCGCCGCGGCGGCAGCGCGCCCGGCGGCGCGGCCGGAGAAGATACAGCCGCCGAGGAAGGTGCCTTCGAGTGCGCGGTAGCCATGCAGGCCGCCGCCGCCGAAGCCCGCGGCTTCGCCCGCCGCATAGAGGCCGGCGAGTGGTTCGCCATCGTCCTGCAGCACGCGCGAGCCGAGGTCGGTCTTGATCCCGCCCAGCGTCTTGCGCGTCAGGATCGAGAGCCGCACGGCGATCAGCGGCCCGGCCGCGGGATCGAGAATCCGGTGCGGCTTTGCGACCCGGATCAGCCTGTCGCCGAGATAGCGGCGCGCCGCGCGGATCGCCATCACCTGGGCGTCCTTGCCGAACGCGTTGTCGATCTCGCGGTCACGCGCCACGATCTCGCGCTCGAGCTCGGCGGCGTCGATCAGGGGCTCTCCGACGAGCTCGTTCATGCCGGCGACCAACTCCGGCAAGGTCTTGCGGACCACGAAGTCTGCGCCGCGCTCCATGAAGCGCCGCACCGGCGCGGGCGCGCCCTTGCCGATGCGGCCGAACACTTGGCGGACACTGCGCTCGGTGAGATCGGGATTTTGCTCCGAGCCCGACAGCGCGAACTCGCGGCCGATGATGCGCTCGTTGAGCAGGAACCAGGAGTGGCCGTGACCTTCGCGGGTGATTTGCGCCAGCGCGCCAAGCGAATCGAAGCCCGGAAACAGCGGCACCGGCAGGCGGCGCCCGCGTGCGTCCAGCCAGAGCGGCGAGGGGCCGCTCAGGATTCGGATGCCATGGCGGCTCCAGATCGGCGCATCGTTCTCGATGCCCTCCGGGTAATGCCACATGCGATCCGAATTGATGACGTGGCCGCCGCTCGCCTGGACGACGTCGAGCATGAGGCCGTCGACGTGATCCGGCACGCCCGAGATCATGTGGCGCGGCGGCTCGCCGAGCCGCTTCGGCCAGTGGCGGCGGACAAGGTCGTGATTTGCTCCGATGCCGCCCGACGTGACGATCACGGCCTGCGCGGTCAGCGCGAACGAACCGCTGAGCCGGCGCGAACTCGCAATGCCGCGCGTGACGTCGCTCGGCTCCAATACATCGCCCGCAACCCCATCGACCGCGCCTCCGGTCTTCGTCAGCGACGTCGCGCGATGGCGGAAGCGAAACGACACGAGGCCGCGGCTCTGCGCTTCGCGGACGCGCCGCACGAACGGTTCGATCACGCCCGGACCCGTGCCCCAGGTCACATGAAAGCGCGGCACCGAGTTGCCGTGGCCGGTCGCGAGATATCCGCCGCGCTCGGCCCAGCCCACAATTGGGAAAATGCGCAGGCCCTGCTGGCGCAGCCAGGCGCGTTTTTCCCCCGCGGCAAAGTCCACATAGGCCTCGGCCCACTTACGCGGCCAATGATCTTCGTCGCGGTCGAAGCCGGCCGCGCCGAGCCAGTCCTGCCAGGCAAGATCGCGCGAGTCATGGATGCGCAGGCGGCGTTGTTCGGGTGAGTCGACGAAGAACAGTCCACCGAACGACCAGAACGCCTGCCCGCCGAGTGAAGCCTCGCCCTCCTGGTCGAGCACGATCACGTGCCGGCCGGCGTCGGCAAGCTCGGCCGCCGCGACGAGGCCGGCAAGCCCGGCGCCGACGACAATCGCGTCTGCGTCCAACGATTCCTCCCCCGTCAGGGAGCGGAGTTTATACGGATCGAGCGATGTGGGGAGAGGACGTGCGGACGCTTCCGCGTCACATCACGTTATAGACCTTGGCGTAGGTGTTATCGCGCAACTGGCTGCC
>CAYZMR010000124.1:0-11061 GCA_964479515.1 uncultured Hyphomicrobiales bacterium | reverse complement strand
AGGCGGACCTGCCGCCGGTCGGCGCGTTCTGGTCGCTGTCGATGTACGACGCCGATGGATTCCAGGTCGCAAATCCGATCAATCGCTTCGCGGTCGGTGACCGGGATTCGTTGACGTACAATGCCGACGGCTCGCTCGATCTCTACATCCAGCACGACAACCCCGGCGGCGATCGGAGCGCCAACTGGCTGCCGTCTCCGAGTTTGGGCAGGCTCGGGCTGACGATGCGGCTCTATGCGCCGAAGGCGGAAGTGCTGGCTGGCAACTGGGCGCCGCCGCCGCTGCGGCGCCAGCCTTGACGGTGAAGCAGCCGGACGTCCTCGACGGGACGACGTCCGGCGGTCGCCTGGAGGGCCGGTTCGGCAGTTTCGTCCATCAACGACGCGGCGGGGAGAAGACCGCTACCGAAGTTCGATGGTGAAGGTTTCCCACGCATTGATGGCAGTGGCGTCGGTACGGATGATGGCGTTATTGGCGCCGAGGCCGCCACCGTTGACCGCAGTGATGTAATAGCCGGTGGTGGTGCGTATCCCGCAAGTACCGTCGGCCTGCGAGATGAGCTGCAGACTCTCCCATGCCCCCACGTTGGTCGCGTCGGTGTGGATTGGGCTGCTCGCATCATTGGGACCGCCGAGACCGCCGCCGTTCACCGCGGTCAGATAATTGCCGGACATCGTCTGCAGCGCGTAAGTCATTTTGGAGGCGTCGAGCATTTTCAACGTGAACTTCTCCCACGGCCCAACCGCCTTTGCATCCGTATGGATGATGCTGCTGGCGTCGTTCGGGCCGCCGAGCCCGCCATTGTTGACCACCGTGAGAAGCCTGCCGGAAGAGGTTCGAATGGCGACAGGGCTCGGCGCGGGCTTGAAGGCGTCGAAGGTGAAGGTCTCCCACGGACCGATGGCAGTGGCGTCGGTGTGGATGATGCTGCTGGCGTTATTGGGACCGCCGAGGCCGCCACCGTTGACCGCGGTGATGTAAAAGCCGGTGGTGGTCCGTATCGCGTAACTACCGTCGGTCTGCGGGACGAGCACCAGACTCTCCCATGGGCCCAATTTGGTCGCGTCGGTGTGGATTGGGCTGTTCGCATCATTGACGAAACCGCCGCCCAGACCGCCGCCGTTCACCGCGGTGACATAATTGCCCGACATCGTCTGCATCGCATACTTATAGTTGTAGGCGTCGACCGGTTTCAACCTGAACTTCTCCCACGGCCCAACCGCCTTGGCATCCGTGTGGATGATGCTGCTGGCGTTGTTCGGGCCGCCGAGCCCGCCATTGTTGACCACCGTGAGGTAATTGCCGGAAACGGTTCGAATGCCGCCCATACCTTGACCTCCTGATGAGGGTGCGGCCAACGCTTCCGCAGGGAAGGGAACGTACTTCGGATCTGGCTTATTGCGCCGGTCGAGAGCCAAATTACTCGCTACACAACTTAAGAAAGAACATCCAGTAACACGCTAAATCGGAGGCTGCAAGTTATTCCGAGCGCCTTTAAAACCAACTAAAATCCGTTAAAGGGAACTACCCCCGCGCCCGATACGGCGGCACGCCCTGGTCCGGCACCCACACGTCCTTCGGCAGCCGTCCGATTTGCCAGAACACGTCGATCGGCATGCCGCCGCGCGGATAGAAGTAGCCGCCGATGCGAAGCCATTTCGGCGCCAGCAGCTTCACGAGGCGCTTGCCGATCGAGACCGTGCACTGCTCGTGGAACCGACACCAAGTCCGCGCTCGTTCAATAGAGAAACGCGCCGAGGAATATGACGTAGGCGACGAGTCCGTAGAAACGCAGGGCCAGTCCACCGCCGCAGCTACTTCAACAATGCAGTAATTATCGCAAGTTCAGGGGCCAAGCGTCCTACCGACACGGAAGCCGCCGTCGCCGTAGTTTCGGCCGCCGGCGGAGCCCCTGATGCGATGGGCCGAGCGGAGGTTCTGTGGAATAGCGTTCCACGAGCCACCGCGGAGGACACGGTTGCCAATTTCCGGGCACTTTGTCGTCCAAGCCGATCCATCGCTCGGCGGATCGCCCCGATAATCATCATGCCAGCAGTCTTCCACCCACTCCCAAACATTGCCGTGCATGTCGTACAAGCCAAACTTATTGGCGGTGAATGAGCCGACCGGGGCCGACTGCCTGCGGTCCCATTGGCTGCCGCAGCCGTCACAGTTGGCGTTGCCTTTGCCGATCTCGTCTCCCCAGGAATAGGCCGTCTCAGCACCGGCACGCGCCGCATACTCCCATTCAGCCTCGGAGAGCAGTCGGTAGTCCCGGCCAGTCATCCTGCGTAACCACGCCACGTATTGCTGCGCGGCGTCCCAGTTGACGTTGTTTACCGGCTTTGTGCCCCGTCCGTAGCCGCTGTCGCTAGTCGGAAGGCATCCGCCGACCGCGACGCAGGCATCCCACTGCTCGAACGTGACCTCGAACTTGGAGACGGCGAAGGGCTTGGCGATGGTGACCGTGTGCTGTGGTCCTTCAGTGCCTTTGCGATCCTTTTCGGTCACCGGCGACCCCATCGTGAACTCGCCAGCCGGCACGACGGTCATCTCGGGGCAGTCCTTGGCGCACTCACGGAAGCTTTCCAGAGGCTTCAACGCACGCTCCGCCTCCGTCGTGAGCACGTAGGGGTCGACATTCGCGACCCTGTAAGGCCGCATGAGCCAGTACCAATTCCACTGCTCCTTGACGTATGCTTGGTTAATCCATCCAACGAGACCCGTGATGATGCCCACAAGCAGCGTATAAATCAGTGCCTGCGCAAGTCGCCGACGCCGCTGTGCGGATCGTGCTCCTTGGCGGCTTTCGGCAACAAATGTTTTAATCTCCTCGGTGGGCGCCGGCGCGCCGCGCGGGCGCGAACCCATCCAATGCTCGGCCACCTCCAATGTCGGCGAGCGAAGTAGTAATCCGTCCGGACGTCCATCTGCCGCCCAGCGTCGTGCCGCCTCGCCATATTCTGTGTGCTCCCTAATCCAGCCGATGTCGGTTTCCAGGGCCTCGGCAAGGTGATCCGCGCTCGCCTCGAAGAGGGCGGCGTCATCAAAAAAAATGAAGTTGAGGCGCCCCAGCGGCTCGGGCGTTGCGCCGGACTCGACGCGGCGGCAGACGATCGGTGCAAAGCGCTTGCTGAGCGAAGCCGCGTACGCGACCTCTTTCAGCGCCACGTCGGATTTCACCGCATCAGGCGAGAGCACGAATACGACAGTGTCAGCACGCCCAATCAACGCCTCGATGCGTTTCCACCAATCCTCGAAGGCGTAAATCTCGGCGCGGTCAATCAGCACCTCGAAACCGCGAATCTTGAGGGCCGCTTCGAGGCGGTCCGCGAAGGCCATGTCCTTACGTGAATATGAGACGAAGATTCTAGCCTTCGGCTCAGTTTCACGCACGGGTTCGGCAACCGCGGTCATCGGAGCGCCTTCAGCGGGGAGAAGAGACGTTACCAACTCCAGAGCTGAGCCGGAACACCACCCGCTGACGAGGTTATCGAATGAGCAGCGCGAGTCTGCTTGCCGCGACGCAGCGATGCCTGCCCTGGGTCATTCGCGTCGGTTTCGCGATGTCCGCAGTATGTCCGGTCTTCCCTCAATAGCAGTCGTCATGCGCGGTTCCGCGTACGGTAGAGAAGGGCCATCAACGGAAGTCGGCGCCCGCCGACATTGCCGCGCCGTCGCCTATTCGCGCCCTTCGACTAAGCGTAGAGTGACTAGGCCGAAGCGATTGCTCCTGGAAGCCGATGATGAAAATTCCCCGGCGGAAATTCCTGCACCTGGCGGCGGGCGCGGCCGCGCTGCCGGCCGTGACGCGCATCGCAGTAGCGCAAACATACCCGTCCCGTCCGATCACCATCGTTGTGCCGTTCCCGGCGGGCGGGCCATCAGATTTTCTCGGGCGCATCGTGAGCGAACGGCTTCGGGTCGCCTTCGGGCAGCAGGTGATTGTCGAGAATGTACCTGGCGCGAACGGCAGTACCGGCGTCGGCCGGGTGGCGCGCGCCGCACCTGATGGCTACACGCTGGTGATCGGCCTTTGGAATACCCACGTCGCGAATGGCGCGGTGTATACGCTGCGATACGACGTGCAGGCGGATTTCGAGCCGGTCGCGCTGTTGTCCTATATCGCGTCGCTCGTCGTGGCGAAGAAGAACTTCCCGGCGGACGATCTGATGGGCCTTGTCGCATGGTTGAAGGCCAACCCGGGCAAAGCGACGGAAGGTCATGTCGGCATCGGGAGCGTCGGGCATCTCGGCGGCATTCTGCTCCAGCAAATGACGGGCACGCAGTTTCAGCAGGTGCCCTATCGCGGATCCGCCCCGGTCATGCAGGACTTGATCGCCGGTCAAATCGACTTCGGGATAGAAAGCGCCGTGACGTCGCTACCGCAATTCCGCGCCGGCACGATCAAGGTATTTGCCGTCACCGGCAAAAGCCGGCTGGAATCCGCAATGGAAATTCCGACCGTGGACGAGGCCGGGCTGCCCGGACTTTATATCGCGCCATGGTTTGCGCTTTTTGCCCCGAAGGGCACGCCCAAGGACATCGTCGCCAAGCTGAACTCCGAAGTTCAGGCCATGCTTGCTGATCCGGCGGTCCGCCCGCGCATGGTCGAGCTCGGCCAGCAGATTCCACCGCGCGACCAACAAACGCCCGAGGCCCTTGCCGCCCTTCAAAAGGCGGATATCGACAAGTGGTGGCCGATCATCAAGGCCGCGAATATCAAGGTGGAGTGAACGCTAGATACTCCGCAGCTCCCGTTCGCGAGTTGCGCCAACGCATTATCGGCTTCGGGTCAGCATCGACAAAGCTCACGGCGAGCACATCTCGTCTGCTTAGCATTCGAAAGCGGAAGTGGCGGCGTCGCACCGGCGCCTCGCTGAGGGCCAAGGGGACGCGTGCACTGCTGGTCGCTACCCTCGCGCGCGATACGGCGGCACGCCCTGGTCCGGCACCCAGACGTCCTTCGGCAACCGCCCCGCCTGCCAGAACACGTCGATCGGCATGCCGCCGCGCGGATAGAAGTAGCCGCCGATGCGCAGCCATTTCGGCGCCAGCAGCTTCACGATCCGCTTGCCGATCGAAACCGTGCACTCCTCGTGGAACGCGCCGACATTGCGGTAGCTGTTGAGATAGAGCTTCAGCGATTTCGACTCGATCAGCCAGCGCCGCGGCACGTAGTCGATCATGATGATGGCGAAGTCCGGCTGGCCGGTGACCGGACAGATGCAGGTGAATTCCGGAAACGCGAAGCGCGCGAGGTAATTCGTGTCCGGATGTGCGTTGGGCACGCGGTCGAGGATCGCCTTGTCGGGCGAGGCGGGGAGAGCCGTCGGTTTTCCGAGAACGCGCGTCCTGAGCATCTGCGCCGTCACCCGGCGGTCACGTGGTTTCTGAAATCGAGCGGCGCCCCGATGCCGCGCAGCGGCTCCATCGTGGCGCCGGTGCCGCGAATGATGATGTCGCCATAGTCGAACAGGCGGCCGGCGATCGACTGGTTGACGTCGACGCTCTCGACCTTGTCCATGTTCATCTCGACGGTGTGGCGCTGGACGAAGCCGCGCTTGTAGATGATGCGGCGGTTGGTGACGGCGATCTCGGTCGTCCACCGCAGAAACCAGGCCCAGGCCAAGAAGCCGGCGGCGGCGACGATGACGATCGGGCCAAGCACCAGGCCCCACGGTCCGGTACCGAAGCACAGGACGGCCACGACGAGGAGAACCAGTCCCGGCAGATAGACCTTCCAATGGATGTCGCCGCGATAGCGGATCGTTTCACCGGGCTGCAGGACGCTGTCGACATAGCTCACGGCGATCTCCGTCGGGTTGCTGGCCGCGCGATCATAGGAAAACGCGCGGCATTGGGGGATAGGCTTTTCGCGTCCACGGCCATCCTGTAGAAGCCTCCCGACTTCACGAGCCAGACCAGGACACCATGACCGCCATTGTTGACATTATAGGCCGGGAAATCCTCGACAGCCGGGGCAATCCGACCGTCGAGGTCGACGTGGTGCTGGAGGACGGCTCGCTCGGCCGCGCCGCGGTGCCGTCCGGCGCCTCGACCGGCGCGCATGAGGCGGTCGAGCTGCGCGACGGCGACAAGACGCGCTATTTCGGCAAGGGCGTGCGCAAGGCCGTGGCGGCCGTCACCGGAGAGATCTTCGACGCGGTCGGCGGCATGGATGCCGAAGGCCAAGCCAAGATCGACGAGACGCTGGTTGCGCTCGACGGCACGCCCAACAAGAGCCGGCTCGGCGCCAACGCGATCCTCGGCGTGTCGCTTGCCGTCGCCAAGGCCGCGGCAACGGCGCGGGGATTGCCGCTCTATCGCTATGTCGGCGGCACCTCGGCGCGGCTCCTGCCGGTGCCCATGATGAACATCATCAACGGCGGTGTTCACGCCGACAATCCGATCGATTTCCAGGAGTTCATGATCATGCCCGTGGGTGCTCCGAGCTTTTCGGAAGCGCTCCGGATGGGAGTCGAGGTGTTCCAGACGCTGAAAAAGGCGCTCCACGACGCCGGTCACAACACCAATGTCGGCGACGAGGGGGGCTTTGCGCCGAACCTGAAATCTGCTGACGAGGCCTTGGGTTACGTCATGAAGGCGATCGAAACGGCGGGCTACAGGCCGGGCGACGACGTCGCGCTGGCGCTCGATCCGGCCTCGACCGAGTTCTTCAAGAATGGCGCCTATGTCTATGAGGGCGAAGGAAAAACCCGCTCCGTCGAAGAGCAGGCGAAGTACCTCGCCGAGCTCACCTCGCGCTACCCGATCGTCTCGATCGAGGACGGCATGGCGGAGGACGATTTCGACGGCTGGAAGCGCGTCACCGACCTAATCGGGGCCAAGTGCCAGCTCGTCGGCGACGATCTGTTCGTCACCAACGTCAATCGCTTGTCGGATGGTATCAAGCGCGGCTTGGGCAACTCGATCCTGGTCAAGGTCAACCAGATCGGCACGCTCACCGAGGCGCTCGCCGCCGTCGAGATGGCGCACAAGGCCGGCTACACCGCCGTGATGTCGCATCGCTCTGGAGAGACTGAGGATTCGACGATTGCCGATCTCGCGGTCGCGACCAATTGCGGGCAGATCAAGACCGGCTCGCTCGCGCGCTCGGACCGTACGGCCAAATACAACCAGCTCCTGCGCATCGAGCAGGAGCTAGGCGCGCAGGCGAAATATGCCGGGAAGGGCGCGTTGAAGGCGCTGCGCTGATCCGCGTCGTTAATGCCCCGTTAGCACGACACATCGCAAAATTGGCGCATGGTCACCCGCACGCGCCTGCGCGCCGTCCTGACTGCGCTCGGCCTCTATTCGGCCGCCGCGCTGATCATCGGCTATTTCGGCGTCAATGCGTATACCGGCGCGCATGGGCTGAAAGCCAAGCAGGATCTCACCCAGCAACAGGCTGATTTGACGCGCGAATTGGAGCGCTTGCGCGCCGAGCGGAAAATCTGGGAGCAGCGCGTTTCGCTGCTGCGCGCCGACAATCTCGATCCCGACCTGCTCGATGAGCGCGCCCGCGCGCTGGTCGGCTACGTCCATCCGAACGACCTGACCCTGATGCTCAAGCGTTAGGCGTTCGTTCCGTCCTGAAAATCGTTGAACCGCCAATGCGTTGGGCGTGTGCACAAGGCGCCCCGCGCGCGCTTTCGCGCGAGCCCGATTTCGGCTATTGGGGACAAAAGCTGCATCGAAAGCCTGAGGACAGACATGGCCGTCGCCAAAGCCAAGCCCGCGACGAAATCCGCTCCGAAGCGCGAGGCCGCCGAAGCGCCAGAACTGGCCGTGCACACGCCGGAAATCCCGCCGTTCAACAAAGAACAGGAGCTGAACGCGTACGAACGGATGCTGAAGATCCGCCGGTTCGAGGAAAAGGCCGGCCAGATGTACGGCATGGGCCTGATCGGGGGCTTCTGCCATCTCTACATCGGCCAGGAGGCGGTCGTCGTCGGCATGCAGATGGCGCTGAAAGCGGGCGACCAGGTCATCACCGGCTACCGCGATCACGGCCACATGCTCGCCGCCGACATGGACCCCAAAGGTGTGATGGCGGAGCTGACCGGGCGCGCGCACGGCTATTCGCGCGGCAAGGGCGGCTCGATGCACATGTTCTCGGTGGAGAAGGGTTTCTTCGGCGGCCATGGCATCGTGGGCGCGCAGGTCTCGCTCGGTACCGGGCTCGCTTTCGCGATCCGCTACCGCAAGAGCGACCATGTGAGCCTCACCTATCTGGGCGATGGCGCGACCAATCAGGGACAGGTCTACGAGAGCTTCAACATGGCGGAGCTGTGGCGGCTTCCCGTCGTCTACATCATCGAGAACAACCGCTACGCCATGGGTACGGCGATCACGCGCTCCTCGGCGACGGTCGACCTGTCGAAACGCGGCCTTTCGTTCAACATTCCGGGCGAGCAGGTCGACGGCATGGACGTGCGCGCCGTGAAGGCCGCCGGCGAGAAGGCGGTCGCGTGGTGCCGCGAGGGCAAGGGCCCCTATATTCTCGAGATGCTCACCTACCGCTATCGCGGCCACTCGATGTCGGATCCCGCGAAGTATCGCACGCGCGAGGAGGTGCAGAAAATGCGCACCGAGCACGATCCGATCGAGCAGGTGCGCGTGCGGCTGTTGGAGCGCAAGCTCGCGAGCGAGGACGAGTTGAAGAAGATCGACGCGCGGGTGCGCGACCTCGTCAACGAGGCGGCCGAATTCGCCACCAACGATCCCGAGCCCGATGTCGCGGAGCTCTGGACCAACGTGTACCGCTAGAGGCAGCGCGCGATGCAGTCCGTGTCCACCGCTCTTTTCTATCTTGCCGTCGCGGGCGCGGTCGCGAGCTTCCTTGCGGGCGCGGTGCTGTGCGCGCGCTCCGGCGCGAGCTTAATCGGGACCATCGCTTGGCCGTTCGCCATCGGGCGGATTCGGGCTGCGGGCGGCGAACCGGCCGCGCGCGTCAACAAGGCGCTGGTCGCGTTCATCGCCTGCCTGCTGGTCGCCTTCGCGGCCTTCTCGGCCTCGGTCAACCTTTATCGTTTCGCCAAGTAAGAACACCGCAGAGAACACAAGATGCCGGTCGAAGTATTGATGCCCGCGCTGTCTCCGACGATGGAGAAGGGCAACCTCGCCAAGTGGATCAAGGGCGAGGGCGACAAGGTGAAAGCCGGCGACGTGATCGCCGAGATCGAGACCGACAAGGCCACCATGGAGGTCGAGGCGGTCGACGAGGGCACGCTCGGCAAGATCCTGGTCCCTGAAGGCACGGCCGACGTCGCGGTGAACACGCCGATCGCCGTGATTTTGAGCGAAGGCGAGGACGCGTCCTCAATCAAGAACGGCGCCGGCGCGCCGGCGCAGCATCAGAAGGCCGCCGAATCCGCACCGCCGGCGTCATCGGAATCGGAAGCCGGTCATGTGTCGGCCGAGCCGAAATCCGCGGTCGCGGCGCCGCCGCAGCCCGAGACGCAGAGCGAGCCCGACGTACCGGAAGGCACCGAGATGGTGACCATGACGATGCGCGAAGCCCTGCGCGACGCCATGGCGGAGGAGATGCGGCGCGATCCGGATGTGTTCGTGATGGGCGAGGAGGTCGCCGAATATCAGGGCGCCTACAAGGTCACGCAAGGCTTGCTGCAGGAGTTCGGCGCCGACCGCGTCATCGACACGCCGATCACCGAGCATGGCTTCGCCGGCCTCGGCGTCGGCGCGGCGCTCGCGGGCCTCAAGCCGATCGTCGAATTCATGACCTTCAACTTCGCCATGCAGGCGATCGACCAGATCATCAACTCGGCGGCGAAGACGCTGTATATGTCGGGCGGCCAGATGGGCTGCTCGATCGTGTTCCGAGGGCCGAACGGCGCGGCCGCGCGCGTGGCCGCCCAGCACAGCCAGGACTATTCGGCCTGGTACTCGCACATTCCGGGACTGAAGGTGATCGCGCCCTCGACGGCGGCCGACGCGAAAGGCCTGCTCAAGTCCGCGATCCGCGATCCAAATCCGGTGATCTTCCTCGAGAACGAAATCCTCTACGGCCAGTTGGGCCCGGTGCCGAAGCTCGACGATCACTTGGTGCCGATCGGCAAGGCGAAGGTCGTGCGCCCTGGCAACAACGTCACGATCGTCGCGTGGTCGATCGGCATGACCTATGCGCTCAAGGCCGCCGAGGAACTCGCCAAGAAGCATATCCAGGCCGAGGTGATCGACCTGCGCACGCTGCGTCCGATGGACACCGACACGATCATCGAGTCGGTCAAGAAGACCAATCGCTGCGTCGTGGTCGAGGAGGGCTGGCAGCAGTCCGGCGTCGGCGCCGAGGTCGCGGCGCGGATCATGGAGCGCGCCTTCGACTATCTCGACGCACCGGTCGCGCGCGTCTCGGGCAAGGATGTGCCGATGCCGTACGCCGCGAATCTCGAAAAGCTCGCGCTGCCTTCGGTCGCCGAGGTCGTCGATGCCGCCAAGGCGGTGATGTACCGATGAGCGACGAAGCGAAGGGCGCATTCGAGCCGCTCAAGCTGCCGCCGGCCGCGCTGGAGCAGGGCGGCACCGAGGTGCTGCGCGCCGTGATCGTGGACGGTGCGCTGCATGTGTCACTGCGCCGCGCCTTCGACGATCCGGAGGCCTGGGGCATGCTGATCGCGGACGTGACGCGGCACGTGGCGCGCGTCTACGCAACCGAGGACAGGTTCCGCGAGGACGAGACGGTCGAGCGCATCCGCTCGATCTACGAAGCCGAGATGGACGCGCCGACCGATCCCGGCACGACCGCGGCGATCCGAGAAAATTGATTTGGGAGCGACGCCAGGAAAAGTGGGAACCGGTTTTCCGCAGATCTTAGTAAGCACCGCGTCGCGACAAAGGGAAAAGAAGATACGATGAAGCCGACGTTCAATGCGCTCAATGTCCCGCCGCCCGCGATCGAGCAGGGGGGCGCCGAGATCATGCGCGCCGCGATCGCCAATGGCGAGCTCTACATGTCGCTGCGCCGCGCCTTCGACGATCCGGAAGGCTGGGGCCGGCTGCTCGCCGACGTGGTCAAGCACGTCTCGCAGATCTATGCGA
>CAYZMR010000123.1:0-11469 GCA_964479515.1 uncultured Hyphomicrobiales bacterium | reverse complement strand
TGATCTTGCCGTTCTCCATCGGGACGTTGAGGTCGACGCGCACGAGCACGCGCTTATTCTTCACATCGACATCGTCGAGGGTGCGGAAGTCAGGCATCGGTGTGTCCCGGACGCGGTGCAGCGCGCAGCGGTGCACCGCAGATCCGGGACCGCCAGAGTGTTGAACGGTCCCGGGTCAGCAGCGCACCACTTCGTGCTGCGCTGCGCCCGGGACACAAGAATCTAGATCAACTTCCCCATCGCGACGGCCGTATCGGCCATGCGGTTGGAGAAGCCCCATTCGTTGTCGTACCACGACATCACGCGCACCAGCGTGCCGTTCATCACCTTGGTCTGGTCCATGTGGAAGGTGGACGAATGCGGATCGTGGTTGAAGTCGATCGAGACGTTGGGGTCGTTGGTGTAGGCGAGGATGCCCTTGAGCTGCTGCTCGGAGGCGCGCTTCATCGCGTCGTTGATCTCTTCCTTCGTTGTCGCCTTCTTCGCGACGATCTTCAGATCGATCACCGAGACGTTCGGCGTCGGCACGCGGATCGCGACGCCGTCGAGCTTGCCCTTGAGCTCGGGCAGCACGAGGCCGATCGCCTTGGCGGCGCCGGTCGAGGTCGGGATCATCGAGAGCGCGGCGGCGCGCCCGCGGTAGAGGTCCTTGTGCATGGTGTCGAGCGTCGGCTGGTCGCCCGTGTAGGCGTGGATGGTGGTCATGAAGCCGGTCTCGATGCCGACCGTGTCGTTGAGCACCTTGGCGACCGGAGCCAGGCAATTGGTCGTGCAGGAGCCGTTCGAGACCACCGTGTGGTCCTTGGTCAGCTTGTCGTGGTTGACGCCGTAGACCACGGTGAGGTCGGCGTTGTCGGCGGGCGCCGACACGAGCACGCGCTTGGCGCCCGCATTCAGATGCGAGGAAGCCTTGTCCCTGGAGGTGAACAGGCCGGTGCATTCCAGCGCGATGTCAACGCCGAGGTCCTTCCACGGAAGCTTGCTCGGGTCGCGCTCGGCGCAGACCTTGATCTTGCCGTTGCCGAGGCTGATCGAGTCGCCCTCGACCGTGACCTTTCCGGGGAAGCGGCCATGCACGCTGTCGTAGCGCAGCAGATGCGCGTTGGTCTCGACCGGCCCGAGGTCGTTCAGCGCCACGACCTCGATATCGTGGCGGCCGGATTCGGCGATGGCGCGCAGGATATTGCGGCCAATGCGGCCAAACCCGTTAATGGCGACCCGGACGGTCATTTCAATCTCTCCTCACCCAGAAGCCTCTTGGCGGGGTTGTTAGCTCAACTGCCGAGCTTGCTCAACGCCGCTTCGGCGACCTTCTCGGGCGTAATGCCGAAGTGGCGATAAAGCTCCTTGTAGGGACCGCTGGCGCCGAAGGTCGACATCCCGACAAAGGCGCCGTCCTGGCCGATGATCGCGTCCCAGCCCTGGCGCACCGCGGCCTCCACCGCGAGGCGGACCGGGGTCGTGCCGATGATCGCGGCGCGTGCCTGCGGCGTCTGCGCGGCGAACAGCTCGAAGCAGGGGACCGACACCACGCGGGTGAGCACGCCCTGCGCGTCGAGCAGCTTCTTGGCCTCGACCGCGATTGCGACCTCCGAACCGGTCGCAAAGATCGTCACCCGCGCCTGTCCGGCGACCGACGAGGCGATCTCGTAGGCGCCGCCGGCGCAGAGATTGCGCGTGACCATCTCGCGGCGAAGCTGCGGCAGGTTCTGCCGCGTCAGCGCGAGCACGCTCGGTCCGTGCGCGTTCTCCAGCGCAAGCTGCCAGCACTCGACCGTCTCGACCGTATCGCAGGGGCGGAACACATGCAGGTTCGGGATCGCGCGCAATGCCGCGAGATGCTCGACCGGCTCGTGCGTCGGTCCGTCCTCGCCGAGTCCGATCGAGTCGTGCGTCATCACATGGATGACGCGCTCCCCCATCAGCGCGGCAAGCCGGATCGACGGGCGGCAGTAGTCCGAGAAGACCAGGAACGTGCCCGAATACGGGATGATGCCGCCATGCAGCGCCATGCCGTTCATCGCCGCCGCCATGCCGTGCTCGCGGATGCCGTAATGGATGAAGGTGCCGGAATAGTCGGCCGGCGACATCGCCTTCATGGCCTTGGTGCGGGTGTTGTTGGAGCCGGTGAGGTCTGCCGAGCCGCCGACCATTTCGGGAACGGTGGCGGTGAGCACCTCGAGCGCGTCCTGCGAGGCGATGCGGGTCGCGATCTCCTTCGGCACCTGGTTGAGTTTCTCCTTCATGCCGCGCACGGCGTCGGTCAGGCCGCGCGGCAGGTCGCCCTTGATGCGGCGCTCGAACTCGGCGCGTTTGTCGGCGGGCAGCGCGGCGAGCCGGTCGTTCCACGCCTTGTGCGCACCCTTGGAGCGCTGCCCGGCGTCGCGCCAGCTTTTCAGGATGTCCGCCGGAACCTCGAATGGCGGATAAGGCCAGCCGAGCTTCTCGCGCGCGCCCTTGATCTCGTCGGCGCCGAGCGCCGAGCCGTGCGAACTCGCCTTCCCGGCCTTGGTCGGCGCACCGAAGCCGATCGTTGTCTTGCACGCGATCATCGTCGGTCGGTCGGACGTCTTCGCTGCCTCGATCGCGCGATCGATCGCGTCCGGATCGTGGCCGTCGATGTGGCCGGCGTTCCAGCCCGCCGCCTCGAACCGCTTCACCTGGTCGACCGAATCGGCAAGCGACAGCGGGCCGTCGATCGAGATGCCGTTGTCGTCGAACAGCACGATCAGCCGGTTGAGCTTGAGGTGCCCGGCAAGCGCGATCGCCTCCTGGCTGATGCCCTCCATCAGGTCGCCGTCGGAGCAGAGCACGTAGGTGTGATGGTCGACGATGCCGCCGAACTGCGCCGCGAGATGCCGCTCCGCGATCGCCATGCCGACCGCATTGCCGAGGCCCTGGCCGAGCGGGCCGGTCGTGGTCTCGACGCCCGGCGTCTCGAAGTTCTCCGGATGGCCGGGCGTAAGCGAGCCGAGCTGACGGAAGTGCTTGATCTGGTCGATCGTCATCGCGGCGTAGCCGGTGAGATACAGGAGCGCATAGAGCAGCATCGAGCCGTGGCCGGCCGAGAGCACGAAGCGGTCGCGGTCCGGCCATTTCGGATCGGCGGGGTCGAATTTCAGGTGCCGCGAGAACAGCACCGTCGCGACATCGGCCGCGCCCATCGGCAGACCGGGATGGCCGGACTTCGCCTGCTCCACGGCGTCCATGGCGAGCGCGCGGATCGCGTTCGCCATGCGATCGTGCGCGGCGCGCGGTGTTGGTGTGACGCTCTGCGCGACGGCGGCCGACACTGCGTTCATCACTGCTGCCCTTATGGAAAGGGGCTGGATAGCACCTGAGACCCTTGAGTCAATGCGCGGACGGAAAGCGCCTGTGGGCAGGCGCGACCAGGCCGGCGTGACACTCGCTCAGGCGTATCCTGGCGGCGGAACAAATCCACCCAGCTCCCGCTCGACCAGCCGGGCGAAAGCGAGCGAGGTCCTGTCCTTCCCCTGCGCGGCGATCGCCTGGTAGCCGACCGGCAATCCGGACCCGGTGAGCCCGATCGGGCCGACCGTGGAGGGCAGGTAGACCAAGCCTGAATAGCCCGCCCAGAACAGCTGGTCGGTCGTCGGCACGCGCTTGTTGTTGATGGTGATCTTGCGCCGCCAGCGTTCACCCTCCTGGTCGTGCGGTTGCGCCGCCGAGGCCGCGACCGGACAGATGAGGACGTCGTAGTCCTCGAAGAAGGCGTTGAACGCGAGCCGCATCCGGTGGCGCTCGTTGTTGAGCTTGAGCCACTCGCGGTGGCCCATGGTCACGCCCGCCACCATCTGCTGCAGATAAGGTTCCTTCGCGCCATCGGCGATCGCCTTCTTCCACGCCGCGATCTCGGCGTCGGTCGTGCGTGAGGACGTCGCGGCGCGCAACAGCCGCACATAGACGTCGTGCAGCCGCGGCGTGTCGATCGCGGGTTCGGCGTCGCGCACCCTGGCGCCGGCCTTGGCGAGCGCATCGACGAAGCCCTGCAGCTTGTCGGCGTAGTCGTGATCGACCTCGGAATTGGGATCGCTGAGCTTCACGGCGATGCGGAACTGTTTCAGCGATGTTTTCTCGCACTTCGGCAGAGCCGCGCGCGTCGCCCCGCCGTCGGCCGGATCGGGCCCCGCCATGATGTCGAGCGCGACCTCGAGGTCCGCGGCGCTGCGCGCAAGCGGTCCGACCACCGAGATGTCCGGGCTCGCGACCACGCCCGGCATCGCGTGGCCCGCATAGGTGACAAGGTCATAGGTCGGCTTGTGGCCGAACACGCCGCAGTAATGCGCCGGATTGCGAATCGAAGAGCCGATGTCGCTGCCGGCCTCGATGCCGGTGAGGCCCGCCGCAAGCGCGGCCGCCGAGCCGCCGGACGAGCCGCCGGGCGCGCGGCTCAGATCCCAGGGATTGTTGGTCGTGCCGTAGACGGCGTTGAAGCTCTGCCAGTCGGCGAGCATCAGCGGCACGTTGCTCTTGCCGAACAGCGTCACGCCGGCGTCGATCATGCGCTGCGCCGAGACCGCGGTCGTTTCGGTGACGTTGTGCTTGAGCTCGGGCAGGCCCCAGGTCGTGGGCGAGCCCGCGACATTGTAGCTCTCCTTGATCGTCATCGGCACGCCATGCAGCGGGCCGAAGCGCTTGCCGTTGCGCAGCGCGGCGTCCGCCGCCTTGGCGCGCTTTCGCGCCTTGTCGCGGTCCATCCAGATGATGGCGTTGAGCCGCGGGTTGTAGGCCTCGATGCGCTTGAGGAAATGATCGAGCAGTTCGAGGCAGCCGATCTTCTTGCGGCGGATCAGGCCGGCGAGCTCGACCGCCGATTTGAAATGCAGTTCGTCCATGACGTTCCCCGGCGTGACGTTAAAGCGGCAAGCTCGCATGGCGCCGGCAGGCAGTCATCCCGGCCTGCCGCCTCCACATCACGGTCGCACGACCAGGCGCATCCGACGGTTGTGCGCTCGTGCTGTTTCGACATCGTTTTGCCCCGATGATCCCCGCCAATTGACGGCGGAGTGCTGTGCAACGTAAGCTTCCGGCTCCAAATCCTTGGCGCTGCACAGATTTCATGGCGCGTGCCGCCGCGGCGGCCGGTTCGCGCGATGGGGAGGCAATGACCGACGCCAGCGGCATCGATGCGGCCACGAAGCGGCTTGCGGCAGCGCTTGACGCGCTGGAAGCGGCGGTTGAGCGGCGTCACGACGCCGACAAAAGCGAGAGCGCGCTTGCGGCCCAGGTGTACGCGCTGGGCACCGATCGCTCGCGGCTTGCCTCCGAACTCGATGCCGCGACCGCGCGCGTGCGCCGCCTGGAGGGCGCCAATCGCGACATCGCGCAGCGCCTGGATGTCGCGATCGATACCATCCGCGTGGTGCTCGAGGCGCCGCAGTGACACACGTCAACGTCACCATTCACGGGCGCCAATACCGCATGGCCTGCGAGGACGGGCAGGAGGACCACCTCCTGCTTCTCGCCAAGGACCTCGACCGCCGCATCGAGCAATTGAAGACAAGCCTCGGTGTGTCGGGCGACATGCGCCTCGTCGTGATGGCGGCGCTTACCATCGCGGACGAGCTTTCCGACGCCGCCAAGCGCCTGCGCCGTCAGGAGGAGGAACTCGCCGTGCTGCAGGACGCCCGCGTCGTGTCCACCGATCGCGCGCAGGCGACACAGGCCGCCATCATCGCGGCGCTCAACGCCGCGGCCGAGCGCATCGAGGGCGTCGCGCGCAGCCTCAACGCGACCAATCCCGACGGCGACAGCGTCGGCATCGGATGAGCGGTGGCGCCGAGGAGAGCGACGCATTACATTGACGTGGCGGGGCTGCGGAGTGCGTCAGATAAATACTCCCGGGGCCTTACGATCTCGAAGGGAGCTGTCCCTGACCGGGTCCGTGGATCCGGACATATGGCGCCCACCTACTTCTGTAGGTTCCCGGGGTCGAAGTCCGACGGCTCAGGTGGCTCCGCACTCGCCGTTCTCGTCTCTCACGTCCTGTCTCAGGTCTTGGGCTGCTCGATATCGACGCCCCAGGTGCGCAACAGCATGCAGGCGAGCACGTAGCAGCCGACGAGCATGATGATCTCGTTGAGACCGCTCTCGCCGAAGACCTTGATCGCCTGAGTCAGGTTGGCGTCGCTGGCCTTGCGGTCCTTGACGAGGTCGTCAGTGAGGGAAAGCCCCAGTCGTTCCGTCGCGTCGAGACCTGCCGCGTTCGCGCCGACTTTTGGCGCGGCGATCAGCTCTTCGCTCATGCCGATCTCGCGCGAGATGCGGATGTGGTGATGAATCTCGTAGGCGGCGTCGCACAGATAGCCGACGCGCAGGATGATCAACTCGCGCAACGAGTCCGGTAAGGAGATCTTGTAGCGCACGGCGTCGTTGAAATCGATGAACGGCTCCGCGATCCCCGGAGACCACATCAGCATCTTCCACACATTGCCGCGGTCGGGGCCGGTGCGCTTGCGTATCTCTCCGGCAAGGCGCGGCGAGAGGTTCTCGAGCGACGGGTAGGCGTGGCGGGCCACGGGCGTTCTCCTTGCGTGGCCGCTGTCGGGGCGGCCTTTCGGGTTCCATGATGGCAGCGTCTCAGCCTATTGGCGGGGTGATGCTTCAACAAGCTTGTGCGATGTGGTCTCGTGGCCCAATGACCGAGCCGGTATCCGACGATCCCATCGCCGCCCACAAAGCCGCGCTCCGGAGCGAGTTGATCGCGCGCCGCGACGCGCTGCCGGCGCCCGAGCGCGCCGCCGCGGCCGAAGCAATCGCCGCGCGGCCGTTTCCGCTCACGATTGCGCCCGGCACCATCGTGTCCGGCTTCTCGGCGCTCAAAGCTGAGATCAATCCGGTGCCGCTGATGCGCAGGCTCGCCGATGCGGGCGCTCAGCTCGCGCTCCCAGTGGTCGCGGGGCGCGGCAAGCCGCTGATCATGCGCGCCTGGAGCTTCGGCGCGCCGCTGGTCTCTGGCGTGTGGGGCATCCGCGAGCCGGCGCCGTCGGCGCCAGAGGTTGAGCCCGACATCCTGCTGGTGCCGCTGCTTGCCTTCGATCGCGCCGGAGGCCGCATCGGCTATGGGGCCGGCTACTACGACATGACCATCGCGGCGCTGCGCGCGAAAAAGCCTGTCGTCGCCGTCGGGGTCGCCTACGGGTCCCAAGAAATCGACTCCGTGCCGGTCACGCCCCGCGACGCGCGCCTCGATCTCGTGCTAACGGAGCGCGAGGCGATCGATTTGCGTGGATAGCGTATGCGGCTTCTGTTTGTCGGCGACGTGGTGGGACGTTCGGGGCGTACGGTCGTCACCGAGCGGCTGCCGGGCCTTGTGCGCGACTGGAAGCTGGACTGCGTCATCGTCAATGGCGAGAACGCCGCCGGCGGCTTCGGCATCACGGAGGCGATCTACCAGGAACTGCTCGACGCCGGCGCCGACGTCATCACCGGCGGCAATCACTCCTGGGACCAGCGCGAGGCGCTCGTCTTCATCGAGCGCGCGCCGCGCCTCTTGCGGCCCATCAACTATCCGAAGGGGACGCCGGGCCGCGGCATCGCGGTGTTCGATGCGAAGAACGGTGCGCGCGTGCTCGTCATCAATGTCATGGGCCGCGTCTTCATGGACCCGCTCGACGATCCGTTCGCCGCGATCGAGCGCGAATTGACCGCATGCCCGCTCAAGGCGGCAGCCGATGCGGTCGTGGTCGATATCCACTGCGAGGCGACGAGCGAGAAACAGGCGATGGGCCATTTCTGCGACGGCCGCGCGAGCCTCGTGGTCGGCACGCACACGCATGTGCAGACTTCCGACTACCGCGTCCTGCCCGGCGGCACCGGCTTCCTCACCGATGTCGGCATGACCGGCGACTATGATTCCGTGATCGGCATGGGCAAGGCCGAGCCGCTGCGACGTTTCGTCCATCGTGTCCCTTCAGGCAAGTTCGAGCCGGCGAACGGGCCGGCGACGTTGTGCGCGGTCGCGGTCGAGACCGACGATGCGACGGGGCTTGCGACGCGGATCGCGCCGGTGCGGCTCGGCGGCAGCCTGGAAGAGGCAGTGCCGGCGTTTTGGAGCTAGCTTTATTTCCGTTGCGCGCGGTCATATAACGCGCGCCGAAAAATTTACCGGAGGCAGCATTGGCCGGCCACTCGCAATTCAAGAACATCATGCACCGCAAGGGGCGGCAGGATGCCATCCGCTCCAAGCTGTTCGGCAAGCTCGCGCGCGAAATCACCGTCGCGGCAAAGATGGGACTTCCAGACCCCGCCATGAACCCGCGCCTTCGCGCGGCGGTGCTGGCGGCGCGCGCCGAGAGCATGCCGAAGGACAATATCGACCGCGCCATCAAGAAGGCGACCGGGAGCGATGCCGACAATTACGAGGAGATGCGCTACGAGGGCTATGGCCCGGGCGGCGTCGCCGTGATCGTCGAGGTGCTGACCGACAACCGCAACCGCTCGGCCGGCGAGGTGCGGGCGAGCTTCACCAAGGCGGGCGGCAACCTCGCCGAGACCGGCGCGGTGTCGTTCATGTTCGACCATGTCGGCGTGGTCGAGTTCGACGCGAAGGCCGCGAGCGCCGACGCGATGCTGGAAGCCGCGATCGAAGCCGGTGCCGAGGATGTCGTATCGAGCGAGAACGGGCACGAGATCTACACGACGCCGGAATCGCTGCGCGATGTCGCGAAGGTACTGGAGGCGAAGTTCGGCGAGCCGCGCAAGGCCGCGCTCGTCTGGAAGCCGCAGAACACCGTTCCGGTCGATGACCTGCAGGGCGAGAAAGTCTTGAAGCTGATCGATGCGCTCAACGATCAGGACGACGTGCAGAACGTGTATGCGAATTTCGAGGTTTCGGACGCGCTCGTCGCCAAGATGAGTGCGTAGCGTCTCCTCCGGTGCGTTTTTCGCTTGACGAGGGCGCGCCCGAAGGTCCAGTGCAAAAACATCGCGGCCGGTTTCCCCGGCCCGCGATACCCACAGAGAGAACTCATCGTCCATGCCCAGCGACAGTCCCAGTCGAAGGAGCCTGCCGTCCGCGGCGGCCGTGGCCTGATCGCTGAGAAGCGTTCACCCGCGCCCGCCACGCCCGGCGGGCTCGCGAAGGTGAACCATGGAAGACACCCGTACAGAAGCTGAAGCGGCCCTCGACCCGGCCGCGCTCGCCACGACGCTCGTCCGCGACTACGTCGCCGACAATGTCGAAGCCCTCAACCGGCTGCCGCCCGAAACCGCGGCGGCCGTGCTCGCGCACCTGCCGCGCGAGCGGGCGATCGACATTCTCGACCAGGCCGACCTCGATGCCGCGCCCGATATCGTGCGGCTGTTTCCGCCCAACCTCGCCGCATCATTGCTGACCGGCATGGCGGCCGACCGCGCGGCGGACGTGTTTCGCCAGATCGACGAGCCGGCCCGCTCGGAGTTGCTGTCGCGCCTCGAGCCGGAAAGCAGCGCCGCGATCCGCCGCCTGCTGGTCTACCCGCCGAACACGGCCGGCAGCATCATGACGACCGAGTTCGTCAGCGTGCCGAGCAGTTGGACCGTCGGACAGGCGCTTGCGCACATCCGCAAGGTTGAGCGCACGCGCGAGACGATCTATGCGATCTACGTGCTCGATCCGTCCTCACGGCGGCTGTTGCGTGCCGTCACGCTGCGCCGGTTGATCGCGGCGGAGCCGGAGGCGCCGATCCTGTCGGCCGCGCGCCCGCAGGAGCCGATCACCGTCACCGGGCTGGTCGACCGCGAGGAGGTCGCTCGGCTCTTCACGAAATACGATCTGCTCGCCGTCCCGGTCGTGGACGCCGCCGGCCATGTGCTTGGCATCGTGACCGTGGACGATGTCATCGACGCGATCCTGGAGGAAAGCTCGGAGGACGTGCAGAAGTTCGGCGGCATGGCGGCGATCGAGGAGCCGTATCTGCAGATCGGCTTCGGATACATGATCCGCAAGCGCGCCGGCTGGCTCTGTGCCTTGTTCATCAGCGAGATGCTGACCGCGAGCGCAATGCAGTCCTTCCAATCAGAGCTCGAAAAGGCGCTGGTCCTGTCGCTGTTCATCCCGCTGATCATGAGTTCGGGCGGCAATTCCGGCTCGCAGGCGACGTCGCTGCTGATCCGTTCGCTGGCGTTGCGCGAATTGCATCTTGGGGATTGGTGGCGCGTCGCGATCCGCGAACTGCCAACCGGGATCGTGCTCGGCGCGATCCTCGGCGTGATCGGCATCGCGCGCATCGCGCTATGGCAGAATCTCGGCTTCTACGACTACGGCGAGCACTGGGTACTGGTCGGCATAACGGTCGGCATTGCGCTCGTCGGCATCGTGACGTTCGGCTCGATGGCTGGCTCGATGCTTCCGTTCGTACTCCAGCGGATCGGCTTCGATCCGGCGAGCGCCTCCGCGCCTTTCGTCGCGACGCTCGTCGACGTCACCGGGCTGGTGATCTATTTCGGCGTCGCGACGCTGATCCTGCGCGGCACGCTGTTATGACGGCGGCGAAACGCGGCGTGGCGCTACCGCAGCCATCCGTCCCACAGCGGCAGGCTCACGATCGCCGCCGCGACGATGATCGCGTAGGCGGCACGGCGATAGGCGAGGTCGGACGTGCCGTGGAACCAGCGCGAGCCGATCCACATCGACACGATGAACGGCACGCCGAGCAGCACCGCGAGCGCGACCACGTCCGACTTGAGGACGCCTTGCGCGAGATACGAGACGCCCGTGATCGCATCCATCAGCAGGAAGAACACCATCAGGTTGGCGCGCACGGTCGCGGCATCCGCGGCGCCGCCGAGCCAGAAGATGATGACGGCGGGCCCCGCGATCTGTGCGGCGCCGCTGCCGAGCCCCGCGACGACGCCGACGCCGGCCGTGACCGGCAGGGTCGGCTGGCCGCGATAGCGCCAGCCGGAGGCCAGCACGCCGAGCAGACCGAGCACCAGCGCGGCGATCATCCAGCGCAGCACGATCGGGTCGATCAGGATCAGCGCCATGGTTCCGAGCGGCACGGCCAGGGCCGCCGCCGCGATGATCGGCACAACCTCGCGCCAGTTGCAGCGCGGGAGTTCGCGGATCGTGAACGGTGCGCTACCGACAAGATCGATCAGCAGCAGCGTCGGCGCCGCGATACGCGGCTCGTAGACGGCCGAGATCAGCGGGATATAGACGAGCGCCGAGCCGAAGCCGGAAAATCCGCGCACGAATCCGGACAGCGCCGCGATCGCCACGGCCGCGATGAAGCGGCGCTCGGTCAGCGCAGCCGTGAGGGCCGGTAGGTCGGGAAGGTCGATCACGCGGGAGCCCGGCGGGGTTCGGTATCTCTCTAACAGGGCCACGCTAGGCGCGCGAGGGCGGCGGGTCTATCAACGGCGCCAGGATGGACCACGCGATTCGCATCCTCGGCATCGATCCGGGCCTCCGCCGCACCGGCTGGGGCATGATCGCCTGCGCCGGCAACCGGCTGATGTATGTGG
>CAYZMR010000122.1:0-11469 GCA_964479515.1 uncultured Hyphomicrobiales bacterium | reverse complement strand
CGCACCTCGTCCAGCTTGAATGGCTTGATGATCGCCATGACAATCTTCATGGGTTCTATCCCCGTACGGCCCGTTCATTGATCACACGGGCTCGATGACACCACCCGCACGACGGCTGTTGCCGTCGGCGGTACCGCGGCATCTTAATCAAGCCTCGTGCCAGACTCGTTCTGGTTGTCTAACGACTTGGAAAGGCTTGGATTCCTGTCCGCTCAGACGGGCCGCGATGAAATGGCTAATGATGCGGCGCACAAACGCGCGCCAAGACTGCATAATTGTTGGTCAGCTAATCGAATGATCACGCGGTGCTCAGAGTGCGTCCGCGTCGGTCTCGCCGGTGCGGATGCGCAGCGCATGCTCGAGCGGCGTGACGAAAATCTTGCCGTCACCGATCTGGCCGGTCTTGGCCGCGACGCCGATCGCCTCGACGACGCTCGCGGCGCGCTCGCTCGGCACCGCGACCTCGATCTTCACCTTGGGCAGGAAGTTCACCGCATATTCGGCGCCGCGATAGATCTGGGTGTGGCCCTTCTGGCGGCCGAAGCCCTTCACCTCGGTCGCGGTGAGGCCCGCGATTCCGATCTTGGTGAGCGCGTCGCGCACGTCGTCGAGCTTGAACGGCTTGATGATGGCGGTGACGAGCTTCATGCTGGTGATCTCATGGTTCTGAAATAGCGGTGGCGGATCAAAGACCAAGCCGTTGCTTTACGCAAGCAGAGGTTGGCCTTGCGATCACGAATTCCGCCTGATCCGCACCAGACCCTCCTGCGCGACACTTGCCACCAGCGTACCGTCGCGCGTGAAGATGAGCCCGCGGGTGAAGCCGCGCGCGCCGGTCATGCTCGGGCTTTCCTGCGCATAGAGCAGCCAGTCATCGGCGCGGAACGGGCGGTGCAGCCAGAGCGCGTGGTCGAGACTCGCACCCATGAATTCCGTCTCGAACAGGCTGCGTCCGTGCGGCACCAGCGCGGTGTCGAGCAGCGCCATGTCGGACGCATAGGCGAGCACGCATTGATGGATCGCCGGATCGTCGGGCAGCTTGCCGGTCGCGCGGATCCAGACGTTGAATTTGCCGTCCTCGTATTTCTTGCCGAGATAGCGGTCGTATTGCACCGGCCGGAGCTCGATCGGCCGCTCGCGCTCGTAATAGCGTCGCACCGCTTCGGGCAGCGTCGGCTGCATGTTGGCGCGCACTTCCGCTTCGGTCGGCAGCTGTTCGGGCAGTGGCACGTCGGGCATCGGCACCTGGTGCGTCAGTCCGGGCTCGTCATTATGGAACGAGACCATCAGCGTGAAGATCGCCTGACCGTGCTGGATCGCGACGACGCGGCGCGTCGTGAAGCTCTTGCCGTCGCGGATGCGGTCGACTTCGTAGATGATCGGCACTTTCGGATCGCCACCGATCAGGAAGTAGGCGTGCATCGAATGCGGCGTGCGCCCCTCGACGGTGCGGCACGCCGCGACCAGCGCCTGACCGATCACCTGACCGCCGAACACCCGCTGCCAGCGGTCCTGCGGTGAGCGGCCGCGAAACAAATTCACCTCGAGCGTTTCGAGGTTGAGGATCTCAAGCAGTGCCGCAACGGCGGAGGCGGTCATGAGGCTTTCGGCGGCGAGCGCATGCCCCGCAGTGACACGATGCGGCAGCGGAAAGTCAAGGCGCGCATCGGCAAGCGGCCCTTTTCGGTCCAGCGCGGCGGCGAGCACGCTCGCATCCGTGGGTTTGAGCCGTTAGAACAGGCTCGGTCGCGCCCCGATGAAGAGGGCCGTGACGGAAACCTTCGATTGGCGCGTGACGGATGGCGGACCGACCCAAAATTTCCGAACCGGCGGATGTCGTGATCGCGGGCGGCGGATTGGCCGGTCTGTCGCTCGCGATCGCGCTCAAGCTCGGCCTTGGCTCGGCCTTCTCGGTCGTCGTTGTCGATCCCGCGCCGCGCGCGCCTGGAGAGGATCTGCGCGCGTCGGCGAT
This sequence comes from uncultured Hyphomicrobiales bacterium, assembly GCA_964479515.1. Lineage (GTDB taxonomy): Bacteria > Pseudomonadota > Alphaproteobacteria > Rhizobiales > Xanthobacteraceae > PALSA-894. Next base: position 9,497 of record CAYZMR010000122.1, on the reverse strand, counting down.
TGCGGCGGCGGCGCGCCGGCTGTTCGAGGCCATCGGCGTGTGGGACGCGGTTGCGGCGAACGCGCAGCCGATCCTCGACATGGTGGTGACTGACAGCCGCCTGAAGGATGCCGTGCGTCCGACGTTCCTCACCTTTTCCGGCGAGATCGAGGATCGGCGCCGTGCAGACGGCGACGCGGCGGGGTCCGAGCCGTTCGCCCATATGATCGAGAACGGTCCGTTGAACGCGGCGCTCGCCGCGAAAGCGCAGGCGAGCGGTGTTGACCTGCGGCGGACCGCGGTGACGGATTTCCAAGTCGCGCCGGACCGGATCGTCGTTGCGACCGAGGACGGCGCCGTGACGGCGGCCCGTTTGCTGGTCGCCGCCGACGGCGCGCAATCGCGTATTCGCGAACAAGCCGGCATCGCGACCCACGGTTGGGCCTACGGGCAGTCCGCGATCGTCACGACGGTCGCCCACGAGCGCGACCACCAGGGCCGCGCCGAGGAACACTTCCTGCCCTCGGGTCCGTTCGCGATCCTGCCGCTGAAAGGCCGCCGCTCCTCGCTGGTGTGGACTGAGCGCGACGCGGAGGCAAAGCGCATTGTCGCCTTGCCCGACGCGGAGTTTCACGGCGAGCTCGAACGCCGCTTCGGTCTGCATCTCGGCGAGATCAGTGTCGTGGGAGCGCGCCGCGCCTATCCGCTCGGGCTGCACATCGCGCGCGCGTTCGTTGCCGAGCGGCTGGCGCTGATCGGGGACGCCGCGCATGTGATCCATCCGATCGCTGGCCAGGGCCTCAACATGGGCCTGCGCGATGTCGCGGCGCTGGCCGAGGCGATCGTCGATGCGGCGCGGCTCGGGCTCGATATCGGCGGGGCCGAAGTGCTCGAGCGCTATCAGCGCTGGCGGCGCTTCGACACGGTGGCGATGGGCGTTGCGACCGACGGGCTGAACCGGCTGTTTTCCAACGAGTCCGACGCGTTGCGGCTGATGCGCGACATCGGCCTCGGGCTCGTCGACCGCATGCCGGCGCTGAAATCGTTTTTCATCCACGAGGCCGCTGGTGTCACCGGCGAGGTGCCGAAGTTGCTGCGCGGGGAAGCGTTGTAGGTCTCGTCGCCCTGGTTGAGCGCGAGCGAAACCCGGGGCCCACCCATCCACGCGAAGACCCCGGCTTTCGTTGCACTCAAGCCGGGCTACGATCGCTCAGCTCAGCAGCCGCCGCGTGATCGCCTCGATGTGCACCTGCGCGCAATCGAGCGTCGGGAATCCGGCGTTGCCTTCGTTGAGCACCATCGACAAGTCGGTGCCGGCGAGCAGCACGGCCTCGGCGCCGTCGCGCCGGATCAGCGTGTGCGCGAGCTCGCGCAGCCGGTCGATTCCTTCCGGCGTGCTGCGGTCGTAGACCACGTCCAGATAGGCCTTGTGGATGAAGGCGATCTCGTCGGGTTTCGGCATCACCACGTCGGCGCCGAGGCGGCCGAACATGCGCGATTCGACAGTGGAGCGTGTGCCGAGCAGCGCGATCCGCTTCAATCCGCGCACACGTATTTCATCGGCGACGACCGACACCATGTCGATCAGCGGGATGCTCAGCAACGGCAGGAGCTGCGTCGTGCAGATGTGCGGCGTGACCGCGACGATCGCCGCCATCTCGGCCCCGCCCGCGGCCGTGCTGTCGATGAAGCCCGCGAGATAGCGCGCGAGCTCGTCCAGCCTGTTGGCTTCGGCGAGCGGACGGCCGTGGTCGACGTCGGCATGCGCGATCAGCATCCGCGCGACGCGCCCTTGCGCCGTGTGCGTAGCGATGAGGCCCCGGTAGTAGTGAACGGTCGCGCCGGGGCCGAGCCCGCCGATCAGTCCGAGCACGCGGCCTTCTTTCCCACTCATTGTCGTTTGCGCATGGTCTTGTCCGAAAACCGGCTTCCACTTTTCGGGATCATGCGCTCACGTCAGCGGAATGCCGCCGCAGTGCTCCTTGAAGGCGGGCCGTTGCGCGATCTCGCCGAACCAGCGTTCCAGGTTCGGCATCGCGGGCCGCTCCGGCACCAGCTCCATGTAGCGGCGCACCATCACGCCGACCGGGATGTCGCCATACGAGAAGGCCTCTCCAGCCATGAAGCGCGTCTTGCCGAGCTGCGCGTCCATCATCTTCACCGCGGTGGTGGTCTTCTCCTTGCCGCCATCGATCGCCGCCTGATCGCGCTTCTCCGGCGGAGTGCGGATCAGGCCCCAGAACACCGGCGTGATCGCTGGGCCGAGTACCGAAAGCTGCCAGTCCATCCATTGCTGCGCCTTCGCGCGCGCTTTCGGATCGGCGGGCTCGAGCCCGCCATGCTTGGCGGCGAGATAGCGCACGACCGAATTCGATTCCCACAATGTGAAGCCGTCCTCTTCCTCGAGCGTCGGCACCAGCGAATTCGGGTTCATCGCGAGATAGAACGGCTCCTTGGTCCGCCCGAACGCGCCGCCGACGTCGATACGCTCGCACGGCAGCTTCAATTCGCCCACCGCCCACATCGCCTTCTGCACATTGGACGACGTGTTGCGCCCCCACATCTTGAGCATTCAAATCCTCCCTTCTTGATCGCAGGCTATTGTTAGCCGTCATGGCCGGGCTTGTCCCGGCCATCCCGATCATATCGGCGGCGGCCGGCCCTGGTAATCGAGATCGCCGGGACAAGCCCGGCGATGACGGCACGCGGAGATGTCGCGCAGCCTAGTCGAGCCGTCTGGCTTCCTCGGGCAACATGATCGGAATGCCGTCGCGGATCGGATAGGCAAGCTTGGCGGCGCGGGAAATCAGCTCTTGTTTCTCTCGATCGTATTCGAGCGTGCCCTTGGTGAGCGGGCATACGAGGATTTCGAGCAGCTTGGGATCGACGCTGCTGGCGGGGCGATCTGGCGTGGTCATGGTGGCTCCCGGACGGTTCCGACGGATCATACCATGTCTTCGGGGGTGGCAACCCGTTACTGCAGCTTCGTCTCGTCTTCGGTGTTGCTCTTGGCAAGCTCGATCTCGGTGACGGCGACGAGGATTTCGGCCCGCGTCTTGAGGTCCGGCGCTTCCAGCAGCGCTTGCTTCTCTGCCGCGCCGTAGGGCGACATCATGGCGAGCGCGTTGACGAGCGCCTCGTTCGGCGCCTTCTCGATGCCGTCCCAGTCGGCCTTGAGCTTGTTGGCCTTAAGGAACGACGAGAGCGCCTCGAGCAGCGAGTCGCGATCGACCGCCTCCTCACCCCTGCGGGCGACGAAGTCGTCGGCGAACGGGTGATAGTCGACCTGCGCCTGCCGGTAGGGCGTGAGCACCGCGGGCTCCTCCACGACGCGGAAGCGCGCGACGCCGGTCAGCTCGAGCAGATAGCGGCCGTCGCCGGTTTCGGCGAGCTGCGTGATGCGGCCGACGCAGCCGATCTTATAGACATTCGGCTTGTCTGGCGGACCGGGATGAGCCGGGTCGGGCTGGATCATGCCGATCAGGCGGTGACGGTCGGCGAGCGCGTCGTCGATCATCGCGAGGTAGCGCGGTTCGAAGATGTTGAGCGGCATCTGGCCGCGCGGCAGCAGCAGCGCGCCGGGAAGCGGAAATATCGGAATGACCTGCGGCAGGTCCGCGGGTCCGCGATAGACCGCGTTCATCGGCATCGGACTCTCCTCGTCCTGGGCCGCGTTTTGGGCCGCGTCACGCAAACAGGATCGACGACAGCTTGCGCCGGCCGCCGACCGTTGCCTCGTCGGTCGGACCCCAGGCGTCGAATAATTGCACGAGCTGTTTGCGCGCGCCGTCCTCGTTCCATTTGCGGTCGCGCTTCACGATCGCCAGCAGATGATCGGCGGCCTGCTCGCGTTTGCCGGCCGCGTTGAGGGCGAGCGCGAGGTCGAAACGCGCCTGATGATCGAGCGGGTCGGCGGCAACCTTCTGTTCCAGCTCGCCGACGGGCCCGAGCGATTTCGCCTGCTCGGCGACATCGAGCGCGGACTGGGCGGCGGCGACCGCCGCATCGAGGCGCTTTGCCTCCGGCACCAGGCCGAGCGTGTGCTTGGCGTCGTCGAGCGCGCCAGTCGCGACCTGGGCGCGCGCGAGGCCCGCGAGCGCGGATATGTTGGCGGCATCCTCGGTGAGGACCTGCGCGTAGCTATCGATCGCGGTTTCGGCGTCGCCGGCCGCGAGCGCGTCCTCGGCCGCCTTGAGGAGGTCCTTGGCCTCGCCGCCGATCTGACCCTTGGTGACGCGCTCGATGAATGCCGTCACCTGGCTTTCGGGCAGCGCACCGAGGAAGCCGTCGATCGGCTGCCCATTGACGAACGCGATCACGGCCGGGATCGACTGGATGCCCATCTGCCCGGGGATCGCCGGATGCTTGTCGATGTCCATCTTGGCGAGCTTGATCTTGCCCTTGGCGGCCTTGACGACCTTTTCCAGCACCGGGGTGAGCTGCTTGCACGGCCCGCACCACTCGGCCCAGAAATCGACCAGCACCGGCTGGCGCTTGGACTCCTCGATCACGTCCTTCACGAAGCCCTGGGTGGTCGTCTCCTTGACGAGGCCCTCAGGTGCCGGCGTCGCCCCCGCGATATCTTGCAGCATGGTTCCTGTCCCTCGGCGGCGACCGTTCGGGCGCCGAACATTGCGGAATTTACCCGATTACATGGGTCAGGGCGCCCCCGAATGCAATCGGGCGGTCAACTGCCCATCCCGGCGCCGTCCGCCACCCGTTCGATGCGCGGCGCGTGGCCGGTCGCGCGCAGAAATTTCAGGAGGTCATCACGCGCGATCGACGTGGTCATGGTGTTGGTGAGCGGATGGCAATTGACGATCGCGTTTTCCATCAAGCCGGCGTCGATCACGACGGTGACGCGGCGGTCCTTGTCGTTGATCACGCCGAAGGCCGTGACCGCGCCCGGCTCGACGCCGAGAAGGTCGCGCATCAGATTCGCCGAGCCGAATGAGAAGCGGCTCGCGCCGAGGCGGGTATGCAGGCTCTTGAGGTCGATGCGCGCATCCTCGGGTGCGACCACGAGGAAGACGGCGTCCTTCTTGTCCTTGAGGAACAGGTTCTTGGTGTGACCGCCGGGAATCGTGCCGCGCAGCGCCCGCGATTGTTCCACGGTGAACAATGGTGGATGCGTCACGGTGTGGTGCGCGATGCCGAGCCCGGCGAGGAACGCAAACAGATCGTCAGGTGTCGCGGGCATTCGGGTTGCGGCTTGCGCGAAGGGCGATCGGGAACACTCGATACAGATTTGTACGTACGGCATTTGTGCCCAATCCGTAAGCGCCAATTAAGGCTGCGGCGCTATCAAACGTCATCACGCGGTCCACGCGGCGAGCACCCTGTGCGCCGCGAAAGATCACCGCGAAGGAGGCGTTATGACAACGAAAGCTCTCAAGCGTGGCGCCGCGATACTTGCGACCTGCGCCGTCGTGGCGACCGCCTTCGTGCTCTTTGCGATGTCGGCCGTGCCGGCCGCAGCCGACGCTTTGGACGCCAAGCAAGAGGCCGTCATCGCAATGGTCAAGCGCGTGCAGGAGAAATTCAAGCGCGACGGGCTCCCCGCTACGATCGAGTCCGTGAATGACAAATCCGTAGCCGAATTCCACGATCGCGATCTCTATGCGTTCATCTACCGCCAGGGTGTCTGTCTCGCCAATGGCGCGCGGCCCGCGCTGGTCGGAAAGAATCTGATCTCGCTCAAGGATCAGGACGACAAGTATCTGATCAAGGAAATGCTCGCGATCGCCGAGGGGCCGGGGAGCGGCTGGCTGACCTACAAATGGCCGAGCCCCGTCACCAACAAGATCGAGGACAGAGGCGCCTACATCGAGAAGATGGACGTCTATTTCGTGGGCGTAGGCTACGACAAATAGGGCGTCCGCTTTGCGCGACGCATCTGTCGCGGCGGCGCGGATCTCAATGAACAGACTGCTGCAAAACGCGCCGATCCGGATCAAGGCGTTCGCGGCGTCCGCGGTGCTCCTGATCTGCCTCGTCGCGCTCGTCGCGAACGCCTACGTCCTGGCGGACAGAGCCGCGGCCGACCTCAACGCTCTGTCGACGCACAGCATCCCGAAGCGCCAGGCGATCCAGGCGCTCAACGACGACGCGATCGCGACGCATGTGCGGGTGTTCCGCTTCGTCACCTGGGGCAGCAACGGCGTCAATCCGACCCTGTTGACCGCGATCAGCGCCGAAGTGCTCGCCGAACTCGTGGCCATCAAGGAGCGCCTCGACATCCTGCAGGCGCGCGCGGATCTCTCGCCCGCCGAAAGGGCGATCTTGGCCGATATATCGATCAAATGGGACAAGTACGCCGTCGCGGTCGGAGATTCGCTCGACGTTGGCCGCACCGACGCGCCGATGGCGACGATGATGCTCGGCGCGACCGACGACGATTTCCAGACGGTCGCCGCCGGACTGCGCCGGATGGCCGATCTCGTCTCGCTGCAGACCAATTCGGTGACGCAGCAGCTTGTGGAGACGGCCGAGAAGAACAAGGTCGTGCTCGCGGCCGGCGGCATCATCGGGACGCTGCTGAGCATCATCGTCACGTTGGTGGTCGGCCGGTCGATCGTGACGCCCATCCAGTCGATCACCAAGGCGATGCAGGAGGTCTCGTCCGGCAACGTCGACGTCGAGATCGGGTATCAGAACAGAACCGACGAAGTCGGCCAGATGGTCAAAGCCATCGCGGCGTTTCGCGATCATCTGCGCACGCAAAACCTGATGTTGGACGCCGCGTTGAATAATATGTCGCAAGGTCTTGCGATGTTCGACGCCGACCAGCGCCTCATCATCTGCAACGGTCGTTTCGCATCGATGTACGGGCTGTCGCTCGACCAGGTGACGGTGGGCACCACCTTGCGCGAGATCGTCGAGCGGTGGATCGCGAACGGCATCTATGCGGGCGCGAGTCCGCAAGAGTATCTCGCCAAGCAGCTCGTTCCGATCGTGGAGGCGTCGAGCCGGATACAGGAGCTGAGCGACGGGCGGACCATCGTGATGTCCTGTCAGCCGATGCCTGACGGCGGCTGGGTGGTGACGCACGAGGACATCAGCGAGCGGCGGCACGCCGAGAAGCAGATCGCCTATATGGCGCACCATGACGCGGTGACCGATCTGCCGAACAGAACCCTGTTCCGCGAGCGCGTGGGCGAGGCGCTCAAGCGCGTGCCGCGCGGCGAGAGAGTCGCGATGCTGTGCCTCGATCTCGATCGCTTCAAGGCGGTGAACGATACGCTGGGGCATCCGGTCGGCGACGCGCTGCTGCGATGCGTGGCGGGCCGGCTGACGGCATCCATCCGCGAAGGCGACACGGTTGGCCGCATCGGGGGCGACGAATTCGCCGTCGTACAGACCGGCAGCCCGCAGCCGGAAGGCGCGATCGTGCTGGCGCAGCGCTTGGTCGAGGCGCTGAGCGCGCCGTATGAGATCGATGGCCAGCAGGTCGTGATCGGCGCCAGCGTCGGCATCGCGGTCGCCCCCATGGACGGCGAGGATGCCGACCAGTTGCTCAAGAACGGCGACCTTGCGCTCTATCGCGCCAAGAACGAGGGCCGCGGCACCTATCGGTTCTTCGAGCCCGAGATGGATGCGCGCATGCAGGCAAGACGTGCGCTCGAGCTCGACTTGCGCCGGGCCCTGCTGCAGGGCGAGTTCGTGCTGTACTACCAGCCGGTGATCAATCTGCGCGACAACGAGGTGACGGGGTTCGAGGCGCTGCTGCGCTGGCAGCATCCGCAACGCGGCATGATCGCGCCGGGCGAATTCATTCCGCTCGCCGAGGACATCGGGCTGATCGTGCCGCTCGGCGAATGGATCTTGCGGCAGGCCTGTCGCGATGCCGTGACGTGGCCCGATCGCATCAGCGTTGCGGTCAATATCTCGCCGGCCCAGTTCCGCAGCAAGAAGCTTTACGAAACAGTCGTGACCGCGCTTGCGGCGTCGAAGCTCGCTCCCCGCCGGCTCGAGCTCGAAATCACCGAAGGGGTGCTGCTGGTCGAGACCGGATCGACGCTCGACTTGCTGCATCGGCTGCGGGCGCTCGGTGTGCGCATCGCGATGGACGATTTCGGCACCGGCTATTCGAGTCTCAGCTACCTGCGCAGCTTCCCGTTCGACAAGATCAAGATCGACGCCTCGTTCATCCGGAATATCGACGACGAGAAGGGCTCGCTCGCGATCATCCGCGCGGTGACGGGGCTCGGTGCCAGCATGGGAATGGCGACGACCGCGGAGGGGGTCGAAACCGCCGAACAGCTCGACCGCGTCCGCGCCGAGGGCTGCACCGAGGTCCAGGGCTTTCTGTTCAGCGCCGCGCGGCCTGCGAGCGAGGTCGGCCAGCTGCTCACGATGCTGCACAAGCGGCCCGCTGCCGCTGCTTGACAACCGTGGCGGGCCTCGTTCCGCCGGTGAGCCGCGACCGGACGGCGATGTTCCGAGGTCAAACCGTCAATGTTGCAATCCCGGACGCGTTTTGGCATACGGAGCGCGTCCGACGGCCACCCCGCCGCGGGGTCTTGTTAGGATGCGGGTGTAGCTCAGGGGTAGAGCACAACCTTGCCAAGGTTGGGGTCGAGGGTTCGAATCCCTTCGCCCGCTCCAGTTTTTCTCTGCCCAACCCTGAGACCTTTGACGCCTCGGCGTCGCACATCGTGAACGTCCAGAATTGGCACCGGCGGCAGGAGTCGAACCCGCTGGCCCTGGTTTTGGAGGCCCGACCGCGCCCGCGCGCTCGCCGATCATTGGAACCGACTGACGGACTCGAACCGCCCTGACCGCGTCCACGGCGCGGCGCCATATCACCCGATCGGCCTAGTCGGCATTGTGGTGGTTGGTAGCGGCCCCGGGTGACGATCCCGGCTGGCGGTCGTTATGAGCAACCGCTGTTCGCCAGCGAACTGCCGCTGTCGTGCATGATCCCGAAAAGTGGGCACCGATTTTCGGACAAGATCATGCACAAACAAACTTGGCACCGGGTGATGGAATCGAACCACCGTGGCGAGCTTCAAAGGCTCGCGTCCTGCCACTGAACGAACCCGGTCGATTGGTGCTCCGTGAGGGTTTCGATCCCTCTCCTGCGCTTTGAAAGAGCGCGATCCTAGCCACTAGACGAACGGAGCAATTGGTGCGGACTGGAGGAATCGAACCTCCTTGGCAACGCCTTCCAAGGCGCGCGATCAGCCAATGACGCAGGCCCGCATTTGGTGTTGGCGGAGAGTTGTGAGCACGATTCACATGCGTCGCCGCACCGAGCGCTTAGCAGGCGCCGCCCGCGCCCCGGCGGGTTAACTCTCCGAACTGGATGCGTCGGCGGGTGCCGACCCCGCTCATGGCCGTTTTGCAGGCGGCCGCGTTCCCGTTTCGCCACGACGCCGTGGTGGAAGCCCCTATCCGAATCGAACGGATGTGATCCGGGTCAGAGCCGGATGCTTTGCCACTAAGCTAAGGGGCGACGAACTGGTCAGGGTGCGGTGTTCTGCCCACCGGCCTCCGCGTTCCAAGCGCGGGACTCT
>CAYZMR010000121.1:0-11507 GCA_964479515.1 uncultured Hyphomicrobiales bacterium | reverse complement strand
TGCAGGCCGTCGGCGGCGAAATAAGCGCCGATCACCGCGACCAGCGTCACGAGCGGGGCGTATTCGGCCAGAAGATCCCATTTCTCATGCGCGATCAGCAGCGCCGCCAGATAGCCGAGTGCACCACCGGCCACGATGCCGATCACCGATTGCTTGACGAGGTCGAACACCGAGGCGGTCAGCGAGAACGTGCCCGTTCCCATCGCGACCGCGAGCACACCGAAGGTGACGATTGCCCCCATGGCATCGTTGAAGGCCGACTCGCTCATCACCGTCTGCGCGACGCGATCGCGGATATGGACTTGGCGAAAGATCGGGACCAGCGTCGCCGGATCGGTCGAGGCGAGCGTCGCGCCGAGCAGCAGCGCCACGATCAGCGGAACGCCGAGCACGAAATAGGCCGCGATGCCGGTGACCGCCGCCGTGATGACGACGCCGACGGTCGCGATCACCACGACGGTGATCCAGACCTGCTTTAGCACCTCGAACCGGAGCGACGCGCCGCCGTCGAACAGAATATAGCTCGAACCGAACAGCAGGATGATCTGATAGAGCGCCGAGTCCGCCTTGATGTTGATCAGCCCGAATACCTCGGGACCGATCAGCATCCCGACGATAAGAAAGACCGCGACGTCGGGCACTTTGATCTTCTGCGCGACGAAGCCCGTAAACGTGCCGATGGCGAGGATCAGCCCGCAGGACAGGAGCGTGTGCTTGGCGACTTCGATCGCGGCTGACGATTCCAAGACATCCCCCCAAAAGGCTGCCGTCAATCTTGATGCGGTTTTCTCGTTCGCGACGGTGCACCGCGGCGCCTTGAAGAAAAACTGCACGACGGGTCGCGACTTGGCAAGGTCGTGAGGCGCCGCGGCCGCTACAGCCCGAGCGTCTGCTCGGTTCAGCGCAGCACCACGTCGCCGTTGAGAAACGCGATCGCCGGCGCTTCGAACGGCGCTGGCTCGCCGCGGCCCACGGTGACGGTCACCACGACGGCGTCGCAGTGGTCGTTCAGCGCCATCTCGAGCGCGGAGGCGGCCGGCGGATCGGCGTTCTTGACCGTGTAGGGCCGGCTACGACCCTTCATCCGCGCCGCCGTGACGGCGTGCCCCGGGGCCACGGCGAAGCTCGCACCGCCGACCAGGGCGACATCGCCGACGCGGGTCAGCTCATCGTCATCCGACACGCCGGTCGTGCAATTGCAGAACCCGATCTTGGCCCGCAGATAGAGGTTCACCTCCGTGCCGCAGTCGGCCGCCTTGCATTGGAACGCCCTGCCCTTGCCCCACTGGTCCATCAGGAACGGCCAGGGCACCTCGGTCCAGACCGCGCGGTCGGGCGTCGCCGTCGGGCCGACCCGCTCTGAGGCAGGCGCCGCAAACCAGACGACGAGCACGCTCAGCCCGCCGAGCGCAAATGCGGCTGCGATGCCGGCGACCGTCTTTGTCATCGCGGACCTCCGCTATTCCGCCTGGATGCCGGCGGCCTTGATCAGTTCGCCGCGCACTTTCAACCCGTCGCGCACGGTCTCGGCGAGTTCCTCCGGCGTGCCGGCCGCGACCACGAGGCCGAGGACGGCGAGCCTCTCCTTCATGGCGTCGGTCTTGAGGATCTTGGCCGCCGCCGCATTGAGCTTGGCGACGATGTCCGGTGGCGTGCCGACGGGCGCGAACATCGCGACCCAGGACGACATCGCAAAGCCCGGCACGGTCTCGGCGATCGTCGGGATGTCGGGCATCGCGGCGTAGCGGTCCTTCTCCACCACCGCGACGATCCTGATGCGCCCGGTGCCGATCTGCGGCACCGCGGCCGACAGGCTCAGGAACGCCATGCCGATGTGCCCGCCGAGCAGATCGTTCACCGCCGCGCCACCGCCCTTGTAGGGGATGTGCACGATGTCGATCCCGGTCTTCTGGTGCAGCAATTCGCCTGCGAGATGATGCGGCGAACCGACGCCTGACGACCCGTAAGTGAGCTTGCCGGGATTGGCGCGCGCATAGGCGATGACGTCGGCGACGGTCTTGATCGGCAGCTCGGCATTGACCGCGAGGCAAATGATGTTGGCGCCCGCATTGATGATCGGCGCGAAGTCCTTCACGGGATCGAACGGCGTGTGCTTGTACAGGAACACATTGCTGGTCATCGTCGCGTCGGTGCCGACCATCAGTGTGTAGCCGTCCGCTGGCGCGCGCGCGACGTAGCCGGCCGCGATGTTGCTGCCGCTGCCCGGCCGGTTGTCGACGATCACCTGCTGGCCCCACTCCTGGCGCAGCCCCTCCGCGATGGTGCGCGCCGCGAGATCGGACACCGCGCCCGGCGTGTAGCCGATGATGATGGTGATGGGCCGGGACGGGTAGGTCTCGGCAAAACCCGCGCGCGATGCGGTCAGAAACGCAAACGGGGCCGCGCCCAATACGGCGCGGCGAGACCATCGTGTCATTCTGCGTCCTCCCTGGACGGATGCGATTATCCGACAGGACGGGCGCGGAATGAACAGGAAAAGCGAAGCGGCCGCGCACACTGCCGTTCGTTTGATACTCAAGGTTCGGGGCCAGCGGGCTGCGGCGTGAACTCACGAACACGCCAGCGCGGGCCGCTTGCGAGAGCGCGCCGCGCGGTCCACACGCACTTAGGCGTCCCGTGACATGGTCGGCCGAAGGATGACGCCGCGAAGGAGCAGTGCGCGAGCTTCCTCACGGGCAGCGCATAGTCGTCGGCCAATAGGCGCGCGAATTCGGGCGAACGCAACGCACGACCCGGCAAAAGCCGCGGGTGCGCGCCGCTGCGACCGACAATTCCACCGTCCTTCGGTATAGCTCTGCGACCCGACCGCACGGGCCGATCGCCACCAAGGCTCAGGAGAAGACGAAGTGCTCGGCCGTCAGTTGCTGCGGCATCACGCCATTGAGCGTGATGGTGTTGCTCCCGTTGTAGGTGATGGTGGTGGCGCCGGTGGTGGCACTGAAGCTCTCGTGCGTCACCACGTCGGCGAAGGAGTGCAGGTCGGTGCCGGTCAGCCAGATGTGGTCAGTGTCGGGGCCTGCTGTGGTGGTGAAGTCGGTGATGGTGTCGTGGCCGTCGCCCGGCGCGAACACGAAGGTGTCGTGACCCGCTCCGCCGATCATCACGTCGTCGCCGGTCCCCCCGGTCAGGACGTCGTCGCCGTCCTCGCCCCACAGCGTGTCGTTGCCGTCGCCGCCGAGCAACGTGTCGTTGCCGCTCCCCCCGCCGATCTGATCGTTGCCGGCCCCGCCGAGCACCAAGTCGTTGCCGGCACCCGCGTTGATCGTATCGTTGCCGTCCTCGCCCCAGATCGTGTCGTTGCCGTCGCCGCCGATGAGGGTATCGTCGCCGGCACCACCGCCGATCTGGTCGTCGCCCGCCCCGCCGAAGATGGTGTCGTTTCCGTCGCCGCCATTGAGAAGGTCGTTGCCGTCGTCGCCGCCGATCGTGTCGTTGCCGTCGCCGCCGATGATCGTGTCGTTGCCGGCGTCGCCGCCGAGATTGTCGTTGCCGTCCTCGCCCCAGATGACGTCATTGCCGTCGCCGCCGGAAACCTGGTCGTTGCCGGTCCCGCCGCCGAGTTGGTCATCGCCCGCCCCGCCCACGATGAAATCGTTGCCCGGACCACCGTTGATGTTGTCGTTGAACGCGCCACCGAAGATCGCATCGTCGGCGGGCGTACCGCCGATGGTTTCGGGATTGGCGTGGCTGATATCGATGGTGAACGCCTTGTCGACGCTCAGCCCGCCGGAATCAGTCGACCGCACCGTGATGGACTCGGAACCGTGCTGCTCGTCGTCGAGCAGGATCGTGCTCGCGACGACGAGGTTTGCCCCGTCGAGCGCGAAGGCTCCCCCGGTATCGTCGACCAGCGTGTAGGAGTGAGTATCTCCCACGTCGGCGTCGCTGGTCGTGAGCGATCCGACCACGGTGCCGTTCGGGCTGTTGCCGTCGACCGCCGCATGCGACAGCGCGATGTCGGACGGCGCGTCGTTGACCGGATTGATGGTCAGGCTCTCGGTCGCGACGTTGCTGTCGAGCGCGCTGTCGTTCGCCGTGAAGGTGAAGCTGTCGGTGCCGTTGTAGTCGGCGGCGGGGGTGTAGACGAATGTGCCGTCGGCATGCACCGTGACGTCGCCATGCGCCGTCGCCGCGACCAGGCTGTAGGTGAGTGTCAAGCCGTCGAGGTCGCTCGCCGAGAGCGTACCGGTGATCGGGGTGTCCTCATTGCCGCTCGCCGCGCCGTCGTGGGCGGCAGGCCCGGTCGTATCGATCGTAACCATCAGAGTAGACGAGGCGGCGCTGACGTTACCCGCCGTATCCGTTGCGGTGACACTCAGCGTGTGGCCGCCCTCGCCAAGCACCGAGGACGTGATGCTGTAACTGCCGCCGGTATCGGTCGTGCCGATGCCGAGCACCGTCATGCCATCGGTATCGTAAAGCGTGACGGTCGAGCCGGCCTCGGCGGTCCCTGTGACGACCGGCATCGTGTGGTCGGTGACGCCGTCGCCCGGCGCGCCGCTGTCCGAGCCGGCCGCCAGGGCCGGTGCCATGGGCGTCGCCGGGCTGGCGGTGTCCAGCACGTAGGAATGGGAGATCGGCGCGCCGCTGCCGCCGTCGTTGGTTACTCTCGCCTCGATCACGTTGTTGCTCGTCAAGGTCTGGTCGGCGAGCGAGAATATGTCCGCGCCGACGCTTGCCGCCGCCATGGTCCAGGTCGCACCATCGTCGAGCGATACGTCGACCGTCTCGCCGATCACGAGATCGGCGCTCAGCGTGCCGCTGATCGTCTGCGCGGCGACGTTCGTGATGAAGTCCGAATTGCTGGCGCCGGTATCGGCCGAGAAGGCCACCGTCGCGACCATGGTTGTCGGTAGGGCTGGCGTATCATTGGTCACGGCCTCGCCGGACAGCGCCGCCGCGAGATTGCCGGCGACATCCTGCACCTCATGCGCGAGGGTGCCGCCCTGGACGTAGGAAACGATCGTCACGTCGCCAGCCGCGACACCGCGCGACAAGGTCAAGGTTACGGTGTTTGCGACGTCGTCCAAGGCGACGCCGGTGACGATATCGGCGAAGCCATTCACGCTGACCGAATAGTCGTCGCCGACCGGACTGTCGGCGGCCGCGATGCCGCTGCCTGCTTCGGCATACGTCAGCACCAACTGGTCGTCGTTGATGGTCGCCGCCTCGAACGAGGGCGCCGTCGCATCCAGCACATAGGCCTGGGACGCGGCCTCGCCGCTGCCGCCGTGACTGGTGACCCGGGCCTCGAGCACATCGCTGTCCGTCAAGGTCTGGCCGGCGAGCGCGAATGTGTTCGAGCCAACGCTTGCCGCCGCCCTGGTCCAGGTCGCGCCATCGTCGAGCGACACGTCGACCGTCTCGCCAACCCCCAGATTGGCGCTCAGCGTGCCGCTGATCGTCTGCGCGGCGACGTTCGTGATGAAGTCCGAATTGCTGGCGCCGGTATCGGCCGAGAGGGAGAGCGTCGACACCACGGTGGTCGGCGCCGGCGCATCCGACACGTCCACGCCCGCCGGCGTCGTGCCGTCGGACTGATAGAGCTCGCCCAGCGCCGTCGTGTCGCTTGCCGCCTGCGCCATCGTGATCGTGACCTCGTGGCTGGCGCTGTCAGCCACGATGATTTTGTCGACTTGCGGGACACCGTTGAGCGCATCGAAGGCGTCCGAGATGGCCGCGGCTGTGTCGGTTATGACGACCGCGTCCGAATCGGTCAGGTGCGTGGTGCCGAGTCCCAAGAATTGCGCGACATCGAGGCTCAGCGTGTTGTCGGTCGAGTCGATCGTGTCGACGCCGTGATTGGCGAAGGTCGAGAAGTCGGCGACGGCCTGAATGTGGGCCGCCGTGTCGGTGAGGGTGACTGCGCTGGCGGTCGTGAACGCGACGCTCCCGAGCGCGGTCATCTGCGCCACGGTCAGCGTGGTGTAGGCCGTTGTCGCGTCGAGAAGGGCGACGTTGGCGCCGGCGAGCGCGGAAAACGTCAGCCCGGCGAGATTGACCGCAGTATCGGAAATCGTGACGGTGTCGCCCATCGTCAGCGCGATGTCGTCGTCGATGATGTGATTGAACTGCGCGACGCTGATCGTCAGGACGTCGTCGGTCGCGTCGAGCACATCGACCGCGCCTGCCTGCGCATCGATCTGGGTGACGGTGAGCGCCGCGAGGTTCGCGCCGGTGTCGGCGAGCGTGACGGTGTCGCCCGCGGCAAGCGTGACGCCGCCGAGCGCTTCGAGCTGCGCGACGCTCAAGGTGAGCACGTTGTCCGACGCATCGATCGCGTCGACGTTGATCGCGGCAAGCTCGCCGATCTGCGTGGCCGTCAGCGCGCCGATGATGGCGCCGGTGTCGACGAGTGTGACCGCGTCGCTGGAGAGGAACGCCGCGCCGCTGTCGAGAACCGCCACAATCTGCGGCACGCTCAGACTCAGCATGCCGGTGTCGCCGGCGTGGACGATGTCGACGTCCTGCGCGACGTAAGCGGTCAGCGCCGCGGCGTTGAGTGCCTCGATGTTGGCTTCGGTGTCGGAAAGCTCGACCGTGTCGGCCGGCGTCAGCGCGATGGTCGCGGTGGCGAGCGCGTCGAGCTGTGAAATGTGGACGACGAGCGTGCCGGCGTCGCCGACGGCCCAGTCGTCGATCTGGCCGGACATCGCCGCGATCGCAGCAGCGTTCTCACCGGCAAGGTTCGCGGCGGTGTCCTGAAGCGTGATCGTGTCGGCGGAGTCGATGGCGACACCACCGGCAACAAGCCCATTCCACTGGCTGACGCTCAGATGCCCGGTGCCGCCGTCGATCGAGACCTCGTCGACGTTGAAGTTCGTGCCCAGGGACGTGAAGAAGTCCGGCGCCTGGCCGTCGAACAGGGCGACCTGCGAGCCCGTCAGGGTGACATGGTCGCTCGCGGTGAACTTCGCCGCGCTGGATTGGATCGCTGAGAACTGATCGAAGGTAACGTCGAGGCTGCCGTCGGTGGCATGGATGAAGTCCACACCCGCGCTGGCGAGCGCGCCGAAATCGGTCGCCGAAAGCGCCTCGATATGCGCGGCGGTGTCGGCCAGCGTGAAGGTGTTGGCGCTGTCGACATGGGTCGTCCCCAAGCCCTGGAACTGATCCACCGTGAGAGAAAGATCGGTGTCGCTGGCGCTGATCGTGTCGACGCCATGGGCGGCGAAGATCGCGTAGTCGCCGACGGCTTCGAGATGGGCGGCGGTGTCGGAGATGATGAACGACGTCGCGGCGAAGATCGCCGCGCCCATCGCGTTCAGCTTCGCCACGTCCCAGGTCACGGTTTGCGAGTCGGGCGGGTTGCCCTCGAAGACTTCCGCGCCCTCGGTGACGAAATTGGCGACCTGCGTGGCGGTGATGGCGCTGAGATTGGCGCCGGAATCGAATACGAAGTTGAGCGACGCCTGATGCGCGACGTTGTCGATGGTGACGGCGGTCGTCAGCGCGTTCCACTGCGCCACGTTCCAGATCACCTCGTTGAAACCGTCGTCGTCGAGCAGATGGTCGACGTGGTTGGTGGCGAAGCTCGCGATCTCGGTGGTCGAGAGGCCATCCAGATTGCCGCTGACGGTGACGACGTCGCCGGCGGTGAGCGTGATGTTGTCTGTGACGATCTGTTCGAATTGCGCGAGGCTCAGCGACAGGACATTGTCGGTGGCGTCGAACGAGTCGATGCCGCCGGTCGCCAGCGCGTCGATGTCGCCGGTCGAGAGCGCCGCGATCGCGGCGCCGCTGTCCGCCAAGGTGACGACGTCAGCCGGCGTCAGCATCACGGCGCCCAGCGCGTTGAACTGGGCCAGCGAGATTGCCAGCATGTCGTCGGTGGCGTCGATCGTATCGACGCCGAGCGTTGCAAGCTGCCCGATCTGTAGGGATGTGAGCGCGCCGATATTGGCACCGGTGTCGGCGAGCGTGACGGTGTCGCCTGCGGTGAGCGTCACGCTGCCGAGCGCTTCGAGCTGCGCGACGCTCAAGGTGAGCACGTTGTCCGACGCATCGATCGCGTCGACATTGATCGCGGCAAGCTCGCCGATCTGCGTGGCCGTCAACGCGCCGATATTGGCGCCGGCGTCCGCCAGCGTGACGGTGTCGCCGCTGGCGAACACCGCATTGGAGCCGAAGAGCGGACTGACCTGGGTCACGCCGAGGTTCAGCGTATGGCTGTCGCTCGCCGTGACCACGGTGGCGAGCGAGGCGATGAACGCCCAGGTCGACGCATTCTGCGCCTCGAAAACGGCCTCCACGTCGGAGAGGATCAGGTTGTTGCCGTTGAGCGTGACGCCGGTCGTGACGTTCTGGAACTGGGCGAAGTTCCAGGTGATGTCGCCGGATGTGTCGACGATGTCGGTGTAACCCGAGGAGCCGAGCTGATTGAGCTGGTTGAAGCTCAGGCCGGAGATGTGCGCGCCGGTGTCGGTGACCGTCACGGTCGTGTTGGCGACGCCGATGCCGTCGGAGATGATGTGCTGGGTCTGCGCGACCGTGAAGTTCAGCACGTCGGTCACGTCGGTCGAATGGAGCTGGCTCACGCCGTCCGACGCATCATTGTCGATGGTCGCGGTGGAGAGCGCCTCGATATTGGCCTCGGTGTCGGCGAGCACGAAATTGCCGGTGGTGGAGACGCCGACCCCGCCCAGCGCGTTGATCTGCGCCTGGGTGAAGCTGATGTCGCCGGTGGCGAGGATCGAGCCGATGTTGTCGCCGGCGAGCTGGCCGATCTCGGTGGTGGTGAGGCCGGAGATCGCGCTGCCCGCGTCGCTGAGCGCGGCGGCGTTGGTGAGCGTGAGGCTCCCGCTATGGAGCGCGGTCTCGACCGCCTGGAAGTCCGCGACTGACATCTCGAGCGTGCCGCTGGTCGCGTCGATGACGTCGACGTGGCCGGTGACGAGATCGCTCCATTCGCCAGCGGTAAGCGCCTCGATGTTGGAGGCGGTATCCGACAGCGTGACGTTGTCCCCGGCAACGAACACGGCCCCATTGTCGAGGATGGCGGCGGTCTGCGCCGTGTCGAGGCTCAGCGTGCTGGTGTCGCTCGCATGGACGATGTCGACGCCGCGATCCACATCGCCCGCCAGCGTGGCGGCGTTGAGCGCTTCAATGCCGGATTCGGTGTCGGACAGGGTGACCACGCTCGCGCTGGTGAACGCGACGCTGCCGAGCGCGGCCATCTGGGCGATCGTGGTCGTGTAGGCGTCGGTTGAATTGAGAAAATCGACGTTGGCGGCCGCGAGCGTCGCGTAGTCAAGCCCGGCGAGGTTAGCCGCCGTGTCGGAAATCGTGACGGTGTCGCCGGCGGTCAGCGTGAGACTGGCGGAGACAATGTGGCTGAACTGCGCGACGCTGATCGTCAGGACATTGTCCGTCGCGTCGAGCGCGTCGATGCCGCCCACGGGCAGCGCGTCGATCTGCGTGGTCGTGAGGGCGGCGAGGTTCGCGCCCGTATCGGCCAACGTGATGACATCGGTCGGCGTCAGCGTCACGGCGCCCAGGGCGTTGAACTGCGCCAGGGAAATCGCCAGAACGTCGTCGGTCGCGTTGATGGTGTCGACGTGGAAGGACGCAAGCTGACCGAACTGGACCGCCGTCAGCGCGCCGATATGGGCGCCTGTATCGGCCAGCGTGACCGCATCGGCCGATGTCAGATGGGTCGTGCCGAGGCCGGCATATTGGGCGGCCGAGATCGACAGCGCGTCGTCGTTGGAGTCGATCGTGTCGATGCCGTGCGTAGCGAAGGTCGAGAAGTCGCCGACCGCCTGAATGTTCAGGGCCGTGTCGGTCAGCGTGACGTTGCTCGCGGCGGTGAAATGCACGGTGCCGAGCGCAGTCATCTGCGCCACGCTCAACAGCGTGTAGGCGTTCGTCGAATTGAGGAAATCGACATTGGCGGCGGCGAGCGCCGAGAAGGTCAGCGTGGCGAGATGGGTCGCCGTGTCGGAGATCGTGACGGTGTCGGCCGCGGTGAGCGTAACCGAGCCGAGCGCGTTGAACTGCGTGATGTTGATGGTCAGCGTGTTGTTGGACGCATCGATCCTGTCGACGCCGTGCGTGCCGAAGGTCGTGAAATTGGCGACGGCGGCGATGTGCGCGCCGGTATCGACGAGGGTGACCGTGCTGCCGGACGTGAAGACGACGGTGCCGAGGTTGGTGATGTCGTTGACGGTGATGTTGATCGACGTCGTCGCATTGAGGAAGTCGATGCCGGCGGGGCCGAGCGTCGAATAGTTCGGCCCGCCGACGATGTTGTTGCCGGTGTCGGAGATCGTGACCGTATCGGCGCCGGTGAGCGTCGTCGTGCCCAGCGCCTGGAACTGCGCCTCGGAGATGGTGAGCGTGCCGTCGCTCGCATCCAGCGTGTCGATACCGTGGGCGGAGAAGGTCGAGAAATCGGATACGGCGGCAATGTTCGCGCCAGTATCGGCCAAGGTCGCAACCGTGCCCGGATCAATCGTCACGGGACCGCTTGCGAGGTGAGAGAATTGGTCCGCGCTCCACGCCAGCACGGCGTCGGTGGCGCTGATGATGTCGACGTTGTTGGTGGCGAGGTCATCGATCTGGACATCGGTCAGCGCGTCGAGCACCGTCGAGGTGTCGGCCAGGGTCACCGTATCGATGGCATTGTATGGCCCGCTTCCGCCGGTGTCGGACAGATAGGTCGCAAAATCGACCGTGATGTTGGCCATGAATGCCTCTTCCTGCGCGGTCCGGGACCGCGCGCGTGGAATCTGATTGTCTTTGTCCGCGAGTGAGCCGGCTCAGGCGGGCTGGGTCGAAGGACTAGCCGCGTGGGGCTTAATGAAAGATGCGAAAAGTCTAGAAATGAGTATTAGTACTGGTGCGTTCCATCGCCAGATGGAGTGCGCAATGGCAGAGTTCGACGCAGTGGAACTCTTGTCGTCGGATCGTTACCGCGCGTCACCGACGAGCGGGAGCGGCTGATCGCCGATCATCCCCTTGATGACGACGTTGCGCGCGACGTCCGGATCGAGCCCATGTTGGGCGATGAGATCGCGGCACTCGGTCATGACGGCATCCGCATCCTGCGTGATCTTCAGGTGCTTGTAATGGTCCTCCTGGCGCAGGCCCATGCTCTCGCCGACGATCTCCAGGATGTTCACGATGCGGAACGGCCAGTCGCGCTCATGCGCGCAAAGCTCGCGCTGGTCGGAGTGATAGACCGTCGCCAGCGCGTCGATGCCGGCATCGCGCGCGGCCTCGAGCTCCTTGAGCTGAAGCTCGCGCTTGTAGGCGGGAAGCATCTGCAGATTGAAACTCTGCAGCCCGACCACGGGCTGATGCAGATCGACGAGCTCGACGCCGGGCACCGCGGACAAGATGTCCATCGCCGCCTCGACGACACCCGCGATGCCCGGATGCTTGTGCAGCGCGACGCGAGAGGTGACGCGCTCGCGCAGCAGCGGCCGCAACTGCTCCAGGTGACGCCGCAGGAAGCGCATGAACGGCGTCATGTCGAACGGCTT
>CAYZMR010000120.1:0-11593 GCA_964479515.1 uncultured Hyphomicrobiales bacterium | reverse complement strand
CCTGCTCCACGCGCGCCCACAATTTTCTCAAGCCGCGGAATTTCGCGATCGTCAGGAATTGGTCGGCGTCGGCGGCGAGGCGGAAGTAAATCATGCGCCGCGCGGCATCGAGCGTAACGCCGGCCGCTTCGAGCGCGCGCAGATAAGCGACCGCGGCGGCGAGCACGAATGCCAATTCCTGCGCCTCCGATCCTCCGGCATTGTGCACGGGACGCCCGTCGGCCACCGCGAACGGCCCCTTGAAGCCTTGCGCCGCCAGTCCGGTCACGATGCCGGCGAAACGCGCCGAGAGCTCGTTCCACGGCGCCGGGCTTTTGCCTGTGCCGGCGATGCCGCCGATCGGGTTCAATCCGAAGCGGATCGCGGTCGCGCCCGGCGCGATGCCGCGGCGCTGCACCAGCGCGGCGAGGTTCGCCGGCGCGTCGCGCGTCTGCTGGCTCAGTTGCAGGTCGAGCGCGATGCCGGCGTCGAGATAGATGCCGTCGAGCGCGCGGTCGATTGCCTGAGGCGAGCCCTCGAGGCCGTAGCCATAGGCGCTCACCGAGCCCGCGAACACGAGCGCCAAGCCCGTCGCGCCATTCTCCAGGTCGTGCAGGGCCTCGGCATTGGCTGCAGCCGGGTCGGGATGATCGACCCGCTGCGCCAGCGTCCAGGGTGCGCCCGGCGGGAGGGCGGCGATCGGGCGCGCGTCCGCGGCGCGCGGGTAGAGCGGTTCGATCGCGATGCCGTCATAGGTGCGCGCCACGAGCCGCTTGTCGAATGGCGCGCCCTTGAGCACGCCGTCGACCAGCTTGAGCCAAGCCTCGCGCCTTGCTGCGGGAAATTCCGCAGCCAAAGCAAGGGTTTCGGTGTCAGTCATGGCGTCTTTCACAGGGCAAGGCTATCGAATGCAATGAAAGTGCCAGCGACGCAAGGAGACTGTCATCCCGGCCGAGCGCCGCGAGAGCCGGGATCCATGCAACACGACGACGATCTGCTTTATGGGTCCCGGCTCGCGCCGCGCGTCGCGCGGCTTGGCCGGGATGACAGTGCGAGCTTATCGTGGCGCCAGCTTCTCGATGCCTTCGGTATTGAGGCCCGCGAGCGCATCCTTGACCCGGCGGCCGGCGATCACGCGCTCCGGCACGATTTCGGCGAGGGGCAGAAGCACGAAGGCCCGCTCGAACAGCCGCGGATGCGGCAGTGTAAGGCCCGGCTCGTCGATCGCAACGTCGTCATAGGCAATGAGATCGATGTCGATCGGCCGCGGCCCCCAGCGCCTGGCGTTGGCGCGGTCGCGACCGAGCGCCCGCTCGACGCCGAGCGCGCGTGTCAGCAGCGCGCGCGGCGACAGCGTCGTCTCGATGCGGATCGCGAGATTGACGAATGCGGGCTGGTCGGTGACGCCCCAGGGCGGCGTGCGGTAGTCGGACGAGCGCCCGGTGAGCGTGACCGCTCGGCCGTCGGCCAGGAGCGCGATCGCCTTGTCCAGCGTCGCGCGCACGTCGCCGACATTGCCGCCAAGCCCGAGTAGCGCTTCCGCCATGGCGATCAGCGCGCTTTCTCGATCGCCGCCATGACCCGCAGCGCCTGCACGGTCTCGGCGACGTCATGCACGCGCAGAATGTCGGCGCCGGCCTGGGCGGCCAGCACGTTGCCGGCGATCGATCCGCCGATGCGCTCGGTGGGCCTCGACGGCGAGATCGAGTCGATGAAGCGCTTGCGCGACAGGCCCATCAGCAGCGGAAGGCCGAAGCTGCGGAATTCCGCGAAGCGCGCGATCACCGTGATGCTCTGCGCCGCCGTCTTGCCGAAGCCGATGCCGGGATCGAGCACGATCCGCTCACGCGCGATGCCGGCCCGCCCGGCGATGTCGAGTGAGCGGGAAAAGAAGGCGGCGACGTCCGCCATGATGTCGATTGCGGGATCGGCGGCGTCGCGATTGTGCATGACGATCACCGGGCAGCCGCGTTCCGCCACGACGCGGGCCATCTCGGGATCGCGCTGCAATCCCCATACGTCGTTGACGATGGCGGCGCCGGCATCGAGCGCGAAGGCCGCTACCTTCGCCTTGATCGTGTCGATCGAGACCGGCAGTCCGAGCCCGACGACCCGCGGCAGCACGGGCGTGAGGCGCGCGATCTCGTCCTCGAGCGTGACTGGCCGCATGCTGCCGTAGGGCCGCGTCGATTCAGCGCCGACGTCCAGGATGTCGGCGCCCTCCGCCGCCATGCGTTCGGCATGGGTGACCGCTGCGGCGGCGTCGAAAAATGTGCCGCCGTCGGAGAACGAGTCCGGCGTGACGTTGAGGATTCCCATGACGGCAGGCCGGCCGCGCGCCAGCAGCCGATCGAGCGGCGAAGGCTGTGTCACGTCGGCTGCGGGCGCCATCGCGCCGCTTTGCGGCCGGCAAAGCGCGGAGTCAAGGGAGCGGCCGCGAAGCTCGGTTGTCATCCCGGAAGCCGCCGTAAGGCGGCTATCCGGGACCCATAGACGCCGGATTCTCAGGTCAGTCGCGAGTTCTATGGTTATGGATCCCGGGTCTCGCTGCGCTCGCCCGGGACGACGGACCTGACTCGCTCGCGCCTCAATACGTGATCTTCGGCGGCAGGCTGTTGGCGTCCGCGATCCAGCGCTTGACGCGCCGCTCGGAGGGTAGGAGCCGCACGAGCTTGCGCTTGGCGTTGGCGTCTTTCATGGCCTCCGCGAGCTTGCCGGGATTGCGGTGCCGCAGTTCCTTGACGGTATCGACGCCCGCATGCTTGAGCAGCTCGGCGTAGGGCTCGCGCACGCCCTTGATCCGCATGCGGTCGGCGAGATTGGCCCAGCGCAGCACTTCATGCTCGTCGACTTCGAGCTTCTCGGCGAGCTTCTTGCGAAGCTTTGCGCTCTTGGCTGCCTCGAGCAGTTTTTCGGTGGTGCGGATTCGCAATGTCTTCAATTTCGCGACGATCGCCGGGCTGATGCCGACGACGGCCCTCAGGGGATAGGACACGCAACGCCTCCTCGCGCTTGCTCGCTTCAGCGCATGGTCGGTTGCCGCTCCGACCCGCGCCGCATCATGTCAGACTGTCAGGTAAATCGCGTAAGCGGCGCCGTAGCCGCACTCGTCCCCACGCCAGCGATACGGCGTCTCTCAGACCGGTCCATCAACCCCCTCACGTCCCGCACTGTCGGCAGGTTCCATGATCTTCAACGACGGTATCGCCGAACACAAGCACGGCGTGCGCTTAGCGTCGAGGCTGTCGTTTGACGACGCGTGCATTCGTTGCGGTGCGTGACCGCCGGGACACAGCGCGCTAAGCAAAGTGCCGTGGTGGAAACGCCGCAGCGCGCGCTATAAAATATGCCGGCGGGCCACGACGGACGATCGACATCCCCGCGCGAACCGCGGAAAGAGGAAGAAGCGATGGCGGACCTCGACGTTGACGGCAAGATCTTCGTCGGCAAGAGCGATAAGCCGGAATATCTCACGCTCCATTTCGCCAATCGCCACGGTCTCGTGACCGGCGCGACCGGCACCGGCAAGACCGTGACGCTGCAGGTGATCGCCGAGGGCCTCTCGCGCGCCGGCGTTTCGGTGTTCGCCGCCGACATCAAGGGCGACCTCTCGGGCATCGCGGCCGTCGGCGACGCGAAGGACGCATTCGTCGCGCGCGCCAAGGACATGGGCTTTACCTATCAGCCCGACGAGTTTCCGGTCGTGTTCTGGGATCTGTTCGGCGAGCAGGGCCATCCGATCCGCGCCACCATCACCGAGATGGGTCCGCTGCTGCTGGCGCGGATGATGGACTTGAATGACGTCCAGGAGGGCGTGCTCAACATCTGCTTCCGCGTCGCCGACGAGCAGGGGCTGCTGCTGCTCGACATGAAGGACCTGCGCGCGATGCTCGGCTTCATTGCCGACCATGCCGACGAGCTCACCACGCAATACGGCAACGTCTCGAAAGCGACCGTCGGGACGATCCAGCGGCAACTGCTGGTGCTGGAGAACCAGGGCGCCACCAAGTTCTTCGGCGAGCCGGCGCTTGCGCTGAAGGACTTCATCCGCACCGATAGCGACGGCCGCGGCTTCATCAACATCCTGGCCGCCGACAAGCTGATGGAAAGCCCGCGCCTCTACGCGACGTTCCTGCTCTGGCTCCTGTCGGAGCTGTTCGAGCAGCTTCCCGAGATCGGCGATCCGGAGAAGCCGAAGCTCTGCTTCTTCTTCGACGAGGCGCATCTCCTGTTCACCGACGCCCCGAAGGCGCTGATGGACAAGATCGAGCAGGTGGTGCGGCTGATCCGCTCGAAAGGCGTCGGCGTCTATTTCGTGACGCAGAACCCGCTCGATGTGCCCGACAAGGTGCTGGCGCAGATGGGCAACCGCGTGCAGCACGCGTTGCGCGCCTTCACGCCGCGTGACCAGAAGGCGGTGCGCGCAGCAGCCGACACGTTCCGCGCCAATCCCAAGCTCGATACCGCGACGGTGATCAGCGAGCTCGGCAAGGGCGAGGCGCTGGTCTCGTTCCTGGAGGGCAACGGAACGCCCGAGATGGTCGAGCGCTGCATGGTGCGGCCGCCTACCGCCCGTGTCGGCCCGGTCACGCCAGAGGAGCGCAAGGCTGTCATCAACAAGAGCCCGGTGAAGGGCAAATACGACACGGCGGTCGACAACGAGTCCGCCTATGAGCAATTGCAGAAGCGGACGCATGAGACCGCGCTACGGCCGCCCGGTACGACCGCGCCACCCGGAGCGCCGGGCGCTCCCGCCGATCCGAATGCGCCGGCGCCGGCTGATGCCAGCCCGGGCGTGCTCGCGCAGATCGGCAGCGTGCTTGGCTCGATCTTCGGCACCAACAATCCGCGCAGCAACCGCCTCACCACCGGGCAACTGATCACGCGACAGGTCACCCGTTCGGTGACCAACCAGGTCGCCGGCAAGATCGTCGGCGATCTCGGCAAGTCGCTCGGCGGCCCGCTCGGCAACACCGTGGGGCGTGCGATCGTGCGCGGCACGCTCGGCGGGATCTTGCGGCGCTGACCCTCGTTCCGGAGCGGCGGGCCCGGAGCTCATAGCCACGAACGTTGCGAAATGGCTCCGCCGGTGCGACACCTTTAGGCCAGTGGCTATGGTTCCGGCCCTCGCCATAGCGCGTCACAGACGCGCGTAAGCGCGCTCATGGCTCGGCCGGAATGACCAGTTTTGTTTCGGAGAAACCGATGACCTCGCCTGCCAATGCGCTTCCCGCCGTGCTCGACCGCATCGACGCCGACATCGACAACAGCGTCAAGCGGCTGTTCGACTTCGTCCGTATCCCGTCGATCTCGACGGACTCAGCCTACAAGGACTTTTGCGTCGCCGCCGCGCAGCACGTCGCCAAGGACTTGGATGGGCTCGGATTCGAGACCGCCGTGCGTCCGACCGCCGGCCATCCGGTGGTCACGGCCAAGAGCAACGGTGCGACCGCCTCCAATACCGCGCCGCGCGTCCTGTTCTACGGGCACTACGACGTGCAGCCGGTCGATCCGCTCGATCTATGGAAGTCGCCGCCGTTCGAGCCGCGTATCGACACGCTTCCCGATGGGCGCAAGATCATCGTCGGGCGCGGCGCCTGCGACGACAAGGGCCAGGTGATGACCTTCGTCGAGGCTTTGCGCGCCTACAAGGCGGTCACCGGCACGATCCCGCTCGACGTCACCATGATGATCGAGGGCGAGGAGGAATGCGGCTCGAAGAGCCTGTTCGCGTTCGTGCGCGAGAACGCCGCCGAGTTCAAACGCGACCTCGCGCTCGTCTGCGATACCGGAATGTGGGACCCGCGCACGCCTTCGGTCACGACCTCGCTGCGCGGGCTGCTCTATGAGGAGGTGACGATCACCTGCGCCGACCGCGATCTGCATTCCGGCGTATTCGGCGGCGGCGCCGCGAACCCGATCAACGTACTCGCCCGCATCATCGCTGCGCTGCACGACCAGAACGGCCGCGTCACGGTGCCGGGCTTTTATGACGGCGTTAAGGAGCTGCCGGCCGACATCAAGGCGGACCTCACGGCGCTGAACATGACGCCCGAAAGCTTCCTTGGCCCGGTCGGGCTGAAGGTGCCGGCCGGCGAGAAGGACCGCATGCTGATCGAGCAGGTCTCCACCCGCCCGACCTGCGACGCCAACGGCATCATCGGCGGCTACACCGGCGAGGGGGCCAAGACCGTGATCGCGAGCCGAGCCTCCGCGAAGATCTCGTTCCGCCTCGTCGGCGACCAGAACCCGGAGAAGATCCGGGATGCTTTCCGCACCTTCGTGCGCGAACGCCTGCCGGCCGACGCCAAGGTCGAGTTCATCAATCATGGGTGCAGCCCGGCGCTCGCCGTCGCCTATGACAACCCGGCGCTCGCCAAGGCGCGCGCGGCGCTGACGCAGGAGTGGGGCACGAAGGCGGTCGCGGTCGGCTCGGGCGGCTCGATCCCGATCGTCGGCGACTTCAAGACCGTGCTCGGCATGGATACCCTGCTGGTCGGCTTCGGGCTCGACGATGATCGCGTGCACTCGCCGAACGAGAAATACGACCTCACCTCGTTCCACAAGGGCGCGCGTTCCTGGGCGCGCATCATCGCGGCGCTCGCGGGGTAACATCGTTTGTCATCCCGGGGCGACCGGCAGGGCCGCACCCGGGACCCATAGCCACGAGATGTCCGGTGTCGCACGCTCGAAATCCATAACTGCGTTTCGTGGTTACGGATTCCGGCTCTCGCTTCGCTCGGCCGGAATGACAGGGAGGGTGCGAATGCCACAAATCACCGGAGGCGACGCCGTCATCGCAGCGCTGCTGGCGCACGGCATCAAGACGATCTACGCCCTGCCGGGCATCCAGAGCGATCATCTGTTCAACGCGATGTTCGACGTCGGCGACGCGCTCGAGGTCGTGCATACGCGCCATGAGCAGGGCGCCGCCTACATGGCGCTTGGTGCCGCGCTGGCGACCGGAAAGCCCGCGGTCTATTCGGTCGTGCCTGGGCCCGGATTCCTCAACAGCGCCACGGCGTTAGCAACCGCGCAGTCGACCGGCGCGCCGGTGCTCGCGCTGATCGGACAGATTCCGAGCAAGTTCATCGGCCGCGGCCATGGCCTGCTGCACGAAATCCCCGGCCAGCTCAACATTTTGAAAACTCTGACCAAATGGGCCGAGCGGATCGATCGTCCGCAGGATGCGCCGGGCAAAGTCGCCGAAGCCTTCCGCCAGCTCCGCTCGGGCCGGCCCGGGCCGGTCGGCCTGGAGATCGCGCCGGACATTCTCCAGGCGCGCGCCGATATCGATCTCGAACGGCCGGAACTGCCCCAAACAATGCCCGAGCTCGACGAGGACGCGATCGAGCAGGCCGCGAAACTGCTTGCGAACGCCGAACAGCCGCTCATCTTCGTCGGCGGCGGTGCGATGGACGCCGCGAGCGAGGTGAGGGCGCTTGCCGACCGGCTCGGCGCGCCGGTTGCGACCTATCGGCGTGGCAAGGGCGTGATGGACGATCGCCATCCGCTCGCGCAGACGATCACCGCGGGCCATGAGCTCTGGGCGAGCGCCGACGTGGTGCTGGCGGTCGGCACGCGGCTGCAATGGCCGACGATCGTGTGGGGCACCGACGACAAGATGACGATCATCAAGGTCGACATCGACGCCGCCGAGATGGACCGCATTCACACGCCGCAGATCGGCCTCGTCGGCGACGCCGCGCGCGTGGTCGCACGCCTCAACGATCATCTGCGCCACTTGCCGGGCGAGCGTCCCGATCGCGTCGCGCGCAGCCGCGCCGTCAAGGAGGCGACCGCGAAGAAGCTGTCCGTGCTCGAACCGCAGGGCGCGTATCTGCGCGCGATCCGCGACGTGCTGCCCGACAACGGCGTGCTGGTCGAGGAACTGACCCAGGTCGCCTATGCGTCGCGGCTTCTCTACGAGGTGCGCCATCCGCGCACGTTCATCACGTCGGGGTACCAGGGCACGCTCGGCTGGGGCGTCGCGACCGCGCTCGGCGTCAAGCACGCGCTTGGGCCGACGCCGGTCGTCTCGATCAACGGCGACGGCGGCTTCATGTTCACGGTGCAGGAATTGGCGACCGCGGTGCGCCACCGCATCCCGCTCGTCAGCATCGTGTTCGACGATGCGGCTTACGGCAACGTGCGCTACATGCAGCGGAACATCCACGGCAACCGCGTGATCGGCACCGATCTCGCCAATCCGGATTTCGTCAAGCTCGGCGAGAGCTTCGGCATCACGTCGTATCGCGCGGCAAGTCCCGAGGCGCTGCGCGGCGTGCTCGAAAAGGCGCTCGCGCGCAATGAGCCGGTGCTGATCGACGCGCCGGTCGGCGACATGCCGTTCCCGTGGCCGTTCATCGATATGCCAAGGGTGCGGGGGAGGAAGTAGGGTGCTTGCGGCGCGGGCTTTCGGATCTCCGAGGGCACCGCGCTAGGTCCTGTACTCATAAATCGGAATGGTGCAACTCGCACGCTGGTGTCCGCGTCCCCCCCAACAGCGGCGTGAAAGCGGACATGCCGGCAGGTCCGCAGTGGGCCAAATCCCGACTAATGTCGTGCAGCATTCACGAGCGCCTTGTGTGGCCGTGTAAAGTCGCGTGGTCGCCTATGGAAATTGGGGCAGCGGCTTCGTCAAATCACGCAGCACACGCTGGAAGCTCGCCTTATAGGCGTTGTGATCCTTCCAGCGCCGGAAATCGCCGATGTTGCGTTGGTCGCGCAGCTTGCGCGCCCAGGGCTCGGGAGTTTTCATTACCGCGTCATCGATACGCACCGGAAACAGCACGAGCTCTTTCCTGTCCCGCTCTTCCGCGAGCGCCTTCTGCACTTCATCTTCGACCCATTCGCTGCCGATCGAATTTTTCGAAAGAATGAGCAGTAGCTTGTCTCGCAATTTGATCGCCTCGTCTATGGCGTCCCAAGTCTTGGCACCAATTGACAGATCATGCCGCGCGAACCAGCAGCGCACCCCCTTGTTTTGCAGGTCACCATGAAGGCGCTCGGCAAACTCATGGTCTTTGGTCGAGTAGCTGATAAAGCAAGAATAGTGCTGGATCGCTTGGCTTACCAACGAAGGCAGATAATCGATCAAATTGTCCGGCAGGCCGACGCCGCGAAGAAATTGGATCGGCAGCGGGCCGGACTTTTGCAGTGTCCGATGGTCGACGACGCTTGGCCCGACATGGATACATGTTGCCAGGCCGATGACCCTACTGAGATCAACATTCACAAGCCTAGTCTCATTTAGTCTAGCGTCCGTCAGATTTGCGCCGCCCATGTTGGCGCCGCCTAGGTCGGCGTTATACAATCTGGCGTTGCTTAGGTCCGCCGCGCTCAGGTCGGCATAGTACAGGTTGGCGCCGCCTAGGTCGGCGTTGCGCAGGTTGGCGCCGGTCAAGTCGGCGCGCAACAGGTTGGCACCACCTAGGTCGGCGTCGCCCAGGCTGGCGCCGTCCAAGTGGGTGTATTGCAGGTCGGCATTGAGCAGAATGGCGCCGGTCAGGTCAGCGTTGCTGAGGTCGGCGCTTTGCAGGTCAGCCTTTCGCAGCACGGCTTTGCACAGGCTGGCGCCGGTCAGGTCGGCGTAGCGCAGCTCGGCGTCGTACAAGTGAGCATTGCGCAGATTGGCGCCACCTAGCTTCGCGCTACTCAGGTAGGCGTGCTCCAGATTGGCGTCAAAAAGGTGGGCGTTATTCAGGTGGGCGCCGCCCAGATTGGCGCTGCTCAGGTCGGCGTGGCCCAGGTTGGCTTTGCTCATGTTGGCGTCGTACACGCGGGCGCCGGTCAGGTTGGCGCCGGTCAGGTAGGCGTCGCTCATATTGGCCTGGCTTAGGAAGGCGTCGCTCAGGTCGGCGTCGATCAGGTTGGCACCGGTCAGGTCGGCGTTGCTCAGGTCGGCCCCGCTCAGGTCGGCGTCGCGTAGGTTCCTGCTTGGGTAGGTATTGAGGTTGATCACGCGGTTGTCACACCGCCACGCATTCCACTCCGCGACGCCTTGCTTGATTCGTTCGACGTGTTCCGGGTTCATCACGGCAGCCCTCGCCTCTTAAAAGTCGCCATCGTGCTTGAGCGAGGCGTCGCGATCCATTGGGACCGGGCTACTCATGCGCGTCAGGCACCCCAAGCTACGTAACGCCAGCAACGGCGGGCTATCTGGTACCCTTCCGGTCAACTTTCTTTGGTAGCCCTGCCGTCCGCTGTTCTTCTCGGCTCGCCATGCCGGGACAAGATCGAAAGCCTTGGCCCTTTTGGCGGCGAAACGCGCGGAAACTACTACCTTGCCCATGGCGTTTTCTTCTCGGCGCGGACGACGCGCCAGCCGTCGCTCGATTTTTTGAAGTCGGTAGCGCATCACCACGCTGGCCACTTCATCGTCGTGCCAACCGCGCTCGGTAATGGCAAGCGTTATATCGTCGGGATATTCCCTCTCGCCCTTGATGGCGATCGAACGAAAAACCTAAGGCTCGCGTCTGACTGTATATTTCCGATATTTCCGGCCATCTTATAAATCAGGCGTTCGGAATGCTCTCAATCCTGCGAAGTAGCATCTGAAAACGCGGGTCGCCGCGAATGCTCGCGAGGGCCGGGTCAAGTCTCAATGCGGCGACGTGTCGCCCGCCCTCGTCGACAGCTTTGTCGAGCCACACGAAGGCGCCTTCCACATCCCCCAAGGCGAGAACGATTGTCCCTAGATGATAAGGGGACACGTAATGATCGGCCGAACCGGAAGCCAGCTCAGCCAGCATGTGTTCGGCCTTGCGCCGCTCTCCAGCCAAGGCGAATGTCAGCCCGAGATAGCCTTTTACGTCGCCGCCACCCTCGGCAAGCGACTTGTCGAACTCATTAATTGCTTCCTTGTACATGCGATTTAGCGCGTAGGCTCGTCCCAGATAGATGCGGGCCATAATGAGTGATGCATCCATGTCAATTGCTCTTTGACCGGCTGCTATCGCCAAATCAAACTCGGCGGCGTGGTAGTGATGCCAGCACAGATGAGCTGTCAGCACCAGGTTCATGGGGTCAAGATCGAGCGCTCGAAGGCTGGCCTCCAACGGATCTTTCGATGTCACCTGCGGATATCCAGTAGTGCGACCAATTGTGATGCGCGCGTGAGTAAGCGGGATTTAGCGTCGCTGCGGTTTTCAGTTCGAGCGCACATGTCTTGAGGTCGCACCGAAAGTGCAGACTAAGCTCGCCCAAGGAGGCGTGCGCCTCCGACAGCGAGTCGTTGATCTCGATCGCCTTGCGGGCCGCAGCCCGGCCAGCCTCAAAGGCATCCCGGGGGGACCGATACCCGTGGTATCCGAGCATGGCGTAGCCATCCGCGATTCCCGAGTAGGCGAGCGCGCAATCCGGATCGGCCGCGATCGCCCGCTCCCAGCATTCAATTGCCTTCTCGACCGCGCTTTTCGTCCGCTTATTCCAGAAATGACGGCCCGTGAGATAAAGATGATACGCATTCGAATTTGCTGCGTACCGTCTGGCAGGAAGCTTCAATTCGTCGCCACCCGTGTGGAGCGCAAGGCTGCGCATCACGGACGTTGCGATCTCTTCCTGAATGGCAATCAGGTCGCCCATCCGGCGGTCGTAGGTCTGAGACCAGAAA
>CAYZMR010000119.1:0-11607 GCA_964479515.1 uncultured Hyphomicrobiales bacterium | reverse complement strand
TTTTTTCGCGCGCGGTTTTGCGGGCCGCGTGCTTGCTGCCATCCTTCGAGATGCGTCTCGAAGGATGGCGACGAACGCCACGCCCGCGCGGGTTACGGCGCCGTCAGCGCGGCGCGCACCAGCAGCTTCACGGCGCGCTCGGCGCGGCGCATCGGCTCCAGGCTGCGGTAGGTGCGCGCGAGCAACAGCGCGCCCTCGAGTTGGCTCAACACCGCCGTCGCGGTGCGCTCCGCGTCCGCCGCCTTCATGCCGAAACCTTCGAGCGTGCGCGCGATCTCGTGCTCCCACGACTGAAACGCCCTGCGCGCCGCGGCGCCGAGCGCCTTGGACTGTGTCGCGGTCTCGAGCGCGGTCGGCGCGATGGGGCAGCCTTCGCGATAGGCGGAGCGCTCGAGATTGCCCGCCATGCCGCGCGCGAGGCTCGCCGCGAAGGCCTCCGCGCTCTGCGCCGCGCCGGCCGCCTGCGCGATGAAGTCGTGCACCGCCTGCGCGCCGAGCGCGACCGCCGCGACGCCGATCTCCTCCTTGCCCTTGGGAAAATGGAAATAGAGCGAGCCGCGCGGCGCCCCGCTTGCGGCAAGAATGTCGTGCAGCGCGGTGCCGTGATAGCCCTGCTGGCAGAACAGCCGCGCCGCGGCGGCAATCGTTTTCTCTTTTGAATCAGAGACTTTGGCCATGCTCCAGAGTTATCAATTGCCAATCGGGATGTCGACCTTCATACTATGTCGGTCATCATACTTAGGTCCAGGATAGGGCCTGAAATCAGCGGGAAACAATCCATGACGATCCTTGCCCCTATCGCCGCGGCGGCTGTCATGCTCGCAGCCGCGATCCCGGCCGCCGCCGCGCAAGGCCTCACCGAGGCGCAAGCGCGCACGATCATCGCGCCCTGGTACAGCCTGTTCACCATCGCGACGCGCGGCGACGTGAAGGCCATCCAGGAGCAGGTGCTGACCGCCGACTATGAATCCTGCTCCGGCTATCTGCCGGGCGAGTGCTGGGGGCGCGAGACGTCGATCAAGGTCGTGTCGAATTTCGCCAATTCGATTCCCGACATGAAGTTCGACATCAAGGAAGTGCTGGTCGCGGGCGACCGCGTGATCGTGCGCGGCGAGGTGACCGGTACGCCAGCCGGCGACCTCTTTGGCGTGCCGCACACGGGCAAAGGCTTCCGCATCATGGCGATCGACATCCAGACGATCCGCGACGGCAAGATCGCCAAGACCTTCCACATGGAGAATTGGTTGAGCGCGTTGGGGCAGCTTCGCGCGAAATAGCCACGTCGTTCGTCGCACGTAGGGCGGGCATGCGCAGCATGCCGACGAACCTGTTCGCGCCTCCGGTCCGCGTGGGCATCGCGCTTCGCGCCGATTCCCACCCTACGCGCCTGCCGGGTTGATCCGGCCTCCGATCCTGTCATCTTGCAAGCCGTGACGCATCGCCGTTGCGTCGCCCGAGAGGTCGTATGGCGCAAGAGGCTGGCATGAAGCGGATTCTCATCACCGGCGCAGCCGGGATCATCGGAAACACCCTGCGCGAGGGGCTACGCGGCCGCTATCCGGTCCTGCGCCTCTCCGACATCGCGCCGCTCGCTCCGGCGCGCGGGGGCGAAGAGATCGCGCCCGCCGATCTGACCGATCTGGCGTCGGTGGAAGCCGCCATGCGGGACGTCGATTGCGTCGTCCACCTCGGCGCGATCCCCGGCGAGGCGCCTTGGGAGAAGATCCTGCCCAACAACATCGTCGGAACCTGGAACGTGTTCGAGGCGGCACGGCGGCAAGGCGTGCGGCGCGTCGTCTATGCGAGCTCGCACCACGCAATCGGGTTCTACCGGCGCGCCCGCGTCATCGACCAGACCGTCGTTCCACGGCCGGACGGTATCTACGGCGTGAGCAAGGTGTTCGGCGAAGCGGTCGGCCGACTGTTTGCCGACAAGCACGGCCTCTCGGTCGCGTGCCTGCGCATCGGCGCGTTTCGCGACAAGCCCATCGACCGGCGGTTCCTCTATGTCTGGCTCAGTCCGCGCGATGCCGTTCAGCTCGTTGGATGCTGCATTGATGCGCCCGACTATCACTTCATCACCGTCTACGGCATCTCCGACAACGCGCGCAGCGGCTACCGCAACAAGGACCTGGAATTCCTCGGCTACCGGCCGCAGGACAAGGCGGAGGACTATGCGGCCGACATCATGCGCGCGCCGGACACCGAGGACGCGATCTCGCGGCAATTCCACGGCGGCATCTATACGCCGATGGGATTCGACGGCGACATCGCGCGCATCGAGTAGCGGCAAAGCATGCGTAGGGTGGGCTCAGCGAAGCGAGCCACCATCTTGCGCGCATATCACGCGACGTTTCGGTGGGCATCGGCGCTTTGCGCCGATGCCCACCCTACAAGGTGGCCGCCTTCAGCTCTTGAACCGCACGACCTTCTGGCGCTGCTCGCCGAGGCCCTCGATGCCGAGCGTCACGACGTCGCCGGCCTTGAGGAACACAGGCGCGGGCTTCATGCCGAGCCCGACGCCGGGTGGCGTGCCGGTGGTGATGACGTCGCCCGGGTCCATCACGAAGAACTGCGAGCAGTACCAGACGATGTGCGCGATCCCGAAGATCATGGTCTTGGTGTTGCCGCGCTGGCGCTTCTCGCCGTTCACGTCGGTCCACATGTCGAGGCTCTGGACGTTCTTGATCTCGTCCTTGGTGACGAGCCATGGTCCGAGCGGGCCGAAGGTCTCGCAGCCCTTGCCCTTGGTCCACTGGCCGCCGCGCTCGATCTGGAACGCGCGCTCGGATACGTCGTTGCAAATGCAGTAGCCCGCGACCACGTCGAGCGCGTCCTTCTTGGAGAGATAGCGCGCGCGGCTGCCGATCACGATCGCGATCTCGCATTCCCAGTCGAGCTTGGTCGAGCCCTTCGGGATCATGGTGTCGTCGTTCGGCCCGACGATCGAGTTCGGCGCCTTCTGGAAGATGATCGGCTCCTTCGGGATCGGCGCGCCGGTCTCGGCGGCGTGATCGGCATAGTTGAGCCCGATCGCGATGAAATGGCGCGTGCCGCCGACGCAGGGGCCGAGCCGCGTGCCGGCCTTCACGGCAGGGAGCTTCGCAAGGTCGGTCTTGCGGATTTTCGCCAGACCCTTCGGCGACAGCGTCTCGCCGGCGATGTCGGGCACGACCTTCGAGAGGTCGCGGATCTTGCCGGTCGTGTCGATGATGCCGGGCTTTTCGCGGCCGGGCGCGCCGAAGCGGACGAGCTTCATGAGTTTCCCCCTGGTGTTGTGTGCGATTGAGCGTCGGGATGGAGTGGACCTTGGACGCGACTATGCGTCGGCGTCATCGTCGGGGCAAGACTGAAGGGTTGGAAAAACCGCCATCATTCGTGCGACCCTTGGGCCTCCTGGCGCCGTGACATTCAACAAGGCCGATCGCGTGGACCTGATCATCCGCAATGCGCGGCTCTCGGATCGAGCCGGCGACCCGCTCGACATCGGCATCGCGGACGGCCGCATCGCGGCGATCGCGCCGGCGATCGCCGCTGATGCGCCGGTCTACGACGCGCAGGGCCGTCTCGCGTGTCCCGGTTTGATCGAGACGCACATCCATCTCGACAAGGCGCGCATCATCGAGCGCTGCGCCCCGCAGGAGCGCCGCACGCTGAGCCCGGTGAAGGGCGTGACGCCGCTGAAGGCCGCCATGACGGTCGAGGACGTGCGCGCGCGGGCGGCCGCCACGATCGAGGCCTGCATCAAGCACGGCACCACGCGCATGCGCACGCAGGTCGAGGTCGATCCCGGCATCGGCATGCGCGGGTTCGAGGGCGTCCAATCGCTCGTCGCCGAGTACCGATGGGCGATCGACATCGAGATGTGCGTGTTCCCGCAGGAAGGCCTGATCAGCTTTCCGGGCACCGACGAGCTCCTGGTCGAAGGCCTGCGCCGCGGCGCCAAGGTGATCGGCGGCGCGCCACGCTACGATACCGACGAGGCGGGGCAAATCACCCGCATCTTCGAGCTCGCGCGCGAGTACGACGTCGACATCGACATCCATCTCGACGTCGGCAACACGCCCGACGCGATGAACATCCACCTGGTGCGCGAACTGACCGACCGATACCGGCGCGGCGGGCGCGTCGTGGTCGGCCACATGGCCAAGCTCTCGCTGCTGCCGCAGGACGCGTTTGCGACGCTGGCGCGGCAGATGGCGGATTCAGGGATCGCCGTCACGGTGCTGCCGGCGACCGACCTGTTCCTGATGGGCCGCGACCGCGACCATTCGGTGGTGCGCGGCGTCGCGGACGCGAACCTTCTGTGCGCGCACGGCGTCAACTGCTCGCTCTCCTCCAACAACATCCTCAACCCGGCGACGCCTTACGGCGACTGCTCGCTCATCCGCATGGCGAATCTTTACGCCAATGTGCTGCAGGTCGACCGGCCGGCGGCGCTCGCCGAATGCTTCCGCATGCTCACCGACCGCTCGGCGCGGCTGCTCAATCTCAAGGACTACGGCTTTTCGATCGGCGGCCCGGCGGACGTCGTGGTGATCGACGCGCTGACGCCGCAACAGGCGGTCGCCGAGATCGCGCAGCCGGTCGCGGCCTTCAAGCACGGCAGGCAGACGATGCAATGGGCGTTGCCGACGCTGCTGCGGCCGCGATAGCGACGCGTAGCCCGGATTGAGCGAAGCGAAATCCGGGACGAACGCATCCGGCTTGCGCCAGCAGTCGCTGTTAACTATTGCAGACTGCGCGCTCGTCCTTTGCTGCAAGACCTTTCCGGATTTCGCTTCGCTCAATCCGGGCTACCGTAATGCCAATTTGGAAACGCCCATGATGAAATTCTTCTTCGCGCCCGCGACCTGCGCGCTCGCCTCGCGCGTCGCGCTGGAGGAGGCGGCCGCCCCCTACGAGGCGGTGCGGATCGACTTCAAGACCGGCGAGCAGCGCAAGCCCGAATATCTCGCGGTCAATCCCAAGGGACGCGTGCCGGCGCTGGTGACCGAGCGCGGCGTGCTGACCGAGACGCCCGCGATCCTCATCTATGTGGCGCAGACCTTTCCGGGCGCGCAGCTCGCCCCGCTCGCCGATCCCTTCGCGCTCGCGCGGTGCCAAGCCTTCAACAGCTATCTGTGCTCGACCGTGCACGTGGCGCATGCCCACCGCATGCGTGGCGCGCGATGGGTCGATGCCGACGACGAGGCGGCGATCAAGGCGATGCAGAAAAAGGTCCCGCAGTCGGTCGGCGAATGCTTCGCGCTGATCGAGCGCGACATGCTCGCCGGTCCCTGGGTGCTGGGCGAGCGCTATTCGGTCTGCGACCCCTACCTGTTCACGCTGTCGCAATGGCTCGAAGGCGACGGCGTCGACCGCGCGCGGTTTCCCAAGCTCGCCGAGCATACGCGCCGCATCAAGGAGCGCCCCGCGGTCCAGCGCGCGCTCGCGGGCGAGGTCTGACGGCGCGGCCGTCACGCGGATTTGCACGGGCGGCGTTGTCGCGCGGGCGCGCGATCCGCTATGATTGGCGCGTGCCGGGCAGGGGAGACGTGTCATGTTCGAAGGCTTTACGCCGTTCACATGGTTTCACACCATTCTCAGTCTCGTCATGCTGGTCGTCGGTATTATCGTGACGCTCGAGATGATCGGCCGGCGCCACGGCGACGGCTGGACCGTGCTCTATCTCATCGCCGCGATCCTGACCTGCGTGACCGGGTTCGGCTTCCTGCCGATCGTGATGCTGCTCCCGTCGCACTACGTCGGCATCATCTCGCTGGTGCTGCTCGCGATCGCGCTGCTGGCGCGCTACGCGTTCCATCTGCATAGCGCCTGGCGCTGGATCTTCGCCGTGTGCATCGTCGTCACGGTCTGGTTCGACGCCTTCGTGTTCGTGACGCAGCTCTTCCTCAAGGTGCCGTCGATCCATGCGCTGGCGCCGCACGCGCCGGATGCGCCCGAGCCGCCGTTCCTGATCGTGCAGGGCGCGGTGCTGGTGCTGTTCGTGATCCTGACGATCGCGGCCGCGATCAAATTCAGGCCGCAGAGCGCGTAGCGGGGGCGCCGCGTCACGGGGGGAGCGATCTTTGTCTCAGTGCTGCAACCGGAGATAGATCATGTCGATTGGACTCATACTCATCATCATTCTCGTCATCTTCTTGTTCGGCGGGTTCAGTGGCCGCTTCGGCGGCTACGGCTACGGGTACGGTCATCGCGGCATCGGTCTTCTCGGTATCGTCCTGATCGTCCTCGTCGTTCTCTTGGTCCTAGGCCGGATTTGATCCGACGAAACGGCGAGCATGGACGAGGCGGCCGCGGGCCGCCTCGCGGTTCACCGCCTCGAATATTTCAGCGGCAGTAACGCTCTGTCCATCATATCCGAGGTCGGTGCCGCCTCCCGGATGGTGTGCGCCTAAAAGCGAGGTTCATGTGTTGCAAATTGGCGGCCAAATCGATGTGATGGAAAACTTGCACTTATCCTTCCGTTGATTCCTCTTTCGGTTGATTCCGGGATTTCAGTGAGCCAAGCATCGGAAGACAGAGCGCGTTCGACGCAATCTCGACGATTCCTGCGCCTCTCGCTCGGTTTCTGGAGCGGGAAGACGCGCGTGCGGGCTTGGCTACTGAGCGCTGCCGTTCTGTTTTTTCTTCTCGCGAATCTTGGCGCGGCGCTCGCCGTCAATCGCTGGAACAAGTTCTTCTTTGACGCGCTCGAACAGAAGGACACCAAGACCGTCATGCTCGGTCTTGGTCTTGTTCTGGTGCTGGCATTGTTCTCGGCGGCATTTTCCGTGGGTTTGCTGTATGCGCGCATGCGCTTACAGGTGCGGTGGCGTCAGTGGCTGGCGCATACATTGATCAGCCGTTGGCTCGCGGATCGGCATTTCTACCAGCTGGCCATCGTGCACACGGAGGCCGACAACCCGGAAGGGCGCATCGCCGAGGACGGCCGGCTTGCGATTGAGCTCCTGGTTGATCTGTCGCTCGGCATTCTGAACGCCCTGCTGGCCGCGATTTCCTTCGTCGGCATCCTCTGGGTCGTCGGCGGCGCGTTGACGGTCGCGGGCTACTCCATTCCCGGCTACATGGTATTCGCCTGCATCATCTATTCCGCCGTCACAACGCTCGGCGTGTTCCTGCTGAGCCGGCCGCTGGTGCGCCGCGTCGAGGACAAGGCCGCGGGAGAAGCGCAGCTTCGCTACGAACTCACGCGCGTGAAAGACAATGCCGAAAACATCGCGTTGATCGGCGGCGACGACGACGAACGCGAGCGCCTGAACGTGACCTTGTCCGATCTGGTCCAACGTTGGTTCGGCGTGATCGCTTGGCAGGGTCGAATGATGTGGCTGAACGGCGCAAACCTGGTTCTGGCGCCCGTCGTCCCGCTTCTGCTCGGGGCACCGAAGTATCTCTCGGGCGAGATGACGCTCGGTTCGCTGATGCAGGCGGCCACCGCGTTCATACAGGTCCAGCTCGCGCTCAACTGGCTCGCCGACAATGCGCTGCGTCTGGCGGATTGGGCTGCCTCCTCGCACCGTGTGGCGCAATTGTCCGATGCGATCGGCCGTCTGGAAGCAAGCCTCGGTCCCGTCGGCGAGGGCGAGACCATCAAGCTGGGCGCGAGTCCGGACAATCGCGTGCATCTTCGCGGGCTCAACATCGCTCTGTACGACGGGATACTGATGATCGCCGGCGCGGACGCCGTCATCTCGCCGGGCGAAAAGATTCTCGTGAAGGGAGAATCCGGGACCGGGAAAAGCACGCTCATTCACGCGATGGCCGGATTGTGGCCTTGGGGAAGCGGCGAAATCCTGCGGCCCGAAGGCGCATACGTGGCCTTCATGCCGCAACACCCGTATTTCCCGCTCGGTACGTTGCGCACCGCCTTGCTGTATCCCCACCCCGAGCGAGAGGTGTCGGACGAGAAAATGCGCGACATCCTCATGCGCTGCGGCCTCGAACATCTCATTCCGCGCCTTGACGAAACAGACCAATGGGGCTCGGTCCTGTCGGGCAGCGAGCAGCAGCGGCTTGCCTTCGCGCGCGTCCTGATCCATCCGCCCGACATCCTGATCATGGATGAGCCGACGTCATCGCTCGATGAGCTCAGCCAGTTCAGGATGATGGAGTACATGCGTGATTTCTTGCCCGATACGACGGTGATCCATGCGGGACACCGGCCGGGTCTCGAACGGTTTCATGATCGCGAAATCCAGCTCCTGCGCGAAAAGCGCGATCGGCCTCCGAAGGCGCAGAAGCAACCTCTTTCGCCGCTCGAGTTGGTCTCGGGGGCTCTGCAACGATTGGGGCGCGGGCGCTCAGGCTGACGTTGGCAGGTTTTGACTTGAGCGCCACGGATCGCGTCAGAGCGCGGCTCGAAGAGGTCGCTTAGAACGCGCCCGGAAACACGCCGCCGTCGATCAACAGGTTCTGCCCGGTGATGTAGCCGGCATGCGCCGAGCACAGGAACGCGCAGGCCGCGCCGAACTCGTCCGGCTCGCCGAAGCGCTTGGCCGGCACGCTCGCGGCGCGCGCGGCCTTCGCCTGCTCGACCGAGATGTTCTGGTTCTTCGCGACCGTTTCCATGTTCTGGTTGAGCCGGTCGGTGTCGAAGCTGCCCGGCAGCAGGAAATTGATCGTGATCCCGCTCGACGCGACCTGGCGCGCGACGCCGCAGAGGAACGCCGTCAATCCGGCGCGCGCGCCCGAGGACAGATCGAGCCCGCCGATCGGCATCTTCACCGAGCCGGACGTGATGTTCACGATGCGCCCGAACTTCTTCTTCGCCATCGGCCCGACGACCTTCTGGATGAGCTCGATCGCCACCACCATGTTGGCGGTCACGCCGTCGAGGATCTTCTGCCGGTCGAGCTCCTTGAAGTCGCGAAAGGGCGGCCCGGCATTGTTGTTCACCAGGATGTCGGGCTCGCCCATGGCGGCAAACAGCGCGGCCTGACCGGCCGCGGTCGAGACATCGGCCACGACCGGAATCACCTTGGCGCCGGTCGCCTTGGCGATCTCGGCGGCGGTGCCTTCGGTCTTGGCTTGGTCGCGGCCATTGACCACGACCTCGCAGCCGGCCTCCGCGAGGCGGAACGCGCAAGCGCGGCCAAGCCCGCGGCTCGACGCGCAGACGATGGCCTTGCGGCCGGCAATGCCGAGATCCATGGATGTTCTCCTCGCCAATGGGCGGGGGATCATACGCAGCCACGGCGCTGTGTGAAGGTGGGTAGGCTTTGTTGTCGCGCAATCTGCGGCGAACCGGTTCCCACTTCGCCGGATTGCGCTTTACGCCGCCCGGCCTTCGTCGGCGATGCGCATGTGATTGCCGCGCCAGACGAAGTCGCGCCCGAGCCAGGCTTCGATCCAGAGGACCGGCAACAAGAGGTCGCGCAGCACCCAGGCGAGCGGCGAGAGGGCGGACAGCGGCCAGCCCGCCGCGCGCGTTAGCAGGTATTCGGCCCCGTACCAGAACAGCGCGAGTGCACCGACCGTCGTCGCGACCGGGATGCCGACGCCCGCCGCCGCGTAGGCCGCCGCGATGAGCGGAAACAGCGCGCCGGAGAAAATCTCGGGAAGGAAGTAGGCCGGAAAGCTCGCACGCCGCAGCCGCGCCCAGCGCACCTGCCGGTTCCAGACGTCGATCGCGCGGCGGCGCCCCAAAGGCTGTCGAAACGGCGCGTCGACCAGGCGCACGCGCAGGCCCGCTCGCGCGAGGATCTTGGTCGCGGCCGCGTCCTCGGCAAGCTCGGCGCCGAGCGCGCGGATGCCACCGGCCGCCTCGAGCGTCTCGCGCCGCCACAGCATGGTCTTGCCCTGTGCGAAGCCGCAGCCGATCGTGTCGGCGAAATACTGCCAGCGCACCTGATAGGTATTGAGGAAGGCGCATTCGAGCTCGCCCCAGAGGTCGTCCGGCCGCGCCCCGACGGGCGGCGAGCAGACGAGTCCGGTATCGGGGCGCCATGCGCCGAGCAGTCGCGCGACGGCGTCGCGCGGCAGCAGCACGTTGGAATCCGCGATGACGATCCAGTCATGCCCGGCTGCGTCCCAGCCCTTGACGATGTTGTTGAGCTTCGGATTTTGGCTCACGCGATCATCGCCGACCAGCAGGCGCGCGCGCACGTGCGGGTGGCGCGCGATGAGGCGCTCGACCAGCGGCACGACGGGATCGCGCGCGGAAGCGACGCAGAACAGGATTTCGCAGTCCGGATGATCGAGCGTGAAGCTCGTGGCCAGCGTCTCCTCGACGTGATTGTCGATGCCGCATACCGGCCGCACCAGGGTCACGGGCGCCGCATACCGCGCCGCGTTTTCATGCCGGCGCGGCCTGCATCGCAGCGTCGCAACCGCGATGCTCACGATGTGAGCGCCGGTCGCAAGCGTGCTGAAAATCGCCGCAAGCCAGACGGCAGTGGTCATGCGCGCGGTTTAGTTCCCGCGCGGTGACACGCGTGTGACGGAGCGCCAAAAAGAAGTGGTTCGCCCTTAACCTCTCGTTAACCATGGCGGCGCGCCCGCCGCCGTCACGCAACCGCAACACAAATCAGGCATCTGCCGCTGGTGTCGGGACCTGAAGGGAAGTTCCAATCGTGACGAGCGGTCTGCGCCAGTTCCGCACGCTGTTCATCTCCGACATTCATCTCGGCACGAGGGGCTGCCAGGCCGAGCGGTTGCTTGAGTTCCTGCGCTGGCATGACGCCGATCTCGTCTACCTCGTCGGCGACATCGTCGACGGCTGGGCGCTGCGCTCGGGCTGGTACTGGCCGCAGGCGCACAACGACGTGGTGCAGAAGCTCCTGCGCAAGGCGCGCAAGGGCGCGCGCATCGTCTATGTGCCGGGCAATCACGACGAGGTGCTGCGCGACTATTACGGCACGCATTTCGGCGGCATCGAGGTGGTCGAGAACGAGATCCACCACGGCGCCGACGGCAGGCGTTATCTCGTCACCCACGGCGACCAGTTCGATCTCGTGGTGCAGCACGCGCGCTGGCTCGCGCTTGCGGGCGACAAGGCCTACGACTTCGCGATCGGCGTCAACCGCGTGTTCAACGCCGCGCGCCGGCGCCTGGGCTTTCGCTATTGGTCGCTGTCGCGCTGGGCGAAGCTGAAGGTGAAGAACGCCGTCAATTACATCGGCGATTTCGAGCGCGCGCTCGCCAACGAAGCGCATCGGCGCGGCGCCGACGGCGTGATCTGCGGGCACATCCACCACCCGGCGATCACCGATCATTTCGGCGTGCGCTACATCAATTGCGGCGACTGGGTCGAGAGCTGCACGGCGATCGCCGAGCACGCGGACGGCCGGTTCGAGATCATCGCCTGGACCGACGAGGCGAGTACGGTTGAGCCGATGGAACTCGCCGAAGTGGCGTGAGCATGTGGTCATCCCGGGCGAGGCCAAAGGCCGAGACCCGGGATCCATAAACACTAATGGCGCGGGAAACGCTCGATTCGTGGTTATGGATCCCGGCTCTCGCTTCGCTCGGCCGGGATGACGACGAGATGGACGTTGGGGCGGGATGACAACAGTCGATTCCGGCGCTACCCTCACTCCATGTCAAGCAAATCCGAATCCGCGGTCGCGCTGCCGACCGCCGCCGACGTCGATGCGGCCGCGCGGC
>CAYZMR010000118.1:0-11645 GCA_964479515.1 uncultured Hyphomicrobiales bacterium | reverse complement strand
TTTCCCTATGTCGGCCTGATCGGCAGCGCGACCAAGCGCGCGCGCTTCACCGCCGCGATGCGCAAGATCGGCATGGAGCAGGCCGTGGTCGAGAGTCTCGTCTGCCCGATCGGTCTCACCGCGATCGCCGACAAGGCGCCGGCCGCGATCGCCGCCTCGGTCGTGGCGCAGGTCCTGATCCGGCGCGACGCGCTCAGGTCGCGGGCCGCGCCATCGCGTGATGCCGACACAACGGAAGGTAACGCACGCCATGGCTGATGCCGCCGTCGCAATCGCGCCGGATCGCCCGCTGCAGACGGCCAGGGTGCCGCTGCTCGAAGCGGTCGGCATCACTAAGCTC
This sequence comes from uncultured Hyphomicrobiales bacterium, assembly GCA_964479515.1. GTDB lineage: Bacteria > Pseudomonadota > Alphaproteobacteria > Rhizobiales > Xanthobacteraceae > PALSA-894. The sequence continues at coordinate 11,305 of CAYZMR010000118.1, read as the reverse complement.
TACGGCGACTTCGTCGCCAACAACGATATCAACCTGAAGATCTGGCCGACCGAGGTGCACGCGCTGCTCGGCGAGAACGGCGCCGGCAAGTCGACGCTGGTGAAGATGATCTACGGCCTGTTGCAGCCGAGCGCGGGCGAATTCCGCTGGCAGGGCGAACCGGTCGTGCTCGCCGGTCCGGCGTCGGCACGCGCGCGCGGCATCGGCATGGTGTTCCAGCATTTCAGCCTGTTCGAGCAGCTGACCGTCGCCGAGAACGTCGCGCTCGGCCTCGATACCGCGCCGCTCGCCGGCATCGACGAGCGCGTGGCCGAGGTTTCGCGCGCCTACGGCCTGCCGCTCGATCCCAAGCGCGAGGTGTGGCGGCTTTCGGTCGGCGAGCGCCAGCGCATCGAGATCGTGCGCTGCCTGTTGCAGGATCCGAAGCTCCTGATCCTCGACGAGCCGACGTCGGTGCTCACCCCGCAGGAGGTCGAGCAGCTCTTCCGCACCTTGCGCGTCCTGCGCCAGGAAGGCCGCGCGATCCTCTACATCAGCCACAAGCTCGATGAGGTGCGCGCGCTGTGCGACACCGCGACCATCCTGCGCGGCGGCAAGGTGGTCGGCACTTGCGACCCGCGCGCCGAGAGCTCAGCATCGATCGCCCGCATGATGGTCGGCACCGACATCGGCGAGGTGCGCTCGGACGGCACCAAGAAGGTCGGCGCGCCGCGCCTCGTAGTGCGCGATCTCAGCCTGGTGCCCGACGATCCGCACGGCATCCGGCTCGACGCGGTCTCGTTCGACGTGGCGGCCGGCGAGGTGCTCGGCCTCGCGGGCGTCGCCGGCAACGGCCAGGACGAGCTGTTCGCCGCGCTCTCGGGCGAGGTCGCGAGCGCTGAGGCCGATACGATCAAGATCGACGAACGCGGCGTCGGCAAGCTCTCGATCACGCAGCGCCGCCGCATGGGAGCGGCATTCGTGCCGGAGGAGCGGCTCGGCCACGCGACGGCGCCGCGCTTCAAGCTCTCCGACAACGTGCTGATCAGCAGCCATGCGGCGAGCAAGATGGTGCGCGGCGGCTTCATCGATCGCGGACAGATGCTCGCCTTCGTCGAGCGCATCACCAAGAGCTACGACGTGCGCAAGGGCAAGCCGGACCCCGAGGCCGCGAGCCTCTCGGGCGGCAACCTGCAGAAATACGTGGTCGGGCGCGAGATCCTGCGCGAACCCAAGCTGCTGATCGTAAGCCAGCCCACCTGGGGCGTCGACGCGGGCGCGGCGGCCTCGATCCGCCAGGCGATCGTCGATCTCGCGGCGCGCGGCGCCGCCGTGCTGGTGATGAGCCAGGACCTCGATGAGCTTTACGAGATCTGCGACCGCCTGGTGGTGATCTGCGCCGGGCGGCTCTCGGCCCCGCGCGTCACCCGCCGCGCCGACCGCGGCGAGATCGGGATGCTGATGGCCGGCGTCGGAATCATCAAAGGCAAGGAGGACGCCCATGCGCCTCGCACTTGAGCGGCGTGCGGAACAGTCGGTCGCGGTCGCGGTCGCGTCCCCGCTGATCGCGATCGCGCTCACGCTGGTGACGGGTGCGATCCTGTTCGCGCTGCTCGGCAAGCCGCCGCTGACGGCGCTGCGCATCTACTTCATCGATCCGCTCACCGACCCCTGGGCGCTCCAGGAGATCGCCGTCAAGGCGACGCCGCTGGTGCTGATCGGCGTCGGCCTTGCGATGTGCTATCTCGCCAATGCCTGGAACATCGGCGCCGAGGGCCAGTTCCTGATCGGCGCGATCACCGGCGGCTGGCTCGGGGTCGTGACGCACGGGACCGGCGCGGGGTCCTGGGTCCTGCCGGCCATGCTGCTGCTCGGCGCGCTTGGCGGCGCGCTCTATGCGCTGATTCCGGCGTTCTTCAAGGTGCGTTTCGGGGCGAGCGAGATTCTCTCGAGCCTGATGCTGGTCTACGTCGCGGACCTGCTGCTCGACTATTTGGCACGCGGGCCTTGGCGCGATCCCCATGGCTTCAACTTTCCGACCACCGCCGAGTTCGACGACGTCGCCACCATGCCGGTCCTGATCGAGGGCAGCCGGCTGCATCTCGGTGCCGTGATCGCGGTTGTCGTCGTGATCGTGGCGGCGATCGTACTCAGCCGCACGCTCAAAGGCTTCGAGATCAGGCTGGTCGGCGCCGCCCCGCGCGCGGCGCGCTTCGCCGGCTTCGACGACGGGAAGCTCACGCTGTTCACCTTCGCGGTCTCGGGCGCGCTCGCGGGCCTCGCCGGCATCATCGAAGTGACGTCGACCGTGCACCACCTCCAGCCCGGCATCTCGCCCGGCTACGGCTTCACGGCGATCATCGTGGCGTTCCTCGGGCGGCTCAATCCGGTCGGCATCCTGATCGCGGCGCTGTTCCTCGCGCTCACCTTCATCGGCGGCGAGAGCGCGCAGATCTCGCTGAAGGTGCCGCTCGACCTCACCAAGGTGTTCCAGGGCATCCTGCTGTTCTACGTGCTCGCCTGCGACACGCTCATCCTCTACCGCATCCGCGTCGTGCGCGCGCCGACCGCGATCCCGGTCAAGGCGAGCGCCTGAGAAGGAAAGATCGGCCATGGAGTTCGTCGAAGCCATCCTGCTGACCGTCATCACCGCCTCGACGCCGCTGCTGCTCGCGGCCTCGGGCGAGCTCGTGGTCGAGCGCGCGGGCGTGCTCAATCTCGGCATCGAAGGCATGATGATCATCGGCGCGGCCTGCGGCTTCGCGGGCGCCTACACCACCGGCTCCATCTTGTTCGGCGCGTTGTGCGGGATAGCCGCCGGCGCGGCGCTCGCCGGCGTGTTCGCGGCGCTGACCCTGGGCCTCGCCGCCAATCAGGTGGCCTCCGGGCTCGCGCTCACGATTCTCGGTGTCGGCCTGTCGGGACTGATCGGCACGGATTACGTCGGGCAGAAAATCGTCGGCGCCGGACACCTCCATATTCCCTACCTCTCCGACATCCCGTTCGTCGGCAAAGTGCTGTTCGGGCAGGACGCCTTCGTCTACATCTCGGTCGCGCTGATTATCGGCATCTGGTACTTCCTTTACCGCACGCGGCCGGGCCTCGTGTTGCGCTCGGTCGGCGACAATCACGCTTCCGCGCACGCGCTCGGCTATCCGGTGCTCAAGATCAGGACGCTTGCGGTGCTGTTCGGCGGAGCCTGCGCGGGACTTGGCGGCGCCTACCTTCCGCTTGCCTATACGCCGTTCTGGATTTCCGGCATGACCTCCGGGCGCGGCTGGATCGCGCTCGCGCTCGTCGTGTTCGCCTCGTGGATGCCGTTCCGGCTGATGATCGGCGCTTATCTGTTCGGCGGGATCACGATCCTGCAACTGCATGCGCAGGCGATCGGCCTCGGCATTCCATCGCAGCTGATGTCGTCGCTGCCGTATCTTGCGACCGTCGTGGTTCTGGTCGCGATCTCCTGGGCGCGCGGCAAGGCGGGAAGTCCCGCCCCGGCGTCGCTCGGCTTGGCCTTCGTGCCGGACCGCTAGCCTACTGCAGCGGCAGGCGCAATGTCGCGATGTCGGCGCCGACAACGATAATGCCGGTGAAGCCGCCATCCTCGGCGGCCTTGCGGTAGTCGTCCTCCGTGATCCCGCCGCCCGGCACGATCCACACCGGCCCGTGACGCGACTGGCGGGGTTGCGGCGCAAGATGCGTGAGCATCAGCACCTTCACGCCCGCGCGCTTCGCCATCGCGCCGAGATCGGGCGTGTTACTCTGGCGGAAGTACAACTGCGCCGGCATGCCGCTGCCGTGCTCCGGCGCCATGATCGGATGCATCGTCGAGTGGACGAGGACATCCGCGCCCTGTGCAAGCTTCTCGACTTGCGCGGAGGTCGATGACGCGCGCGGCGGCGCAAGCGCGTCATTGCCGGCGTCGCCGCCGATCACCACGCTGCCGGCCGGCGTGTCGACGCGATAGGAGGCGTGTCCCGCGACATGCGTCGAGCGGATCGCGCTCACCCGCACGTCGCCCTTCTGCCACACGACCTGCGGCTCGTCGGTCGGCTCGAACGTGATCAGATGCGCAAGCTCGGCGGGCCCGCCGGGCAGGCGCCGCTTGTCCTCCGAGATGCGCTGCGCGATCTCGCCGGACTGGATGAAGGCGTCACCGATATGCGCGACGAGCTTCGCGCAACTCATGGTGAAGCCGAGCGGCTGCGATACGGCGTCCGCGCTGCACACGACATCGAGCTTGGGCCCGGGCGAATTCCAGTTCCAGCGCGCCTGCATCAGGTCGGCGAAGCCGTCGGTGTGGTCGGAATGCATGTGGGTGAAGAAGATCGCGTCGAGCGCGCCGATATCGACCGGCACCTGCGAGAGCCGCAGCGTCGTGCCGCGACCGGCGTCGAACTGTAGCGTCACGGCAGAGCAGTCATTGCTGTCGTCGCCGTAGCTCACGAGCGTGCCGGCGCCCGCCACGCCGTTGAGCAGCACGGGTCCGCTCATCGTCCCCGTCAGCGTGACGAGCAGGCACGGCTCCGCGACCGCGCTCGCGGGGACGAAACAGAGACAGGAGATCGCCGCACATGCCGTCGCAACAAGAAGCCGTCGCATGCCGCCCCTCCGCTTGCCAGTCCCTGCGCAGCGAAGGCTGCCTAACTGCGGGCTTCGCGGCAAGGTGGGACGCGCCATGTAAAGGAATGCGCTTGAAAATGAGCAGGCTTCGATCGATCGTCAAAATTGCGCGGGCTCAACACGCACGAGCGCCATCCTGGTGCCGGCGGCGAGCCGCTCTCTGGTTCCGCCGGATCACCAAGATGACTGCTTGCGACGCATTTAGCGCGCCTGGTGGGTCTTGAGTTTCACCGGCTTCGACTGGGTCTGGGTGTTGTCCTGCGTGACGTAGGACGGAGCGCCGAAGCCCTGGAAGTTCTGCGCGAGAACCGGGCTTGCCAGTGCGACGGTGGCCACTGCGGCCAGAATGGCAACTTTGAGCGTGGACATGACAATTCTCCTCGTTTCGGTTGGCGTTGGACATGCGCCAACGTCGCTTCACTGCGAAGCGAAACGGAAATATTCATGCGCTTCCGAATTGACAGAGACAGACGAGCGCGATCGGCGGCTTCGCCGTTGTTCGTGAAGTCGCGTGATCGGTCGTGAACGTCGAGCGCCTGTTTGGCGGGCAGGATAATTCGCTGATCAATCTTCAGGCGTTCGGCCAAAACGCAAAGTGGCCGGTCTTTCGACCGGCCACCGCCGCGTGAACTGACGTTCGGTGAGCTTACTTCGGCATGTGCAGCGCCATGCCGAGATACCAGGTGTTCTCGGTTCCGCCGCCGGTGGCATCGAGCGTGTGATCGCCGCCGAACTTGTTCTGCCAGTAGCGATAACCGACGAACACGTCGACCAGATCGCCCTTGTTCGCGGCGAGTTTGCCGACGTCGAGGGTCAGGCGGTTGTCGGTCAGCAGCTCGGTCTTGGTGGCGTTGCCGAAGCCGTCATTACCCTTCGGCAGCACAACGTTGGTGAAGCCGGAGAAGCGCAGCGGCAGGCCGGTGAAGCCGAGCGGCTGCATGTACTGGGCTTCGAACTCGGCCGTGCCCTTGAAGTCGACCTGCTCGGCGCAAGCACCGGGGCAGCCGACGCCGATCGCGTTGAGCTCGGGCACGATGCCGTTGTGATTCCATTCCTTGTAGTAGTTCACCGCGACGTTGAAGTAGCCGGGCACGTCGAACTGGAATTGGATACCGGCGACCACGTTGCGCTTCTGCGGCGCGAAGGCGGTGTTCTTGGTGTTCACGTCACCGCCGTAATAGAACGCGACGTCCTTGAGGGGGCCGACCTTGAACGCCGTCGTGCCGAAAATCTCGTTCCAGCCGAGGGTGCCGCGATAGAGCGCGTAGACTTCCAATGCGCCGTCGCCGATGCCGCCGGCCGGGATCGGGAAGCCGACGCCGCCCCACGGGTTGGACGGATCGTGGTTGTCCGACTTGAGGAAGTCGACGTTCACGAAGTTCGTGCCGTACTTCCACACGTCGAAGTGCGTCAGCGTCACGATGTCCTTCTGAATCGGCCTGCCGACACCAGGTTCGGCACCCGAAAACTCGTGCCAGTAGCTGATCTGGTTGTCGACGAAGAGGAAGAACGGAGGCGGCGCCACGGGAGGCGGAGCTTTCGTGATGATGTCGGCCGCGCTTGCGCTGCCGATGGCGGCGGTCGCGAACACGGTGGCGAGGAGAAGCGACTTGCAGGTCATTTGGGAGCCCCCCAGCTCTCAGGTGCGGACGAGGTGAACTTGATGTGACAAAAGCTCGCGCGGTTCGTCAGCCGGAGAAAGCCTTATTTCTCCGCAGCTTTTGGCGCATTCTTCATCAGGTACGACGTTTTGGCGTCCGTCGGGAACTCTGCGGGGCGCCTTCGCGACGCGCTCGGGCATCGCGATTTGGGCCCGTTTGTGTTGAAAAATCTGCACTTCTTGCGCATGCGGCGTCGTGGCCCGCGACCTTAAGAACAGTGCGATTTGGCGCGGGTTTTCGCCGCGCGGAGCCTGCCGAAATATTCGACATGACGATGCACGCGACGCATTATCCGGGTAGGTGTTGCTCCGGCGCCACAATAATTGCTGGCATTGTTTTCGCTTGGTAGCCGGCAGGCTCTTCGTCGGGCGCGTGATTCGCCTGGTCGGAGCCCACGGCTTGGGCTTGCAAACGCACTCGACCGTTGAGAGCATTGCCGGGTCTTCAGCGTGCGGGCGGGCGCCGCGGCCGGTACCAAACAGGTTCCCCGCAGGACATCGGGAGTCTTCAAATGAAACGGATCATTATTGCCGCCGCGGCCGCCGCGATTGGCCTCGGGGCAGCGCTCACGGCCGTGACCGCGCAGGAAAAGCTCAAGATCGGCTTCATCTATGTCGGGCCGGTCGGCGATATGGGCTATTCCTATCAGCACGATGTCGGCCGCAAGGCGATCGACACGGCTTTCGGCGACAAGGTCGACACCACGTTCCTTGAGAACGTGAGCGAGGGCCCCGACGCCGAACGCGCAATCGAGCAGCTCGTCCGCAGCGGCCACAAACTGATCTTCACGACGTCGTTCGGTTTCATGGACGCCACCGTGAAGGTCGCGAAGAAATATCCGAACGTGATGTTCGAGCACGCGACCGGCTACAAGCGCGAGAAGAACCTCGCGACCTATTCGGGCCGCTTCTACGAGGGCCGCTACATCCAAGGCGTGATCGCCGCCAAGATGTCGAAGACCGGCGTGGTCGGCTACATCGGCTCGTTCCCGATCCCCGAGGTGGTCTCCGGCATCAACGCGTTCATGCTCGGCGCGCAGTCGGTGCGTTCCGACTTGAAGGTGAAGATCGTCTGGGTCAACACCTGGTACGACCCCGGCAAGGAAGCCGATGCCGCCAAGGCGCTCGCCGATCAAGGCGCCGACGTCATCTCGCAGCACACGGACTCGCCGGCGGCCATGCAGATGGCGGAAGGCCGCAAGATCTTCGCGTTCGGCCAGGACTCCGACATGATCAAGTTCGGTCCGCACGCGCAGCTTACCGGCATCGTCGAGAACTGGGGACCGTATTACGTCGAGCGCGTCAAGCTCGCGCTTGCAGGCAAGTGGACGTCGGGTGACTTTTGGGGCGGGCTCGCCAGCAAGACCGTCACGATGGCCCCGTTCACCAACATGCCGGATGACGTGAAGAAGCTCGCGACAGACACCGAAGCCGCGATATCCTCCGGCAAGCTGCATCCGTTCAAGTGCCCGGTGCTCGCGCAGGACGGCAAGCCGGTCGAATGCAAGGGCGGCACGCATCTCGACGACGGGCAGATCCTCGGCATGAACTTCTTCATCAAAGGCATCGACGACAAGCTGCCGGGGATGTGAACTCCGACCTCATCCTGAGGAGCCGCGCGAAGCGCGGACGTCTCGAAGGATGGCCACAAGCGCGATCTCGCCCTCGCCCTTCGAGACGCCGGCCTCCGGCCGGCTCCTCAGGGTGAGGGCTTTTCATGAGTGACGCTACGCGATGGACGTCTTCCTCGGCGAATGGGTGAACTTGCTGCTGCGCTGGTTCCACATGATCGTGGGGATCGGCTGGATCGGCACCTCGTTCTACTTCATGGCGCTCGACTATTCGCTCGACACCAAGGAGCCAAAGAGCAAGGGCGTCTACGGCACCGCCTGGGAGGTGCATGGCGGCGGCTTCTATCACGTCGAGAAATTCACCGTCGCGCCGCCGCAGATGCCGTCGCACCTGCAGTGGTTTCAGTGGGATGCGAATCTGACCTTCATGAGCGGCTTCGGCCTGCTCATCGTGCAGTATTACCTGCACGCGCAGTCCTACCTGATCGATCCGGCCGTGATGCCGCTGACCACGCTGCAGGCCGTCGCGATCTCGATCGCGTCGCTGCTCGCCGGCTGGATCATCTATGACCTGATCTGCCGATCGCCGATCGGCAAGCACACGGTGCTGCTCGGCGCTCTCGTGTTCGTGCTGATCCTGCTCGCCTCGGTGCTGTTCACCAAGGTGTTCTCGGCGCGCGGCGCGTTTCTGCATGTCGGCGCCTTCGTCGGCACGATCATGGCGTTCAACGTGTTCATGATCATCATCCCGAACCAGAAGAAGATGGTCGCGCAGCTCATCAAGGGCGAGGTGCCTGACGCGCGCTACGGCGCGATCGGCAAGCAGCGCTCGACCCACAACAACTATCTCACGCTCCCCGTGCTGGTGATGATGGTGTCGCCGCACTATCCGTTCCTCTCGGCGCACCCGCAGTCGTGGATGGTGGTCGCGCTCATCATCATCGCCGGCGCGCTGATCCGCCACTACATCAACCGCGTCGATGCGGCCGACGACTGGAACGCGTTCGGCTGGGCAGCGCCGGTCGCGGTCTTCGCGCTCATCTGCGCGATCTACGTCACGGCGCCGCGCGCGCCCGCCGCAACCGGCGAGGTCGCGGATGCGGACGTGCTTGCGCTCACCGCCAAGCACTGCACCATGTGCCACGCCAAGAAACCGACGCATGAGGCGTTCAGCGAGCCGCCGAAGAACGTGACGCTGGAATCGATCGGCGACATCAAGAAATACGCGCCGCTGATCCTCTCCCAGGCCGTGCAGAACAAGGCGATGCCGCTCGGCAACCAGACCGCCATGACGGACGACGAACGTGCCAAGCTCGGCGCCTGGATCGCCGCGCAGAAGTAAGCGCGGGCTCGCGCACCACTCGCGCGCGCAGCGATTACTGGGCGATTCGAAGCTGCGACAGTGCGGTGCCGATTTGCGTGAACACGGTGCCGATCCCGCTCGCCGTCGTCACCATCCAGAACTTGCTCGCGCTGCTCGCGCAGTTCTGCAGCAATGTCGAGGTCGGGTCGCCGCCGGTGTTGACCTGGATGGTGTAGATGGTGACGCCGGCGGCCTTGACGTTGGCGCACGTGCCAAGCGTCGAGGTTTCGTACATCCTTTGGTCGACCGAGGTGTTGGTGGTCGATCCGTTGCCGTACCAGCGGTCCAGAGTGTTCAGGCCGTCCGACAGCAGCACGATCACGTTGTTGTAGGTATAGTTGGGATCCATCGCCGGCATGGTCAGCGGTCCGCCCCCGACCAGGGATTGCCAGCCCCAGACCAGTCCGATCGGCTGATTGGTGGCGCCGAGCGGATACAGGCTGTTCACGAGCGTCGTCATCGTGGTCCAGGTGTAGGAGAGCCCCAGGATCGAAGGGGAGCAATACGAGTTTTGTTCGGCGGGAAACAACGTCGCGATGATGCTCGTGCTGGGCGCCGTGACGAGGCGGTCGTAGTCTCCGTTCGGTGAGCTGGCCGTGCCGCGATCGGTCACGCAGCCGTTCCACGTACTGTGCGCATTGATGACCCAGGTGTGCGTGTAGGGCGCGCCCGTCGTCGTGGTCGTCTGCTTGCAAACCTTGCTGAACCCGCTGCCGGTGCACGTGCAATTGCTGTAGCCGTTGCAACTGGCGAACGTGCCCGACGAGACCGTATTGGTCGCCGTCGTTGTCGTGGCCACGCTGCTGTAGCAGCCATTGTAGTAGATGCCGATCTGGGTCGGGGCCGTCCTGCCGCTGTCGACGTCCGGGCAGATGTAGCCGGCGTAAGTGCCGCTGGAGGGAATCGTCGTCGTCGTTGTCGCGTTGTTCACCGGCGAGATCGTGCAGCCGAAGCCGTTATTGGTGCTGGTGAAGGGGCAGGTGGAACCCGGGCCGAGGCTCGACCAGTTGGCCGGCTTGGTGAAGGCCGGCTCCGCCTCCCAACCCGTCCAGTCGATCCAAGTGGCGCTGTAGTTGGCGGCGCCGACATTGACGTTCTTGCTGAACGGGATGATGGACACGTACACGTCGCCATTGGTGGTGACGGCGCCCTTCAACTGCGTGAGCAGGGCATTGGTCGCCGTTTGCAACGCCGGCATCTTGCCGCTGTCCGCCATCGATCCGGTGGTATCGAGCACGAGTGCGACGCGCAGGCGGCTGCTGCCCCATTTGACGGTCGTGCTGCTGCCGATATTGAGAGTGGGAAAGCCCATCACCTTCATGAAGTAGGTGTCCATCGCGGCCGTGGTCACGATGGTGAGCTGCGATCCGCCTGACGCCGTGTAGGTCACGACGATCGTGGAGTTTTTGGCATCGGGATAGATGAACAACGCCTGGAAATATGCCGTTGCCTGCTGCTGGAGCTGGGAGGGCGTCAACGTTGGCGCAAGCTTCGCCATCGCGAGCGCGGTGGCGTCGATCGCGGATTGCATGCCGGCCCTGATCGAGTTGGCGCGGCCGTAATCGATTGCTGCTCCGACCAGGCCGATGACGGGGATGATCGCGAGCGCGAAGATCGGTGCGACTGAACCCCTGCGTTGCTTCCGGAGGCGGGCCAGCAGCCCGCGAAACCTGTCGATGATGGACATGCCGCAGCTTGGGCCGATAACAATCTATTTAGCATGCGCGAACGGGCTTCAAATTGAGACAATAGCGCGGGGCTTTGGCAACCCTGTCCGTGAGCGGAGGGCGGTCAATGTCGGCTCCCGATGCGTCGGCGGCTCAAGCTCGACCATCATGGTCATCCGTGCGATAGTCCGCACATGGATTGGACCTTCATACTCATCCCCGTCGTCGTTGTGTATCTGCTCGCCTCGATCCGCGTGCTGCGGCAATACGAGCGCGGCGTCGTTTTCTTTCTGGGAAAGTTCGCCGGGGTGCGCGAGCCGGGGCTCACGTTCATTTTCGTCCCCGTCCAGCAGATGACGCGCGTATCGCTACGCACCGTCACAATGCAAATCCCCTCGCAAAAGATCATCACCAAGGACAACGTCTCGATCGACATCGCGGC
>CAYZMR010000117.1:0-11773 GCA_964479515.1 uncultured Hyphomicrobiales bacterium | reverse complement strand
CATCCTCGTCATCGGCGTGCTGATCGTGATCGCGATCGGCGGCCTCGTCGAGATCACGCCGCTGTTCTATCTCAAGAGCACGATCGAAAAGGTCGACGGCATCAGGCCGTATACGCCGCTCGAGCTCGCGGGTCGCAACATCTACGTGCGCGAAGGCTGCTATCTCTGCCACTCGCAGATGATCCGTCCGCTGCGCGACGAGGTCGAGCGCTACGGCCATTATTCGCTCGCGGCCGAGAGCATGTACGACCGGCCGTTCCAATGGGGTAGCAAGCGCACCGGTCCCGACCTCGCGCGCGTCGGGGCCAAATATTCCGACGACTGGCATCGCGATCATCTGCGAAACCCGCGGTCGGTCGTGCCGGGCTCCGTGATGCCGGGCTATCCGTGGCTCGCGGCGACCGACCTCGATTACCGGCACATCGACGATGATCTGCGCGTCCAGGCCACGCTCGGCGTGCCGTATACGCCCGACATGATCACGAAGGCGCTCGCCGACGTGAGGACACAGGCGAGCACCGACTCCCCGGAAGCCGCTGACCTCGCCAAGCGCTACCCAAAGGCGCAGTCGCGCGACTATGACGGCGACCCCGGCCGCGTCACCGAGGCCGACGCGCTGATCGCCTATCTGCAGGTGCTCGGCACGCAGGTTGATTTCAAGCTCTACGACAACAAAGCCAACATCCGCTGAGGTCACGGCAATGGATGCCACCTATCGCGCGTTCGCCGAGTTCGCCCAGACCTGGGGCCTCGCATACTTCGTCGCGGCCTTCCTCGTGGTGCTCGTCTATGCGCTCTGGCCTTCGCGCCAGCGCCAGTTCGACGAAGCCGCGCGCATGCCACTTCGCGAGGATTAAAGCGTCATGGCCGAGAGCCACGAAGTCGACTCCGTCACCGGCACGGCGACCACCGGTCATGTCTGGGACGGGATCCGCGAGCTCAATACGCCGCTGCCGCGCTGGTGGCTGTGGTTGTTCTACATCACCATCATCTGGGCGGTCGGCTACTGGCTCGTCTATCCGGCGTGGCCGCTGGTGTCATCCTACACGCGCGGTGCGTTCGGTTGGCAGTCGCGCGAGGCGATCGAGATCGATCTCGCGGACCTGCGCGCGCAGCGTGGGCCGATGGTGCAGAAGCTTGCCGCGGCTTCCCTGCAGGAGATTGTCGCCGACCCGCAACTCCTCACCTTCGCGCGCGCGCAGGGCCGGCCCGTGTTCGCCGAGAATTGCGGGCCGTGCCATGGCAGCGGCGCAGCCGGCACCAAAGGCTATCCCAACCTGAATGACGACGATTGGCTCTGGGGCGGAAAGCTCGACGACATCGCGCAGACGATCCGTCATGGCGTCCGGGCGAACGACGGCGACACGCGCCAGAGCCTGATGCCGGCGTTCGGCCGCGACGCGATGATCAAGCGCGACGAGGTTGAGGCGGTCGCCGATTTCGTCCGCTCGCTTGCTGGATTGCCGGTCGACGCGCACGCCGACCTCGCTCGCGGCAAGAAGGTCTTCGCCGACAATTGCGCGAGCTGTCATGGCGACACCGGCAAGGGCAATCGCGAGCTTGGCGCGCCGAACCTGACCGATGGCATCTGGCTCTATGGCGCCGACCGCGCGACCATCGTCGACGTGATCTGGAATGGCCGTGGCGGCATCATGCCGGCCTGGAGCCAACGGCTCGACGACACCACCATCAAGGCGCTGGCGGTCTACGTGCACACGCTTGGTGGAGGCGAGAAGTGACGCCGTCAACGATCGTGCGGCCGCCTGCCCGCGATCCTCCGAAGGGCGCCGGCACCGAGCCGGAGCTGTTCGAGATCGCAAAGAGCGCCGAGGTGGTCCGTCTTCATCCGGAGCTCGATGAGGAGCCGGAGGACGACACGCCGCTCTACATGGCGCGACGGAAGATCTATCCGCAACGCGTTCACGGCACCTACCGCAAGATCAAATGGCTCGTGCTGTTCGTCACGCTCGGGATCTACTACTGCCTGCCGTTCGTGCGGTGGGATCGCGGGCCGGACGCGCCCAGCCAGGCCGTGCTGATCGATTTCCCGGGCCGGCGCTTCTATTTCTTTTTCGTCGAGATCTGGCCGCAGGAGATTTATTACCTCACGGGCCTGCTCATCATCGCCGCGATGGTGCTGTTCCTGATGAACGCGGTCGCGGGCCGCGTCTGGTGCGGCTATCTTTGCCCACAGACGGTGTGGACCGACCTGTTCCAGACGATCGAGCGCTGGATCGAGGGCGACCGCCGCGAGCATTTCTTGCGCGACCGTTCGGGCTGGAGCGTCGAGCGCGCCGCGCGCGCCGGCGCGAAGCATTTCGTCTGGCTGATGATCGCGTGGTGGACCGGCGGCGCGTGGGTCCTCTATTTCTCCGATGCGCCGACCCTCGTGCGCGACCTTGCCACCTTGCACGCACCGTTCGTCGCGTATCTGTGGATCGGCATCCTGACGCTCACGACCTACACGTTCGCCGGACACATGCGCGAGCAGGTCTGCCTCTACATGTGTCCCTGGCCGCGCATCCAGGCCGCGCTGATCGACGAGTACGCGCTCAACGTCACCTACCGCTATGATCGCGGCGAGCCGCGCGGCTCGATCAAGAAGAGTGCCGTGCTGCGTGCGAAGGGGCTGCCGTCGGGTGACTGCATCGAGTGCCTGCAATGCGTCTACGTCTGCCCGACCGGCGTCGACATCCGCCAGGGCCCCAATCTCGGCTGTATCCAATGCGGGCTGTGCATCGACGCCTGCGATGCCGTGATGGCCAAGATCGGCCGTCCGGCTCGTCTGATCGCCTACGACACCGACATCAACATCCAGCATCGCCAGCGCGGTGAAAATCCGGTCTACAAGATCGTCCGGCCCCGCACGGCGCTCTACGCCGCCATCATCACGATCGTCGGCGGCGCGATGCTGTACGTGCTTGCCACGCGTCACAGCGAGGCGATTAGCGTTATCCACGACCGCAATCCGATCTTCGTGCGGCTCTCAGACGGCGCGGTGCGCAACGGCTACACCATCCGGATCATCAACAAGCGGCTGGAGTCGCGCGAATTCATCCTCAGCGTCGCGGGTGTCGCGGGCGCGCTCGTCGATTTCGCCGACCTGCCGCCGCGCGAGGACGGACGCCTCGTGATCGAGGTCGGTCCGGATCAGACGCGTGAAGTCCGCGTGCTGGTGACCGACTACGCGCTCACGCCGCCCGCATCCGCGCCGATCGCGTTTTACCTCTACGACATGGTGACCGGCGAGCGGGCCTACGCCAACGACAATTTCCGCGGGCCCGAGGGAGGGTGACATGAACAGGACGCTTCCCGCCGATGCTGGTCCCCGGGTCCGTAAGCTGACTGGGCGCGCGGTCCTGGCGTGGCTGGTGGCGTTCTTCGGCGTCGTCTTCGCCGTGAACGGCGTTCTGGTCCACTACGCGCTATCGACCTTCGGCGGCGTCGAGACGCAGAGTTCCTATCAGGCGGGCCTTGCCTTCGAGCGCGAAGTTGCGGCGGTCGAGGCGCAGGACGAGTTGCACTGGCAGGTCAACGCGCATGTCGCGCCGGCCCGCGATGGTTCGACCGCGATCGACATCGCCGCGAAGGATGCGTCCGGTCGTGCGCTGACCGGGCTCAAGGTCACGGCGCGGCTTCTGCATCCGACCGACGAGCGCAGCGATCACGCTGTCAGCGTCGGCGAAGTGGCGCCGGGTCAATTTCACGGCGCGACCGCGATCGCGGCCGGCCAATGGGACCTCGTCGTCGAGCTGTCGCGCGGCGACACGCGCATGTTCCGGTCGCGCAATCGCGTGGTGTTGCGCTGAGGGTCTGAGATGGCGGAGACGCTCGACCTGTCGATGTTCGTGACGCGCGATGGCGACACCGCGCACATGGACCTCGCCGTGGAAGGCGTTGCCTGCGCGGCCTGCATCCGCAAGATCGAGAGTGGCCTGAAGCGCCTGCCCGGCGTCGTCGACGCCCGCCTCAACTTCACCAACCGCAGGCTCGCCGTCGACTGGCGCGATGACGAGATTGGCGCGGGCGACGTCGTCCGCGCGCTCGAGGTCATCGGCTATCGCGCGCATCCGTTCGAGCCGAAGCGCGCCGAGACCGAAGAGGCGCAGCATGCGCGCTGGTTGATGAAGTGCCTTGCGGTCGCGGGCTTCGCCGCGATGAACATCATGCTGCTGTCGGTCTCGGTGTGGTCCGGCAGCATCGACATGGGCCAGGAGACGCGCGACTTCTTTCATTGGCTCTCGGCGCTGATCGCGCTTCCGGCCGCGGCCTACGCCGGCCAGCCGTTCTTTCAGAGCGCCTGGCGCGCGATCCGCTCGCGTCAGCTCAACATGGACGTGCCGATCTCGCTCGGCGTTCTGCTGGCGCTCGGCATGTCGCTGGTCGAGACCGCGAGCCACGCCGAGCATGCCTATTTCGATTCCGCCGTCATGCTGCTGTTCTTCCTGTTGTGCGGCCGCTACCTCGACCACGCGATGCGGCGCAAGACGCGCGCGATCGCGGGCAATCTCGCCGCCCTGAAGGCGGAGACCGCGCACCGCTTCGAGGACGGCGGCGAGATCGTGCAGGTCGCGGCCGCCGCCGTGAGGCCGGGCGACCGCCTGCTGGTGCGTCCAGGCGAGCGGGTGCCGGCGGACGGCACCGTGCTGTCGGGCGCTTCCGAGATCGACGACAGCCTGGTGACCGGCGAGACGGAGCGTCGCGGCGTCGCTGCCGGCGCCGTCATCTATGCGGGCAGCATGAATTTCTCCGGCGCGCTGACGGTGCGCGTGACCGCCGCCGGAACCGGCACGCTGATCGACGACGTGGAGCGCCTGCTGGAGAAGGCGGCCGCCGCGAAGTCGCGCTATGTGCGGCTTGCCGACCGTGCCGCCCGCTTCTACGCACCCATGGTGCATGCGACGGCGGCGCTCACGGCGCTCGGATGGATCGCGGCCGGCGCCTCGCTGCATGATTCGATCATCACGGCGATCGCGGTCCTGATCATCACCTGTCCGTGCGCGCTCGCGCTGGCGATCCCGGCCGTACAGGTCGCGGCGTCCGGCGCGCTGTTCCGCGCCGGCGTCATTCTCAACGGCGGCGACGTGATCGAGCGCCTCGCGGAGGCCGACACGATCATCTTCGACAAGACCGGAACGCTCACGCTCCCCGAGCCGCGCGTCGACAACGCCGGAGACATCGACCCGGAGCTGCTCGAAACCGCCGCGCGGCTCGCGCTGTCGAGCCGCCATCCGCTCGCCGCGGCGCTCGCGCGCGAGGCGCGGCAGCGCGCGCCGATCGAGGGGGCGGTCGAGGCGCCGGGCGAGGGCGTGCGCGCCGTGATCGACGGCGAGGAGGCGCGCCTCGGTAGTCTCGCGTTCTGCGGCGGACTGCGCCCGGCTTCGCAAGGATCAGACAAGACCGCCACGTCCCTGATCGCGTTCAGCCATGCGGGCCGCAGCACGGTTTTCGCGATCCGCCAGCGGCTGCGGCCGGATGCGCGCGAGGTTGTCGCGTCGCTTGCGTCTCTCGGGTTCGATCTTCGCATCCTCTCCGGCGATCGGCCTTCGGCGGTCGCGCCGATCGCGGCCGCGCTCGGTATCGTGGAGTGGCGCTCAGGCCTCAAGCCGGCCGAGAAGATCGCCGCGATCGAGCAGTTGCAGGCCGCGGGCCGCCGCGTCCTCATGGTCGGTGACGGTCTCAACGATGCACCCGCGCTCGCCGCCGCACATGTCTCGGTGTCGCCGATCAGTGCCGCGGACATCACGCAGGCGCAAGCCGACGCGGTGTTCCTCGGCGAACGCCTCGCGCCCGTCCTTGCCGCCGTGAGGATTGCGCGGCGGGCGCGCCGCCTGATGCGGCAAAATCTCTGGCTCGCGGTCGCCTACAACGTCGCCGCGGTTCCGATCGCGATCGCGGGCTTTGCCACGCCGCTCGTCGCGGCGGTTGCGATGTCGGGCTCCTCGATCCTCGTCACGCTCAACGCGTTGCGTGTGCGCATGCGGGTTGGGCAAGACCAAGCGGATATCGCGGTGCCGGCCGCGCGTGCGACGCCGACGGCGAGGCCGG
This sequence comes from uncultured Hyphomicrobiales bacterium, assembly GCA_964479515.1. Lineage (GTDB taxonomy): Bacteria > Pseudomonadota > Alphaproteobacteria > Rhizobiales > Xanthobacteraceae > PALSA-894. The sequence continues at coordinate 5,725 of CAYZMR010000117.1, read as the reverse complement.
CATGAACGTCCTCGTGTATCTCGTCCCGGCCGCGCTGATGCTCGGCCTCATCGGTCTTGCGGCGTTTCTCTGGTCGCTGCGCCGCGGGCAATACGACGACATGGAAGGCGCCGCGTTGCGCGTGCTCGCCGACGACGACCTCGATGCGATGAAGTAGGCCGCGCCTTCTCGATGCAGCGACGCTATTCGCCCGGTGGCGGGAAGCGGATGCTGGTCGCCACCGTGATCCAGTTGGCATTTTCGCCCGTGATGTTGCGGCCGTAGATGATGTCCATCGAAAATCTGTCGATCGGGCGCCAACGCAAACCGAGTTGAAAGCGCGGCTGAACCGTGGTGGCGAGATCGGCGTCGCCGATCTGCCCAAACAGTTCGGCGGTCAGCGTCCAGACATTGTCTGGCGTGCGCCAATCGACCCCGGCCCCATAGGTGAGGTAGTGCCGGTCGGCGATCCGATCCCATAGCCAGCCGGCATTCAGGTTGATCCGCACGACCTCTGACAAGCGCAGCGTCGCCGGCACATAGGCAAAGAACCCGGTCGTCTCGCGCGTGATCACGTCGACCATCGCACCGCCGGCAATCGCAACGCCGAACCGGCCGATCGCGCTCGGCAGGATGTTGGTCTTGAACTTGGGTGCGATCGATGTGCCCCAGTCGCCGTCCGATCGGGAGCGTTGTATCTGCGCGCTGACTTCCACCGGGCGCGTGAGGTCGACGACGCAAGATGGGTTCACGATGCCGAGAAAGTCCTGATTGCTGGCCCATGACAGCCAGGATTCGACCTTGCAGTTGCCGATCGAGGATACTTCGGCGGTGTCGACTCCATAGGCGGTACCGGCGGCGCCGGCGCCCGACAGTGCGCCGATCGACAGCGCGCCCGCCAACGCCGCAATAGCCACGCGATGCCGCGCCGCCGCATGCGAATGCGCGCTGATCACAATGCCGCCCCTGGGTGGCAAGTCGCGACGGCGACTCGCCACTCTTCGCGAGTGTCGCAATATCTGGATCGGCCTCAAAGGACCGCGCGGCGCGGATCCCGGGCTTCGTCAGTAAACTATTGATTCAGCATCCGAAATTCGGCGGTGCGAGCAAAAATCAGCGTCCGTGAAGCATGCCTCTTCAATGCAATTGCGAATTAGTTGCAATTAGATTGGATTTCCGGTTAGGCTATTATGCGGGGGAGGTTGGGCATGCGGGGTCGCTGGAGCGTCTGCGGGGTCATTGTGGCGCTGGGACTTAACAGCCCGGTGACGGCCGCGGATTTGCGGCTTCCTGGCCTCCCGGCACAATTCGATTGGACTGGGCTCTATGTCGGCGGCCACGTGGGTTACGCGCGCGGCGACGCGCGCTTTGCGATTTTCGATCCCGCGCCGCAGCCCTCCACCGATCGCTTCGGTAGCCTCTTCGGCGGCGTGCAAGCGGGCTTCAACTATATGCTCCCCTCGCACGTCCTGCTCGGCGTTGAGGCCGACATCTCGTTTCCCAACTACCTCGGCGAGGACGATCGCGCCTGGTCCAGGCCGCGGCCGGACGGCAGCGAGGTGTTCCAGAAGATCGATTACATCGCGACCGCGCGCGGGCGCATCGGCTACCTGTTCGACCGCTGGCTCGTATACGCGACCGGCGGCTTTGCCTGGTCGCAAGGCCGCTTCGAGCAGGTCAATGGCGACACCGAAGACAAGGTCCTGCGGATGCTCACCGGCTGGACCGTCGGCGCGGGCGCGGAGCTTGCGATCGGCGCCGGATGGTCGGCGCGGCTCGAATACCTCTACACGTCGCTGAGTCGAGCCGATGCGGTTCTTCCGTCGGGATTGCGCGTCACATCCGCGTTCGAGCTTCAAACCGTGCGCATCGGCCTCAACCGGAAGATCGCACCCTGGGAGCCGGTCGCGGACGCGGATGAAAAATCCTGGAGCGGCTCCGACCGCTGGGAGATCCACGGGCAGACGACGTATATCCAGCAAGGCTATCCGGCGTTCCGCTCGCCGTATCTCGGCGCGAACAGCCTCACGCCCAACGCGCAGACGCGCAACACCTGGTCGGTGAGCGCGTTCCTCGGCGTGCGGCTGTGGCAAGGGGGCGAGCTCTATTACAATCCCGAGCTGCTGCAAGGCTTCGGCCTGCACGACACCACCGGCGCCGCCGGCTATCCGAACGGCGAGGCGCAGAAGTCGGACTTTCCCTATCAGCACTACAGCACGTCGCGGCTGTTCCTGCGCCAGACCTTCGGCTTCGGCGGCGAGCAGGAAAAGCTCGACAGCGGGCAAAACCAGCTTTCCGGAATGGTCGACATCTCGCGGCTGACGATCCAGGTCGGACGGTTTGCCGTGACCGACACGTTCGATGGCAATTCCTACGCCAAGGACACGCGCAAGGATTTCATGAACTGGTCGATCTGGGCGCCGGGCGCGTTCGACTACGCGGCCGACAAGGTGGGCCTCACCTGGGGGACGACGGCCGAGCTGAACCAGAAGAACTGGGCGCTGCGCTTCGGCTATTTCCTCGTGCCCTCCGAGTCGAATGCGAACAATTTCGACACGCACGTGTTCGAGCGCGGGGAATACGTGCTCGAGCTCGAGACGCGGTGGTCGCTGTTCAACCGTCCGGGCAAGCTGCGCACGATCGTGTGGCTCGACAGCGCGTTCGCCGGAAGCTATCGCGAGACGCTCGACGATCCCGCCCTCAACCTCGACATCACACAGACGCGGCAAGGCCGGATCAAATACGGCTATGTGCTCAACGTCGAGCAGGCGGTCACCGACGACGTCGGCCTGTTCGCGCGCTGGAGCTGGAACGAGGGCAAGACCGAGATCATGTCGTTCACCGACATCGACGACAGCCTGACCTTCGGCGCCTCGATCAAAGGCACGTCATGGGGCCGGCCCAAGGACGTGGTCGGGCTCGCCTTCGTCACCAACGGCCTTTCGGCGGATCATCGCGATTTCATCGCGGCGGGCGGCTTGGGCATCTTGATCGGCGACGGGCAACTGAACTATCAGCGCGAGAACATCATCGAGACTTACTACGCGATCGCGCTTCCCGGCTCCCTCACATTCACCGTCGACTATCAGCTGCTGATGAACCCGGCCTACAACGCCGACCGTGGGCCGGTCTCGATCTTCTCCGGGCGCCTGCACGCGGAGTTCTGATTTCGCGTTTCAGCTTATGTCGCAGGCCCGTTTGATCGCCGATATGTCGGCGGCCTTGCCGCCGTCGGGAGTTTCGACCCAGGCATCGACCGCAAAGCCCTTCTTGATCTGGTCGCCGGCGGCCTGCACCGCGTCGTGCAGCTTCTCATAGGCCAGCGCGCTGCGCGCGAGCGTGCCCGAGGGCAGGACGGTTCGCACCACATAGGCCATCGATCCCCTCCTCGGCGGTTGGGCTGGAGCGTGAGCACATCAGGTTTCGGCGACCGCCTTCTGTGGTTCCGGCAGCTTGTCGGTCGGCTCGGTCGGCGCAGCGGGCTCGCCGCGCATGAACATGCGGGCGAAGGTTGGGATTACGGTGAGGCTGCAGATCGGCGAGAGCAGCATGCCGCCGACGATGACGCAGGCGAGCGGTTGCTGCACCTGCGACCCGATGCCGGTGGAGATCGCCGCCGGCACGAGGCCGATGCAGGCGGACAGCCCGGTCATGAAGATCTGGCGCATGCGCGCCTCGCCGGCATTGACGATCGCCTCCTCGACGCCCTGTCCGAGCGCGCGATTGCGGCGCACATAGGAGATGAGCAGGATCCCGTCCATCGCCGAGACGCCGAACAGCGAGATGAATCCGATCGCCGCCGAGATGCTGAAATTCAGCCCCGCGACCGTCAGCCCAAGAATGCCGCCCGCGACCGCGAAAGGAATCCCCGAGAGCGCCAGCAGGCTGTCGCGCACCGAATTGAACAGGCTGTAGAGCAGCATGAAGATGAGTAGGAGACTCAGCGGCACGATGAAGGCGAGTCGCTTCTGCGCTTCCACCAGCGCGCCGAACTCGCCGGTCCAATCGAGCTTGTAGCTCGCCGGCAGCGGCACCTTGTCGGCCACGCGCTTCTGCGCTTCCGCGACGGTTGAGCCGAGGTCGCGCTCGCGCACGCTGTATTTGAGCGGAACGAAGCGTTGGCTGTTCTCGCGATAAATATAGGACGCGCCGCTTTCGAGCTTCACCTCGCCGAGATCGCCGAGCGCGATATAGGCCGGCGGCGATTTCGGATCGGTGTTCGGCAGCGCGACCGGGATCGAGCGGATCGCGTCGACATTGCCGCGATATTCCGGGGCGAGGCGGATGGTGAGCGCGAAATTGTACTCGCCCTCGTAGACGCGCGTGATCTCCTGCCCGCCGATCGCGGCCTGGATCACCGCGTTGATGTCGCCGACCGCGAAGCCGTAGCGCGCCGCCTTGGCGCGATCGATGCGCACGACCAGGTTCGGCTGGCCCAGCAGGTTGAACACGCCGGGATCGGCGACGCCCGGAACATCGGAGATCTCCGCCTTCACGGCCCTGGAGAGCCGCTGCAGCTCGGCCAGATCATTGCCGAAGATCTTGACCGAATTCTCGCCCTTCACGCCGGACACGGCTTCTTCGATGTTGTCCTGGATGTATTGCGAGAAGTTGAAATCGACGCCCACGAACTCGCGCGCGAGCCGGTCGTTGAGATCCTTGACGAGCTTCTCCTTGGTCAGCCCGCGCGGCCATTCTTCCAGCGGCTTCAGCGGCACGAAGAACTCCGCGACGAACGAGCCGTCCGGGTCGGTCGCGTCCTCGCCGCGTCCCTGCTCGGACACGACCGTCTGCACGACCGGATAGCTGCGGATGATGTCGCGCATGCGCGCGACGCTCGCCATGCCGGCCTCGAGCGTGATCGTCGGCGGCAGCAGCGCCCGGATCCACATGTTGCCTTCTTCCAGCTTGGGCAGGAATTCGGTGCCGAGCCGCGTTCCGAGCGCGCCGCAGACCAGCAGGAAGGCGATCGCGATCGCGGCGGCGATGCGGAAGTGGCGGACCGCGCGGGGCAGGACTGCCGAGTAAACCGTGCGGATGCCGCGCACCAGCAGCGTCTCGACCTCGTTGACGCGCTCGGGCAGCAGGATCGAGGCAAGCACCGGCGTGACCGTGAAGGTCGCGATGACCGAACCGAGCAGCGCATAGGCGTAGGTGCGCGACATCGGGCCGAAGATCTGCCCTTCCACGCCCTGCATGGTGAACAGCGGCAGGAACGCCGCGATCGTGATGATGACCGAGAACAGGATCGCCTTGTCGACCTCGACCGCGCCGATCAGCACACGGTTGAGCTTGCTCGTCAGCGCGGTGTCGTGATCGGCGGTGCTGTCGCTCCGCGGATGCGCCAGATGCCGGAAGATGTTCTCCACCATGATCACGGTCGCATCGACGATGATGCCGAGGTCGATCGCGCCGACGGAGAGCAGGTTCGCGGATTCCCCGCGCAGCACCGTGATGATGACGGCGAGGAATAGCGCCACCGGGATCGTCGCCGCGACGATCAGCGCGCAACGCAGATTCCCGAGGAACAGCCACTGGATCAGGAAGATCAGCGCGACGCCGAACGCGAGGTTATGCAGCACGGTCTTCACCGTGACGGCGACCAGGTCGCCGCGGTCATAGAACACGTCGACCTTCACGCCCGGCGGCAGGCTACCGTCGGTGTTGATCTTCTCGATTGCGACGCGCAGGCGCTGCACCACCTCCATGGTGCGCTCGAGCTTCTGCATCAGGATGATGCCGAACA
>CAYZMR010000116.1:0-11799 GCA_964479515.1 uncultured Hyphomicrobiales bacterium | reverse complement strand
GGCGCGCCTTCCTCGGTGTAGCGCGCGTAGCGGTCGCGCGAGGTGCCGCGGGTGAAGAACGAGCCCTTGGTCGGGTGCGTGCCGGGCAGCGTGCGGAACGGGATGCCGTCGCCGTCGACGTCGAGATAGCGGCCGAAATCCTTGCCGGCCTCCAGCATCGCGGACGTCATGATCTTGCCGCGGTCGTACTTGCGCGTGTCGTCCCAGGCGAGCGGGCGACAGAGCCGGTGGTTCATGCCGATGTCGAGGTCGAGCATCACGAAGATCGGCGTCTGCAGCCGGTCGGCCAGGTCAAAGGCCTGCGCGGTCATCTCAAAGGCTTCGGCCGGGTCCTCGGGGAACAGCATCACGTGCTTGGTGTCGCCATGCGACGCGTAGGCGCAGCTTATGAGGTCGCACTGCTGCGTGCGCGTCGGCATGCCGGTCGAGGGACCCGCGCGCTGCACGTCGACGATGACGGCCGGGATCTCGGCGAAGTAGGCCAGCCCGAGAAACTCCTGCATCAACGAGATGCCGGGGCCGGAGGTCGCGGTGAACGAACGCGCGCCGTTCCAGGCGGCGCCGATGACGATGCCGATGGAGGCGAGTTCGTCCTCGGCCTGGATGATCGCGAAGCGGTTGGTCTTGGTCTTGCCCTCGACGCGATAGCGCGCGCAGTGGCGGCTGAAGGCTTCGGCGAGCGAGGATGATGGCGTGATCGGATACCAGGCGCACACGGTCGCGCCGCCGTAGACCGCGCCGAGCGCCGCCGCGCTGTTGCCCTCGATGAAGATACGGTCGCCCACCGCATTGGCTTTCTTCAAGCGAAGGCCGATCGGGCATTCGAGGTTCATCATCGCGTAGTCGCGGCCGAGATGCAGCGCGTGCACGTTCGGCTCGATCAGCGTGTCCTTGGCGCGGAACTGCTCGGCGATCAGCTTCTCGATCGCGCCAACGTCCATGTCGAGCAGCGCCGAAAGCGCGCCCACATAGATGATGTTCTTGAACAGTTGGCGCTGGCGCGGATCGATGTATTCGCGGTTGGTGATCGCGGTCAGCGGCACGCCGATCACCGTGATGTCGTCGCGGAAGCGTCCGGGCGGTAGCGGCTTGGTGTTGTCGTAGAACAGGTAGCCGCCGGGCTCGATCGAGGCGACGTCCTTGTCGAAGGTCTGCGGGTTCATCGCGACCATCAGGTCGACGCCGCCGCGCGCGCCGAGATGTCCGGCCTCGGTGACCCGCACCTCGTACCAGGTCGGCAGGCCTTGGATGTTCGAGGGAAAGATGTTGCGCGGGGAGACCGGCACGCCCATGCGCATCACCGAGCGCGCGAACAGCTCGTTGGCGCTCGCCGAGCCCGAGCCGTTGACGTTCGCGAACCGGACGACGAAGTCGTTTACGCTCTCGATCGGCATGCTGATTCCGCTTGCGTCATTTCGATCAGGTATTTCTGCATGTCCCAGGCGCCGGTCGGGCAGCGCTCGGCGCACAACCCGCAGTGCAGGCAGACGTCCTCATCCTTCACCATCACGCGGCCGGTCTTGAGGTTGTCGGCGACGTAGAGATCCTGGGTCACGTTCTGCGCCGGCGCCTTCAGGCGCGTGCGCAGCTCCGCTTCCTCGCCGTTGGCGGTGAAGGTGATGCAGTCCATCGGACAAATGTCGACGCAGGCGTCGCACTCGATGCAGAGCTGACCGGTGAACACGGTCTGGACGTCGCAGTTCAGGCAGCGCTCGGCTTCCTTGTAGGCGAGCTTGTCGTCATAGCCGAGCTCGACCTCGGTGCGGATGTCCTTGAGCGCCACGACATTGTCGCGCGTCGGCACGCGGTAGCGCTTATCGAGCGCGATGTCGTTGTCGTAGGACCACTCGTGGATGCCCATCTTCTGGCTGACGACTTCCACGGCGGGCAGGGGACGATGATTCACGTCCTCGCCATGCAGGAACTTGTCGATCGAGACCGCGGCCTCGTGGCCATGCGCGACCGCCCAGATGATGTTCTTCGGCCCGAACGCCGCGTCGCCGCCGAAGAAGACCTTCGGGTTGGTCGACGCCATGCTCTTCGGATCAACCTTGGGCATGTTCCACCGGTCGAACTCAATGCCGACGTCGCGCTCGATCCAGGGAAACGAGTTTTCCTGGCCGACCGCCACCAGCACGTCGTCGCATTCGAAATGCTGATCCGGCTCGCCGGCATTCACCAGCTTGCGGCCGCCCTTGTCGTCGTACTCGGCCTTGACCTTCTCGAAGATGACGCCGGTGAGCTTGCCGTTCTGGTGCGTGAATTCCTTCGGCACGAGGTAATTGTGGATCGGGATGCCCTCGTGCATCGCGTCTTCTTTTTCCCATGGGCTCGCCTTCATCTCCTCGAAGCCGGAGCGCACGATCACCTTCACGTCCTCGCCGCCGAGCCGGCGCGAGGAGCGGCAGCAGTCCATCGCGGTGTTGCCGCCGCCGAGCACGATGACGCGCTTGCCGATCGAGGTGACGTGGCCGAATGACACCGAGGAGAGCCAGTCGATGCCGATGTGGATGTTCTTTCCCGCTTCCTTGCGGCCTGGAATGTCGAGCTCGCGCCCGCGCGGCGCGCCGGAGCCGACGAAAACCGCGTCCCAACCTTCGGCCAGCAGCTTCTTCAGGCTGGTGATCGGCCGTCCGCCGCGGAATTCCACGCCGAGATCGAGGACGTAGTTGCATTCCTCGTCGATCACCTTGTCGGGCAGCCGGAATTTCGGGATCTGCGAGCGCATCATGCCGCCGGAGCGGAAGTCGCTGTCGAACACCACGCATTCGTAGCCCATCGGCGCAAGATCGCGCGCGACCGTGAGCGAGGCGGGCCCGGCGCCGACCAGCGCGATGCGCTTGCCGTTGCGCTTGCCCTTCTCCACCGGCTTCGGCAGCCGCGCCGTGATGTCTTCCTTGTAGTCGGCGGCGACCCGCTTGAGGCGGCAGATCGCGACCGGCTCCTTCTCGACCCGGCCGCGCCGGCAGGCCGGCTCGCAGGGGCGGTCGCAGGTGCGCCCGAGAATCCCCGGGAACACGTTGGACTTCCAGTTGACCATGTAGGCGTCGCCGTAGCGGCCTTGCGCGATCAAGCGGATGTATTCGGGAACGGGCGTATGCGCCGGGCAGGCCCATTGGCAGTCGACGACTTTATGGAAGTAGTCGGGCGCCGAAATATCGGTGAGCTTCATTTCCTCACTCTGGCTCGCGACCCTTAGACCTCAGCGACCCCACAAGGGACTCGCGCGGCGCGGCGTAGGCGGTTACGTGTTTCATCCCGGTGGATCGGCTTATCGGTGCCGATTCCGCGCGGGATGTTAGTAGAGCGACCTCGCGAAAGCCACCGCTACCAACGTCACAGTGTCGACCTGTGGCCGGCGGGCAACCCACCGGCCACAAGGTGCGCGACTATAGCGGCGAGTGTGGCGGCAATAAAGCGAAGGATAATGGCTAAGTCATTGAAATTGGTCATTTTTGACTGCGACGGCACGCTGGTCGACGGCCAGCACATGATTCTGGCGGCGATGAGCGAGGCCTATCGCGCGCACGGCCTGCCCGTTCCGGCCCGCGAAACGCTGCTCTCGATCGTCGGTCTGTCGCTGACCGAGGCCTTCACGGTGCTGGCGGAGGGCGCGCAACGATTTCCGGTTGCAAGTCTCGCCGAGCACTACAAGCTTGCCTTCCACGCGCTGCGCGAGTCAGGCGAGCACATGGAGGCGCTCTACCCGGGTGCTGCGCAGGCGGTCGCGGCGCTCGCGCGGCGCGATGACGTCGCGCTCGGCATCGCGACGGGGAAATCCCAGCGCGGCGTGCGCGTGGTGCTCGGCCATCATGGCCTGCTCGACCATTTCATCACGATCAAGACCGCGGACGATGCGCCGTCCAAGCCCGATCCCGGAATGGTGATCGCGGCCATGCAGGAAGCCGGCGTATCGCCCGCCAACACCGTCGTGATCGGCGACACCGTCTACGACATCGCGATGGCGCGCGCCGCGGGCGCGACCGCGATCGGCGTCACCTGGGGCTATCATCTCCGTGCGGCGCTGGAAGAAGCCGGCGCGTCCCTGGTGATCGACGACTTCGCCGCGCTCGTCCCGGCGCTCGATTCGATTTGGGCGGCGTAACCGGAGCAGCGGACGGTCGGTTGCGCCACATTGGCTAACAATTCGTTGCCAAGGCGGCGTCGTGGCGGCCCAACTGGCACGAATGTTCTTCGCCGAACCGCGATGGAATCGGCAGATTCCTGCTGCGATCGTGCTGAAACCTGGCACATCTGCGCGATTCCCACCGGAACCGCAGAAATCCAACGGATTGCGTCATGCGCGGATCGCAGGTCGCGCCCGCGCCGGATCGCTGCGCCGGCCAAACTTTCCCCCGGCCCCCGCGTTATGGTTCACCTCGCTGGCGTGCCGAGTACCCGTAAGCCGAGGCGGCGAGTCCATTTCGGGGAGCTAGCCATGTCACCCAAGCGCTACTTCATCGTGCAGCACGGCGACGAGTGGGTGATCGAATTCGCGGACGAGGAATTCGGTCCCTATAGCAGTCAATCCGAGGCGATGATGTTCGCCATCGACGCGGCGCGCAAGCTCGCAAAGCGCGGCACGACCGCGGAAGTGTGCCTGATGGGCGAGAACGGGTATTTCCGCGCGGAGTGGCCGGGCGAGCAGCGTCCGGCAGCCTGAAGGCTGCTTGTTCCGGCGTTCACGGCGGCTTATCTGGTCGGGCGTCGTTTCGACGCCGATCTGGGTGAGCCGCCGTTTCCATGCGCGACATCTTCGAAGACATGTTCCGCAACGAACCGCTCGACCCGACCGAGTCGGCCAGGCGTTCGCTGCGTCCGAAGGTGCGCAAGCGCTTCTACGAGCGCGCGCACACGAGCGACGGCGCGCCGTTCGCGGTCCTGCTCGACGGCCGCGCGGTGAAGACGCCGGTAGGACGCCCACTCGCGGTGCCGACGCGCGCGCTCGGGCAAGCGCTCGCCGCCGAATGGGATGCGCAAGCCGAGCGGATCGAGCCCGCCACGTTGCCACTGACGCGGCTCGTCAACTCGATCATCGACGGCGTCGCCGACAACCCCGCGCTGGTCGCCGATGAGATCGCGAAGTTTCTCGGCTCGGACTTGCTGTTCTACCGCGCCGACACGCCCGACGGGCTCGTGCGCCAGCAGGCGCGCCATTGGGATCCGGTCGTTGCCTGGGCCCGCGACACGCTCGGTGCGCGCTTCGTGCTCGTGCAAGGCGTCATGTTCGTGCAGCAGCCCGAGGGCGCGGTCGCGGCCGCGAGTGCCGCGATCCCGTCCGACCCATGGCGGCTCGGCGCCGTGCACGCGATCACGACGTTGACCGGTTCGGCGCTGCTCGCGCTCGCGCTCGCGCGCGGCGCGCTCGACGCCGATGCCGCCTGGGCGGCCGCGCATGTCGACGAAGACTGGAATATGGCGCAGTGGGGCCGCGACGAGATCGCGCTCGCGCGCCGTGCCGGCCGGCTTGCCGAGATGCAGGCCGCCGCCATGGTGCTGCGCGAGGCGGCTTGATGATCTCGCGCCGCCTGCTGCTTGGCGCCGCTCTCTGCCCCGCACTCGCCCGTGCCGACGAGGCGACGCCGACGGTACTCCGACCGGAACTGTCGCGGCTTTTCGCCGACGCCGGCGTGCAGGGTACGTTTGTCGCGCTACGGCTTGCCCCGCGCGAACTCACGGTCGCCGACGAGAGCCGCGCGCGCGCGCCGATGATCCCGGCCTCGACCTACAAGATCCCGAACTCCCTCATCGCGCTCGAGACCGGCGTGGTCGGTGATGTCGATCAGGAAACGTTTCGCTGGGACGGGGTCACGCGCGACATCGCGGAGTGGAATCGCGACCACACGCTGCGCACGGCCATCAAATATTCCGTGGTGCCGGTCTATCAGGAGATCGCGCGCCGCATCGGGGCGGCGCGGATGCAGAGCTACGTCGATGCCTTCGACTACGGCAATCGGGACATCGGCGGCGGCATCGACCGCTTCTGGCTTGATGGAAACCTGCGCATCTCCGCGTTCGGGCAGGTCATGTTCCTGGAGAAGCTGTACCGCGACCAGCTTCCGCTCTCGAAACGCAGCATGATGCTGGTCCGTGACATCCTGCCGGTGGTCGAAGCCGGTGGCGCACGACTGCGCGCCAAGACCGGCGCTTCTGTGAAGGATGGCAAGCTTGCGCTCGGCTGGCTCGTCGGCTGGGCCGGCGAAGGGGAGCGCGCGACGATCTTCGCGCTCAACCTCGATCTGCGCGGTGCGGCCGACCTCGCGCAACGCGCGCCGCTGGCAGCCGAGATGCTCGGTCGCATCGGCGCGCTTTAGGGCCGCGACAGGTAAGCCGGCACCTTATGGTTGCCAAAGCGTTAAGGGTCGCTTCACCCCTGTTCGCTATCCTAACGTCAGCTCCACCTCAGCCAGGATAGCCCGTGGACGCGATCAACCTGTTGGCGAGCGTTCCGACCGCGTTCGGAGCACCGGCCGTGGCGTTGCAGCCCGGCCAGGTGGTGCAGGCGCTGGTGCTCGAACTGCTGGAGAGCGGCGCGTTCCGCCTCCAGCTTCCGCAGGCGCTGCTCGATGTCCGCTCCAGCGTGCCGCTCACGCCGGGCAGCACGGTGACGCTCGCGGTCAGAGGCACGGGCGCGGGCGTCCGGCTCGATATTCTGGCGCAGAGCGCGTCCGCGGCCGCGCAGGCCGATAGTGCGGGCGCCGCGGCGCTCCGGCGGCCGATCGGCGAGGCCATCATCATCGCCCGTACCGCGCTGCCCGACGCGAAGGCGCCGGCCGCCGTCGCGCGCGAGGCGCCCGCCGAGCTGCCGACACCATCGACCGCACTCACGCAGGCCGTACGTGACGCCGCGGCGCGGCAGGGCGGCCTTGCGCCGCTGTTCGCCGATGTCGAGCAGGCGCTGAACACTATAGGCACGGCGCTGCCCCAGCCGGTGCGCGCCGCCGCCGCGCAGCTTCTCGCGCTCCGGGTGCCGCTCGACGCCGGGCTGACGGCCGCCGACCTGAAACAGGCGCTCGCGCGTTCGGGCGTGCTCATGGAATCGCGGCTTGCCGCGGCCGCAAAGCCAGCGCCCTTCGTGCCCGCGCCCGAGGCGCCGGTGTCGTCCGACCTGAAGGCCGCGCTCCTGGTGCTGCGCCAGGCGCTCAAGGGCTGGACTGACGCGGCGCCGTCGCCCACTCCGAGCGGGGCAGGGGCTCCGCTTTCGCTGCAGGACGCGGAGGGTCTCGCCAAGCAGCTCAGCGCGCTGCTCGCCAAGGCTGCGGCGTCGACGCCGCCCGCCCAGAGCGCGAATGCGAGTCCGGCGCCGCCCTATCGCGGCGCGCCGCTGTCGCCGCAGCCGCCGGCACTGCCCGGCATCGCCGAAGGCGCGGCGCCGCGCGAGATCGCCGAACGCTTGGTCGGAGAGGCCGACGCCGCGATCGCGCGGCAGACCTTGCTGCAGGCGGCCTCGTTGCCCGACACGGCAAGCACCGAAGGTTTGCGCCACGAGACCGGCCCGCGCTGGAACTTCGAGGTACCGTTCGTGACACCGCAGGGCACCGGCATCGTGCCGTTCGAGATCGCCCGCGACGGCCGCGCGATGCCGGCCGAACCACGCTCGGCCGCGTGGCGCGTGCGCTTCTCGCTCGACGTCGAGCCGATCGGACCGGTGCATGCGCTGATTGCGCTCACCGGCGACCGCGTCAGCGTCACGCTCTGCGCCGAGCGCCTCTCGACCGCCGCGCAGCTCAACGACAAGGCGCCGCTGCTCGGCGATGCGCTGCGCGCCGCCGCGTTGCAGCCGAACGAACTGACGGTTCGGGTCGGGACGCCGCGCGCCGCAAAGCCCGCCGCGCCCGGCCGCTTCATGGATCGCGCGTCATGACCAGGGTCCCGCTCGCGGTCGCGCTGCAATACGAGAAAGGCGCCGTGCCGGTGCCGCGCGTCGTCGCCAAGGGTCGCGGCGACAGCGGCGCCGCGATCCTGGCGCTCGCGCGCGAGCATGGCGTGCCGATCGAGGAGAACGCTGCGCTCGCCGAAGCGCTGGCGCAGGTCGAGCTCGGCGATGACATCCCGGAAGCGCTCTATCGCGCGGTCGCCGAGGTGCTGGTGTTCATCCTGCGCGCTTCTGGGACAGTGAAGTAGGCAGCGTCGCCTCGACGCACGCCTTGGCGTCCTCCAGCGTCGCCACCACCTGGTTCAAGCCGCGCTTGAGGTGCGTCTGCGCGAAGCCGAGGACATTGGCGGGATAGCGGTCCAATTCCATGCAGATCGATAGTGCGGGCAGGGGCTGCGTGGTCAGCCCGAGGTCGCGGCGCCAGCGCGAGCCGCGCTGATAGTTGAGCGGTACCAGCGCCCGCGACAGCGCCAGCATCACGTCGTTCGCCGCGTCGGGCGCAACGCGCTTCCCATCGATCGCGGCGGAAAAACGCACCAGCGCGCCATCGAGCGCCGCAACCGCGTCGCGCGCGGGCGCAAGATCGAAGCGGTCGCCTGCGGCCTTCTGATAATGGCCGAGCACCTGTTCGAATTCCTTCAGCAGTGCGCGCCAGTCGAATGGCAGCACCAATGCGGTCGCGAGGCGGAATGCCGCCGCCGCGTAGACCTGGATGTCCTTGAGCAGCACCTCTTTGCTCGCGACCGGCATCAGGTCGGCGTCGGTGTGCCATTCGACGTTCCCGCCATTGCCCATCACGTAGTAGTAGCCGCGCCGCTCGATCTCGGCCTTCGGGATGCGCGAGGAGGCCGAGAAGCAGCCCGAGATGCCGAGGTGATTGAACGAGAAGTCGGAGGATTGCGTCGGACGCTTGCCCTCGGCTTCGCGGCCCGCGATGTCGCGCACGACGCCTTTCACGAAGTCGATATTCTCCGCCATCCACGGGATGAACAGATAATCGGTCGCGTCGCGGCAGCCGGGGCTGTCGCAGTTCATGTGCGCGACGCAGTTCTTCGCGAGATCTCTGGCGAACGTGTCCGCGTACCAGGTCGAGCCCGCGAAGCGGCCGGTCGAATGCCCCGGCCACCAGCAGACGCGCACGCCACGTTGCAGCTTGTCGCGGTTCGCCCACAGCATGCGGGCGACTTCCATCATGCAGGCATCGCCGGTCGCGTTGTCGCCGACGCCGACATCCCAGGAGTCGTAGTGCCCGTGCAGCAGCACGAACTTGTCCGAGTCGTGCCCCGGAATTCGCACCTCGGGCAAGAAGTTCTTGAACCAGCCTTCCTCGAACTCGGTCACGAGCTTCGCGCGCCCGCCCTTTTGCGCCAGCGCGATCAGTGCGTCGCCGTCCGGCTTGCTCACGGCGGCTGCCGGGATCGCGGGCTTGAACGGCAGATCGTCGAGGTCGGCGGTGCCCCAGATCGGCGAGCCGCCGCCCCAATGCGCGACCTTGCCGGGATTGATCGCGATCACGCCGACCGCGCCGAGCGCGTGGAAATCCTTGATGCGCTCGCACATGATCATGCCGTGGAACAGCACGATCTTGCCCTTCACGTCGGGCACGCCGGGCGCCGGATCGTACCCTTCGCCGAACAGGAGCGCGCTCTGCGGCCCGTAGCCCTGCGGCGGCCCGATCGGCTTTGCCACATAGATGAGTTCTGCCTCGACGCCCTGCGGCGCCGACAGCGTCATCGGGGCCGGGCGCGCATGCAGCTTGCGACCCTCGGCCTCGACATGGGCGCCCTTCGGCAGCGTGAGATACAGCATCGGCTCGTGCACCATCACCGGCACGCCATGCTGGCGCAACCGCTCGACCACGAGCGAGATGGCGCGATTGCCGTCGTCGGGATGCTCGCGGCGGATCGTCGAGAACGCCTCCACGATCGGCCAGGCGTCGTTGAGCGTTGCGGCGGCGATGAGGCTCGTTTCGTCCCGGGTCATCGTTGTCCTCTGTCAGTTCACCGTCACGCCGGTCTCTTTCACGACCTTGGCCCAGCGCTCGATCTCGGCCAGCACGAAGGCTTGCGTCTTGTCGGGCGGATCGCCGCCCGGCTGCACGCCGATACTGTCGAACCGCGCGATCACGTCCGGCAATTGCAGCGCGCGGGCGACTTCGGCGTAGAATTTGGCGACGATATCCTCCGGCACGCTCGCCGGCCCCGCGAAGCCGAACCAGTTCGTGGTCACGACCGACGGATAGCCCTGTTCGGCGATCGTCGGGATGTCCGGGAACGTCGGGCTGCGTGCAGCGCTGCTCACCGCGAGCGCGCGCACGCTGCCGCCGCGGATATGCGGGGCCGCGGAGGGCAGGCTGTCGAACATCGCCTCGATGCGTCCGCCGATCAGGTCCTGGGTCGCTGCCTGCGCGCCGCGGTAGGGCACGTGCTGCATCTTGATGTCGGCGGCGATCTTGAGGAGCTCGCCGGTGAGATGGAGAAGCGTGCCGTTGCCGCCGCTGCCGAAATTCAGCCCGCCGGGCTTCGCCTTCGCCAGCGCCACGAACTCCGCGAGACTGTTCGCCGGGAGGTCCTTGTTGACCAGCATCACCACCGGCAGACGCCCGATGATGGTCACGTGGCGGAAGTCCTTGCGCGAGTCGAACGGCTGCGACGGCAGCAGCGTCGCGTTGATCGCCTGCGGTCCGACATTGGTGGTGAGCCACGTGTAGCCGTCGGGCGCGGATTTCGCCACGAAGTCGGTGCCGATCACGCCGCCGCCGCCGGCGCGGTTCTCGACCACGAAGGACTGCCCGAGATGCACTTCGAACTCATGGCCGAGCGTGCGCGTCAGGATATCCGAGGCGCCGGCCGGCGGCGACGAGGAGATGAGCCGCACGTTGCGGGTGGGCCAGGGGGTGTCGGCGCGCGCCGGACGCATGGCGAGGAGCGCGGCCGCGGCGAGGAGAGAGCGTCGGGTGAGCATTTTTATCCCTCGATCAGGCAAAGGAAGCGGCATTCCGCGTCGAAAGGAAGCAAATTCGGGGCCTGTCAGCTCGCCATGATGCGGCCGACACGGCCGAGATGCGAGAACGCAAAGCCGATCCGGTATTTCAGCCCGAAACCGAAGGCGCGGTCGATGCCGATGTGACACAGCCAGACGAGCGAGACCGCGAGCAGGTCAAACTGCGGTAGCAGGAAGCCCAGGAGCGCGAGCGCGAGCGGCACGAGCGTCACGTGGAAGGCGTTGTAGAAGATCGAGCCGATCCGCGTGCCCGCCAGATAGCCTGCCATCGAGAGGTCCGGCGCCAGGATGGTGACCGCGAACAGCCACCACGGCGCGCCGAGCTTCACGTAGGCGAGGATCGCCGCGAAGGCGAGGCCCAAGCCTTCCAGCCGCAGCAGGAGGCGCGGCACGCCGTCGACGGCGCCGGCGCGGGGCGCATGCGCAACAGTCGTCTCGGTCATCGTCGTCTCCTACTGATCCTTACGTCAGGATTGCCCACTTCGCCCCGCAATGACAATGTGAGGTCGCCGGTTCGTGATCGGGCAGGGGCCTATGAAGGACATTCTCGAAAAGCTCGAAGAGCGGCGCGAGAACGCGCGGCTCGGCGGCGGGCAGAACCGCATCAACGCGCAGCACGGGCGCGGCAAGCTGACCGCGCGCGAGCGCGTCGCGCTTTTGATGGACAAGGATAGCTTCGAGGAGTTCGACATGTTCGTCGAGCACCGCGCGACCGATTTCGGCATGGACAAGGGCGCCAAGATCCCGGGCGACGGCGTGGTGACGGGCTGGGGCACGGTGAACGGCCGCACGGTGTTCGTGTTCGCCAAGGATTTCACGGTGTTCGGCGGCTCGCTCAGCGAAACGCATGCGCAGAAGATCGTGAAGATCCAGGACATGGCGATGAAGGCGCGCGCGCCGATCGTCGGCCTGTTCGATGC
>CAYZMR010000115.1:0-11839 GCA_964479515.1 uncultured Hyphomicrobiales bacterium | reverse complement strand
TGAAGAAGCGGGAAGCGCAGGCCCTCGCCGACAACGCGGCCAAGACCGACATCGGGTGGGGCCATCAGATCCGCTCCTACGTGCTGCAGCCCTACCAGATGGTGAAGGACCTGCGCACCGGCGTGCAGACGTCCGACACCGGTGGCGTGCTCGACGGCGATCTCGACCAGTTCATGGAAGCGGCGCTCGCCCAGAAGGCGTTCGGGACGGGACCCGAGAAGGTCGAGGACGTGGAGTAGGGCGTTACGACGCACTACCCAATCTGACGCCCGCGCGCAGGAATTTCTGCGGGTCGACCGGCTCGCCGTCGATGCGCGTCTCGTAATGCAGATGCGGCCCGGTCGAGCGGCCGGTCGTGCCGACCTTGCCGACCACCTGCCCGATGCGGATCGCCTCGCCAACCTGCACGTCGATCGCCGACAGATGCGCGTAACGCGTCGCGAGCCCGTTGCCGTGGTCGACCTCGACCATCTTGCCGTAGCCGGCGTTCCAGCCCGCGATCGTCACCGTGCCGGCCGCGGTCGCGCGCGCCGCGTCGCCGATCTCGGCGCGGAAATCGAGTCCGGTATGCATCGCGGGCGCGCGAATGAACGGATCGGAGCGCACGCCGAATCCGGACGTCATCTCCAATTCACCGATCATCGGCTTGCGGATCGGGACGGCGGCGAGCGAGCGGGTCAGCCGATCGACCTGCGACCGTGCGAGCTTGATGCGGAAGAGCTGGCGGTCGAACGGCGAGCCGGCGAGCGGCCCCTTCGCCGGCACGAACGGGCCGCCGGTTGCGCGCGGTACCGACGCGACGGGCGGCGCGAGCTTGCCAAGATCGAGCCCGAGGTCGGCCAGGATGTTGCGCATCTTGCGCGCCTTGGAGTCGTAGCTCTCTTCCAACGTATTCAGCGTTGCGGCCTGGCTCGCCTCGTAGCGGTCGAGCGCGGCTTGCAGTCGTGCGAGCGCGCCTTCGATGCCGGCGTTCGTATCCAACCCGGCAAAGCGCGGGCCCGCGGTCAGCGGCGTGCGCGACTCGAGCCGTGCCTCGCGCTCGGGCGGCGGCACCAGGATGACGGTGTCGTTGATCGGGGAGGGTTTTGGCGGCGTGGTCTGCGGCGCGGTGACGACGGGGGCGGGCGTCGACGGTGTTGGCGCGCGCGCGGGCGTCCGGATCGATCCGGTCGGCGCCGGGTCGGGCAGGGTGGAGAGCGCGGCGGCGCGGGATTCGAGCACCGCTTGCCGGCGCGCGATCTGCTCCAGGCGGCTCTCGAACTGCTCCTGGTCGAGCAACTGGCGGCTCGCGACGCGATCGACCTGCGCGCGCAGATCGCCGATCCGGTCCTCGTAGGCGAACTGCATTTGGGCCTGGCGCGAGAGAAGCCGCGTCAGCACGTCGTCGCGGAACGCGAAATAGGTCGCCGTGACGGCCGACCAGCCCGCCATGATGACGAGCGTTCCGACGATGATCCAGAATGCGACCGGCCTGACGCGGACCTGGCGGCTGCCGTGACCGAGGGTCCAGTCGGACCGACGCGCTGGCGCGTGCTGGGCGGCGCGGCGGGCAGGCGGCCTGCCGTGAGCGGCATCGCCCGGATGATGATCGCCGTGAAGCTGCGGCCGGTTCGACATCGACACTCCCGCGCGGGCCTGACCGGAGGAGGCCGGCGCGCGACACCGGGAGATTTGAGCCGCACATGGTTAATTTTTTGCGAAGGCTAAAATCGGCGGCGCGGCGTTAACCGAATGGAAACCAGTTTGCGGCGCCACTGGCTTCGCCGTCTCGACCGGCGATCGAGTGCGCCATGCCCTCAACAAGTGCGTCTTGCGCAACTCCGCGATCAAAGCCCTTTCGCCGCCGCGAGCACCGCGTCGGCGTGGCCGTCGACTTTGACGTTCCCCCACACTTGCGCGATGCGCCCCGCGCGGTCGATCAGGAACGTGGTGCGCAGCACCCCCATGAAGGTGCGCCCATACATGGATTTCTCCGCCCACACGCCATAGGCGAGAAGCATCTTGTGAGTCTCGTCGGACGCGAGGGCGATCGTGAGGTCGTGCTTGTCCCGGAACTTGTCTTGCGCCTTCACGGGATCGGCCGAGACGCCGACGATGTCGGTGTCGGCGGCGGCAAACTTGCGCTTCAAGCCCGAGAAGGCGATCGCCTCCTTGGTGCAGCCGGGGGTGTCGGCTTTAGGATAGAAATAGAGGACCAGCTTGCGGCCCTTGAAGTCGGCGAGCTTGACCGTCCCGCCGCCGTCGCGCGGCAGGCTGAAATCCGGCGCTTTCTCGCCCGTGGCAGGGTGCGGCATGTGCCTTCCTTTCGACGCTTTCGCCGGGACAATGTGAGGCCGGACGAGATGCCGGTAAAGGTCTGGCGGATCTGGGGGGATTCGTGCGACAGCGGGACCGTGACGGGTCCTGCCGCCACCGCCCCGGGGACGTGGGGCTCCGGGAACGAGGGGACGTCCAGCCGCGTATGACGGACACCGTGACAAAGTCGGCTGTTGCGTCGCTGCGTGCGGCGTGGGGCGCCCTGGAACTGCAGGGGCGCGCGCTCGCCGAGCGCGCCGCCGACCGTCTCCGCTCCGATCAAGATCGTCCGCTGCGTCATCTGGTGACTCCGCGCACGCGTTGGGCGCGGCGGCTTGCGATCGGCGGCGCCGCGTTCGCGTTGGTCGGGATCGCAGGCTGCGCGGTCGTGTGGTGGCTGCTGGCGACCGGTCCGATCCCGCTTGGCTTCGTGACATCCTGGCTCACCTCCGCGATCGAACAGCGGCTCGGCGCGGGGCATCGCGTATCGGTCGGCGGAACCGTGATCGAGCGCGACGAGACCGGCCGCATGGCGTTGCGGCTGCGTGATATCGTGGTGCGTGACGCGACCGGCGCCGTGGTCGCGAGCGCGCCGAAGGCGGAGGTCGGCGTCACCGGTCTGTTGACCGGCAGCTTCGAGGCCGAACGGCTGAGCCTGATCGGCGCCGAAATGGCGCTGCGCGTCGAGCCCGACGGCCGCGTCACGATCTTCGCCGGAGCCGACAAGTCCGCAGAGGCAAATGCCCCTGTCGCGAGCACTCCTCCGGTGACCGGTTCCGTCGCACCCGCGGCGGCCGTGCCGCCTGCGAGCGGCAACGCGCAGATGATCCCGGTCGAAGTCGCGAGCACCCCGCTCGCCGCGCTGCTCGCCTGGATCGACAAGCTCGACTCGCTCGGCCTCGACGGCGGCGCGCTCGCCGAGGTCGGGCTGAAGGACTGCACGCTGGTGGTCGACGATCGCCGCAGCGGCAGGCGGCTCGCCTTCCAGCACATCAATCTGAGCCTGACGCGGCCGCGCGACGGCGGCGTCGCCTTCGCGATCAACTCCACGGGCGCGGACGGGCCGTGGTCGATCATCGCGACCGTGACGCCGCGCGGCGAGGGCCGGCGCACCATCGAAACCGTGGCGCGCGATGTCTCGCCGAGGGACCTGCTGCTGGCGCTGCGCATCGACGACAGCCAGTTCATCGCCGAGATGCCGCTCTCCGCCGTCGTCCGTGCCGAGATCGATCGCGACGGGGCTCTGCAGCTGCTCGAAGGTCGCATCGTCGCCGGCTCCGGCTACATCGGCGCGCGCGACGATGCCGACAGCCGCATCCAGATCGACGAGGCACAGCTCAACCTGCGTTGGAACGCAGCCTCGCGCCAGCTGCAGATGCCGCTCGATGCCCGTTCGGGCGCAAGCCGCATCAGTCTGTTCGCGCAGCTCGACGTGCCCGCGGACGCGAGCAGCCCTTGGACGCTGGCGATCCCGCGCGGCCTGTTCGCGTTCGCCTCCGCCGACCGCTCGAACGAGCCGCCGCTGATCATCGACCGCGTCGCGGTCCGCGCCAGTATCGACCCGGTCCAACGCCGCTTCGAGATTCAGCAGGGCGATCTCGTCGGCATGGCCGGCAGCATCGCGCTGTCCGGCGGCATCGATTATTCAACCCCGGACCCGCGCCTGACCATCGCGGTTTCGGGCTCGCGCATGACGGTGTCGGCGTTCAAGCGCATGTGGCCGACGCTGGTGCTGCCGAAACTGCGATCCTGGGTGGTCGATCGCGTGACCGGCGGCATGGTCGAGAAGGTCGTGCTCGCGAGCAACGCGCCGCTCTCCACGCTTGTACCCGGCGGCCCGCCGGTCCCGGACGACGGGCTTTCGGTCGACCTGGTGACGACCGGCAACACGCTGCGTCTCGTCGACGGATTGCCGTCGCTGCGCGACGCCGATCTCAGTACCCAGGTGGTCGGCCGCACCGCGACCGTGACGGTCGGCAAGGCGATGGTCGATCTTCCCTCCGGCCGCAAGCTCACCTTGACCAACGGCACGTTCGAGGTCCCCGACACGCATCCAAAACCCTCGCCGTCGCGCACGCGCTTCCGCGCCGAAGGCAGCGCGGATGCGGCGGCCGAATTGCTGTCGCTTGAACGGCTGCGCGATTCCGCGAACGTCGCGCTCGATCCGGAGACCACGAAGGGTACGTTCGTCGCCCGCGTCGCGCTCAATTTCCCGCTGACCGGCAGCCTGACCAAGGACAGCGTCAACTACGCGATCGAGGCGGACCTTTCGAACTTCTCGGCCGAAAAATGGGTGCGCGGGCAGAAGGTCGAGGCGACGTCGCTCAAGCTGACCGCGAACTCGCAAGGCTTCCAGACCAAGGGCGACGTCAAGATCGCGGGCCTGCCCGCGACGATCGAATACCGCAAGCCGGCCGGCGATACCGACGCCGAGGTGCGCATGTACGCGACGCTCGACGATGCCGGGCGTGCCAAGCTTGGGCTTTCGCTCAACGATACCGTGACCGGCCCGCTTCCGTTCAAGCTCCACGGACGCGCCTCGTACAATGATCGCGAGAGCCGCTACCAGGTCGAGGCTGACCTGAAGGACGTGAAGGTCTCCGAGTTGCTGCCGGGCTGGTGGAAGACCGCCGGCAAGCCGGCGAAAGTGACCTTCACGGTCGTCGACAAGCCGCAGGCGATGCGCTTCGAGGACATCGTGATCGAAGGCGCTGGCACGCTGGTCAAGGGCATGATCGAGCTCGACGACAAGGGCGAGATCGTGCTTGCGAGCTTCCCGACCTTCGCGCTCTCCGACGGCGACAAGGCGACGCTGCGCGCCGATCGCGCGGCCGACGGCACGCTGAAGGTCACCATGCGCGGCGAAGTGTTCGACGGCCGCGGCTTCATCAAGACGACGACCTCGGGCTCCACGCCGGAGAAGTCGAAATCCTCGCCCCGCGACATGGACATCGACCTGAAGGTCGCGACGATCACCGGCTACAATGGAGAGCCATTGCGCGGCGTCGAGCTGCGGATGTCGCGGCGCAACGGCGCCGTGCGCAGCTTCGGCATGTCGGCAAAGCTCGGGCGCGATTCGGCGCTCATGGGTGACTTGCGCGCCTATCCGGGCGGACGCCAGGTCATTTATGTCGAGAGCAACGATGCGGGCGCATTGCTGCGCTTCACCGACACGTATTCGCGCGTCATCGGCGGGCAGATGTGGCTCGCGATGGACCCGCCCAACAGCGATGGCGCGGCGCAGGACGGCGTGCTCAACATCCGCGATTTCTCCGTGCGCAACGAGCCTCAGCTCGAACGCATCGCCGCCAGCGGGGACGATCCGACCGGGCGAATGCCGCAGGCGATCGGAACCGGAGTGAGCTTCGCGCGCATGCGCATCGAGTTCACCCGCGCGCCGGGCAAGCTCTCCCTGCGCGACGGCGTGGTGTGGGGTCCGGCGGTCGGGGCGACGCTCGAAGGCGCGTTCGATTACGCGCACGATGAAGTGCATCTCCGCGGCACCTTCGTGCCGGCTTATGCGCTCAACAACTTCCTCGCGCGCATTCCGGTGATCGGCTTTTTCGTCGGCGGTGGACAGAACGAAGGCGTGTTCGGCGTTCCCTACGAGGTGTATGGCACGCCGACCCAGCCGATCCTGCGCGTCAATCCGGCCGGGATGTTCGCGCCCGGCTTCCTGCGCAAACTGTTCGAGTTCCGCAGCGCCGGGACCACCGACGATCGCGCCGCGATCCCGCCCTACGCGTCGCCGACGCGGTAGGTCCGGGCGTCATCCTGAGGCGCACGCGCGTAGCGCGTGCCTCGAAGGATGGCCGCGCCGTCGCCCTTCGAGGCTCGCTACGCTCGCACCTCAGGGTGACGGCTTTACGCCGGCTTCAGCAGCACATGCTTCTTGCGCCCGAGCGACAGCTTGATCGCGCCCTCGGGCGTCAGGTCCCTGAGCGTCAGCACCATCTTCTCGTCGGTGACGGGCGCGTCGTTCACCTTCAGTCCGCCGCCCTTGATCTGGCGCCGCGCCTCGCCGTTCGAAGCGACGAGACCGGTCCGCTCCGCGAACGCGCTGAGCACGCCGATCCCGTTCTCAAGCTCGGCCCTCGGCACCTCGACGGTCGGCAGAGTGGCCGCGAAGGTGCCTTCCTCGAAGGTTTGACGGGCGGTGCCTTCCGCGCCCTCGGCTGCCGCGCGGCCATGCAGCAGCGCGGTCGCCTCGGTGGCGAGCACCTTCTTCGCCTCGTTGATCTCTGCACCTTTAAGCGCCGCGAGCCGATCGATCTCGGACAGCGGCAGCGTGGTGAACAGCTTGAGGAAACGCGTAACGTCGCCATCCTCGGTGTTGCGCCAGAACTGCCAGTAGTCATAGACCGGCAGCATGTCGGCGTTGAGCCACACCGCGCCGGCCGCGGTCTTGCCCATCTTGGCGCCCGATGAGGTCGTCAGCAGCGGACAGGTCAGTGCATAGAGCTGATGCGTGCCCATGCGCCGGCCGAGGTCGATCCCGTTGACGATGTTGCCCCACTGATCCGAGCCGCCCATCTGCAGATTGCAGCCGTAGCGCTTGGCGAGTTCGACGAAATCGTAGGACTGCAGGATCATGTAGTTGAATTCGATGAACGACAGTTCCTGGTCGCGCTCGAGCCGCAGCTTCACCGAGTCCATCGTCAGCATGCGATTGATCGAGAAGTGGCGCCCGACCTCGCGCAGCATCTCGATGTAGTTGAGCGTGGTGAGCCACTCGGCGTTGTCCGCCATCACGGCATCGCTCTTGCCCGCGCCGAAGGTCAGGAACTTGCTGAACGTGCCTTTGATCGACTCCTTGTTGGCGTCGATCTGCTCATAGCTGAGGATCCGGCGTGTCTCGTCGCGGCCCGACGGATCGCCGACCCTTGTCGTGCCGCCGCCCATGAGCGCGATCGGCTTGTTGCCGGTCTGCTGCAGCCAATGCAGCATCATGATCGAGATCAGATGCCCGATGTGCAGCGACGATGCCGTGCAGTCATACCCGACATACGCGACCACGCGCTTCTCCGCCGCCGCGGCGTCGAGGCCGGCGACGTCGGAGATCTGGTGAATGTAGCCGCGCTCGGCGAGGACGCGCAGGAAGTCTGATTTGTAGTCGCTCATCGCAGTGGGCTTTCACGGACTTTTAGCCGGGCGCGGGGTAAAATTGGCGCTTCGACCGGGGCGGTGTATCAGGTCGGGCGCTGGGATTCAAAGGAACGGTTCAATGTCTTTTGTGCGCGCCATCGGCCTGATGAGCGGCACGTCGATGGACGGGGTCGACGTCGCGGTGATCGAGACCGATGGCGAGCGCGTCGCGGCGTTCGGGCCGACCGGCTATCGCCCGTATAGCGACGCGGAACGCGAATTGCTGCGGCGCGCGCTTGCCGACGCGACGCGCATGAGCGCGCGTGACGCCCGGCCGGGCGTGCTCGCCGATGCCGAAAATATGGTGACGCGCGCGCACGCGGAGGCGGTGGAGGCGCTGCTCGCCGAACACGCGCTGTCCGACGTGGCGGTCGTCGGCTTCCACGGGCAGACGGTCGTGCATCGCCCGCTCGACAAGCTCACGGTGCAACTCGGTGACGGCGAAGCGCTCGCGCGCCGCCTCGATCTGCCTGTGGTTTACGACCTGCGCGACGCGGATCTGCAGGCGGGCGGGCAGGGCGCGCCGCTGGTCCCGGTGTTCCATCGCGCGCTCGTGCGCGCGATTGAGCGACCGCATCCGGTCGCGGTGCTCAATGTCGGCGGCGTCGCCAACGTCACCTACATCGATGGCGAAACCGACCTGATCGCCTGCGACACCGGCCCCGGCAACGCCCTGATCGACGATTTCCTGCGCGAGCGTACCGGCCGTCCGCGCGACGAGAACGGAAGCGCCGCGGCGGGGGGCCGGGTCGACGAGGCCGCGCTCGCGCGCCTGCTGACGCATCCGTTCTTCGCGCGCCCCGCCCCGAAGTCGCTCGATCGCAACGACTTCCGCGCCTGGGTGCCGCAGCACGCGGGCCTTGCCGACAAAAGCACGGAAGACGGCGCAGCGACGCTGACCGCGCTCACCGCCGCGACCGCGGCGCGCATCATCGAGATGCTGCCGCGTCGGCCGTCAAGCTGGATCGTCGCCGGCGGCGGCGCGCGCAACGCGACGCTGATGGCGATGCTCTCCGAGCGCGTCGCGCCGACGCCGATCGAAACCGCCGATCAGGCCGGCTGGTCGACGGAGTTTCTCGAAGCGCAGGCCTTCGCGTTCCTGGCGGTGCGGACGCTGCGCGGCTTGCCGCTCTCGTTCCCCACGACCACCGGCGCGCCGCGGCCGATGACCGGCGGGGTGCTCGCCCGGCCGGAGATGTCGGCGGGCCGCGTCGCAAGTCGCGCAAGCATGCGCCGATCCGTTTAGACCCGCTCTTCAAATTCGGCATCGCAGTGGGCCGCAGGTGCTGGCAAATTGATCGACAACCGTCATAACGGGACATTATGCTGTTGGTGACGTTTCGTTAACGAAAACGTCCCGGTCGCGGGTTTGCCTGCGTCCGCACGGGGAAGTGGCGCGTCCGCGGTCCCAAAGAACATTGACCTTGGGTCTCGGTTCCGGCGGCGCAATGCCGCCGGGGTGTCTTCGTCACAAGCTCGCCCGTCAGCCCCTGTCCGGCGTGCCTTTTTCTGGATTGGCGGCAATGGCGACGTTCACGGTTACCAATCTCAACGACAGCGGCGCGGGCTCGCTGCGCGACGAGATCGCCGCCGCTTCCTCGGGTGACACGATTGTCTTCGCGTCGAATCTCGCCGGCGGGACGATCACGCTCGGCGGCGAGCTGCTGATCTCAAGCGCGGTCACCATCGAGGGCGACGTCGACCACAACGGCACGCCGGACATCACCGTCAGCGGGAATAATGCCGGCAGTGTGTTCGAGATCGCCGGCACCGGCAATGCGACGCTCGACGGCCTGGTCATCCGCGACGGCGGCGGTAACGCGACCGGAGGCGGCATCCTCATCGATGTGTCCGGCGCGCTTACGCTGACGGACTCGACGGTCACCGACAACAGCGCGGGTAGCGGCGGCGGCGTCTTCAATTACGGCATCGCGACACTCACCAATGTGACGCTGTCGGGCAACACCGCCGCCCATTTTGGCGGCGGTGTTTACAACGAAGGCGCCGCGACGCTGACCAATGTGACGGTGTCCGGCAACAGTGCTTTTACAGCCGGCGGCATCCAGAACGACAGCACCGCGACGCTGACCAATGTGACGGTGTCCGGCAACAGCGCCAGCGGCTTCGGCGGCGTCTACAACAACGGCACCGCGACGCTGACCAACAGCATCGTGATCGGCAATAGCGCCTTCGTGGCCGCTGATATCGTCCAGAATGGAACGCTCAATCTCGCCGGCGGCAACATCGTCGGCGATACGTACAGCATCGACGGGGTCTCGACGCAGACAGGCATCACGGCGAGCGACGTCTTCGCCGCGATCGACGGCACGACCGGGGGCGGCCATCTCGCCGACAATGGCGGGCCGGTGCAGACCATCGCGCTGAACACATCGGCTTCCAATGTCGCGCTCGATGCCGGACTTGACAGTTCCGCACCGGTGACGGATGCGCGCGGCTTCTCGCGCACCGATGTTCCCGGCGTCGCCCATAACAGCGCCAACATCTCGGACCTCGGCGCCTACGAGGCCTCGCATTCGATCGTGGTCACGACGCTCGCCGACGTCGTGGATCCCAACGACGGCCAAACCTCGCTGCGCGAGGCGATCGCGCTCGCCGACACGACGACCGATGCGGTCATCACGTTCGCGTCCGGGCTGTCCGGCACGATCACGCTGGGCGGCACCGAGTTGCTCATCACCAGCACACTCACCATCGAGGGCGCCGGGGACATCACCGTCAGCGGCAACAATGCCAGCCGGGTGTTCGAGATCACCGGCACCGGCAATGCGACGCTCGACGGCCTGGTCATCCGCGACGGCAATGCCGGCAACGCCAACGGTGGCGGCATCTACTCCCATGGCGCGTCGCTCACGCTGACGGACTCGACCGTCATCGACAACAGCGCTGCGCTTGGCGGCGCCATCTATAACGACAGCATCGCGACGCTGACCAATGTCACGTTGTCCGGCAACAGCGCGGGCAATGGCGGCGGCATCGAAAGCGCCGGCGGCACCGTGACGCTGACCAACGTCGCGTTATCCGGCAATAGCGCCGTCAACAGCGGTGGCGGCATCGAAAACAGCGGCGCCACCGTGACACTGACCAACGTCACGCTATCCGGCAACAGCGCCGCCAACTTTGGTGGTGGCATCGACAACGCAGTCGGCATCGTGACACTGACCAACGTCACGGTGTCCGGCAACAGCGCCGTAATTGGCGGCGGCATCGAAGACCCGAGCGTCGCGACGCTGACCAACAGCATCGTGATCGGCAATACCGCCCCAATTGGCGCTGATATCCACCGGTTCGGAACGCTCAATCTCGCCGGCGGCAACATCGTCGGTGACACGTACAGCATCGACGGCGTCTCGCAGCACACGGGCATCGCGTCGACCGACGTGTTCGCGACCGGTGCGCTCGCCAACAATGGCGGCTTGACGCAGACCATCGCGCTCAAGATTGACGCGAGCAATCCGGCACTCGATGCGTCCGATTCGTCCGCGCCCGCGACCGATGAGCGCGGACAGACGCGCGTCGACCTGCCGGCGGTGCCAAATGCCGACGGCAGCGCGGCCGATCTCGGCGCCTTCGAGCTCTCGCCCGCCGCGCCGTCGGCGCCGGCCGCCCCGGTTCTTGCGCACGACACCGGCACGCCGGGCGACACCATCACCAGTGATCCGTCCATCACCTATCCGACGCCGGCATCAGGCGACACGCTGCTCTATTCGACGGACGGCGTGCACTTTTCAGCCACGGCACCGACGTTTGCCACCGACGGCTCGGCCGACGGCAGCCACACCGTCACGATCGAGCAGCAGGACGCGGTCGGCGACGCCAGCGGTCCTTCGGCGGGCCTCACCTTCACGCTCGACACGGTCGCACCCGGTACACTGGCGGCTCCGACGCTCACCCACGACACCGGCGCGTCGGGCGGTGACCACATCACCAGCGACCCGAGCATCAGCTACCCGACGCCGGCCGCGGGCGACACGCTGCTCTATTCGACCGACGGCGTGCATTTCTCCGCCACCGCGCCGACCTTTGCTACCGACGGCTCGGCCGACGGACCGCACACCGTCACGATCGCCGAACAGGACACGGCCGATAACATCTCCGGCACGTCGAACCTGGCCTTCACCCTCGACACGACCGCGCCGGCAACGCCGGCGGCGCCGGTGCTGGCGCACGACACGGGCGCATCGAGCAGCGACCACATCACCACCGATCCAACCATCACCTATCCGGCGCCGGCCTCGGGCGATGTGTTGCTCTATTCGACCGATGGCGTGCATTTCTCCGCCACGGCACCCACGTTTGCCACGGACGGTTCGGCCGACGGCAGCCACACGGTCACGATCGAGGAGCAGGACACGGCCGGCAACATCAGCCACGCCGCGAG